>JASHON010000207.1 GCA_030041095.1 Terriglobia bacterium
TTCCAATTACACTTGGCGTTCGCGCAGTTGACCCCAAAGCGCTCGAAGCGACCCTTGGCTCACGCATACGCCAAACACCGTGCAAAGTCTTACGCTGTCCAATCTGCAAAGTGAAGGTGGAACAGCACAGCTCCAGGATGTTATGCTTGCCGGATAATGACCCACGTTACCACGTTTCCGCGCTCCATGGCGCTCGCGCCGTTTGTTGCAACCTTTCACTATCACCGAGGGGAACTTCCCCCAGCCGTTGAGCAAATACTGCCTGCAGGCCGAGCACGGTTACACCGGTCAGGCTCATCTAATCCACGATTTTCGCGATCTCACGGGCATCACTCCCACTGCCTACCGCCCGTCTGCTCCACATCGCCGCAACCACGTCCCGATTACCGCTCTTTCCTGTTGACGCTTTTTTACAATACAGGCGCGCCCGTCGCCCGGTATTGTGATGAATGAGGCAAGGCCGATGATTTCGAATCGCTCAGTCCCTACAGACATTCTGTTGCCACACATCATTTATCTCAATGTCGTGGAAGCCATCGACTGGCTAACTAAAGCGTTTGGGTTCACGGAGCACTACCGCTATGGCGAGCCCGGCATGATTAGCGGGGCGCAAATGCACCTGGGCAATGCATGGATCATGCTGAAGAGGGCCCGGCATGGTTGCGGACCTCCTTCGCAAGTGGGCAGCGGAACTCAAAGTTTGACCGTGTTTCTGGAAGACGTAGACGCCCACTATCAAAGAACACTATCTGCGGGTGCTCGAATCGTCGAAGACCTGCACGAAACAGAATATGGCGAGCGTCAGTACGGAGTGGAGGACTTCGCCGGCCACCACTGGCTCTTCTCACAGCATGCCCGCGACGTCAGCCCGGATGAGTGGGGAGCTGCCGTCGCTTGCCCGGCATCGGTGACTCCGCAGATTTCTCCCATGCTGGCTGTCAGCGACGCGAGAGCCGCTCTCGAGTTTTACAAAGCTGCGTTCGATGCCACGGTCCTGTGGCAACTCGGAGAAAGCGAGCACATGGTCGCCGGGGTCTCCGTGCACGGTGCGCCGTTCTTTCTTGCCACCGAGTCGCCCGAGTACGGGACACGGGGACCTGCCGCTGGCGGGTTTACTACCGTCCGGATCGAGCTTTTCGTCAACGATCCTGTCGCGGTGCAAAAACGCGCTCTTGCCGCTGGCGCCATCGAACGGAGCCCGGTGGTCGAACATAAGCACTCTAACGTCGGGCCGCGCCCCATCGCCAAGATGCTCCAAGGCGCGGTGGTCGACCCGTTTGGTCACATGTGGCTCATCGGGAAGTTCATTGAGTAAAAATGGAGCGTTTTCAGTTTGTTGCTCGCAATCTTGGCCTATTTCCTCTTTCTGTCTCGCCTGGATCCCCCCCACAATGTTGCGCACAAACCCTGCAAATTGTCGCGTCGCGTCCACTTTCCCGTCTCTGTGTCGTGAGCGGTAAAGGGCGGGTCCATTCTCACACGCGCCCGACGGGACTGTCCCGCTACAGACTGTCCCGCCACACTGCCGGATGAGGCAGCCGTGGGGTATAATGCGCGGGAGGCTTCGATGAGACGCCGTGAAGGAACTTCTGCCGCAAAGTCCGTTCGGGAAAAGAGACAGCTCATGTCCGGCACAGAAATCGAGCGGACGCTGCTGCGGCTGGCGCACGAAATTGTGGAGCGGAACAACGGAGCCGAAGGGCTTGCGCTCGTCGGCATCCGGCGCCGCGGGGCCTTCCTCGCCGAGCGTCTTGCGGCGCGGATTGGGGAAATCGAGAAAGTAACCCCGCCCGTTGCCGGCCTCGACATTACGGCCTACCGCGACGATCTTCTCCCATCGGCTCCGTCAGGCTTCGCCGGTCAATCGAGCGCGCAACCGAACGCTTTACCCTTCTCCATCGAAGACCGCATCGTGCTGCTGGTTGACGATGTCCTCTACACGGGCAGAACCACGCGCGCCGCTCTGGACGCATTGGTGGATTCCGGCCGTCCCAAACGGGTTGATCTCGCCGTCCTGGTTGACCGCGGGCATCGCGAGCTGCCGATTCAAGCTAACTATGTAGGACGGTTGGTTCAGACCACGGCGCGCGAGACGGTGGAAGTGCGTCTGCACGAGGTAGACGGAGAAGAGCGGGTCCTGCTGTGCGAGAGCGATGGATAACCTCACCCACACTCTCACCGGCATCGCGATTGGCCAAGCCGGCTTGAAGCGGAAAACGCGCTTTGCGTTTTGGGCGCTGATTATCGGCTCCAACCTTCCCGACATAGACATCATTACAGCCGCAGGAGGCCAAAGCAACTATCTCAAAGTTCATCGTGGCATGACGCATTCCCTCCTCGGAATTACGCTGCTCGCCATCATCCTGGCTGCTTCGATTTTCGTTCCAGGCCGCCGTGCATCGCCAGGAAAGAACGCTCCACCGATCAGCCTGAAGTGGATTTTCCTGCTTGGCTGGATTGCGATGGCCTGCCACGTCCTGATGGATTACACCAACTCCTACGGCATTCGCCCGTTCCTGCCTTTCAGCGGCCGCTGGATTGCTCTGGATATCATGCCCATCGTTGGGCCTTACGTGCTCCTGCTCTTAATTGCAGGACTCAGCATTCCACTCCTCCTGCGTCTTGTTTCAGAGGAAGTGGGTCATCGGAGGAATGGCGGCGCCGGGGCGCGAATTGGCGCCATCGTCGCGCTCTGCGGAATTCTCGGCGTTTGGGGCGTGCGGTTTTTGGCGCATCGCCGCGCCTTGGACATGCTCGATGCGGATTATTATGGCGGAGAAGTTCCGCTCCGCATCGGCGCCTTTCCGGCCGCGCTTAATCCGTTCGATTGGAACGGCGTGGTGGAAACGCGCAGCTCGTATTTTCTTCTGGACGCGGACACCCTTTCAAACGGCGTCGATGCGTTCGATGCCCAGCTTCTGCCCAAGGAAAGACCATCACCCGCACTCGAAGCCGCCCGAAAGGCCTCCACGGCCAGAACATTTCTCAGCTTTGCCCGCTTTCCCTGGACCATAGTCAACCAAACCGAGGAAGGTTACACCGTCTATTTTCGGGATTTACGCTTCGCTTCGCCGAACTCCTCAAACTGGAACTTTGTTGATGAAGTCCAGCTTTCGCCGTCGTTCGAAGTTCGCCATCAGTCATTCTCTTTCTCCCGCCAGAATCCGATGCGTTAGCGGATTGCCAAACCATCCAATCCGCCATGTTGAGGCCGTTCGCCCTTCCGCCCGGAACGGCCCTGGGCGGAATGAAGAGACTCAGGGAAAACTTTGCGACGCGTCCTTTTAATTCTTTGAAGACAAATGCAGAGATTCTTCGCTGCGCTCAGCATGAGAGGTGCCGGCGTTCTGGAGATGACAAGTGCCGGCGGAGTTTCCGGCATCCTGCCAGAATTTGCTACGAAGGGTGAGGCTTGCGCCGAAGAATCCGAAGGGCCACGACGACGATCACGACTGCCGCAGCCGTGATGACACTGAGCCACACAACGTTGCGGCGGAGATAAGCTTGCGCGATTGCCCCGTAATACGCTCCCAGCCACGCTTCGAATGAGAATCTCAGACCGCGTCCAATGACCAGCGCCGCCATGAAGCGCCGTTGGCTGGTCCGCATTCCTCCCGCGACGACGGCGAAAACCTTGAACGGAGTGGGCGGCGGCAGAAGCGACGCGACGAGAATGGAGAGAAAGTCGTTGCGCTTGATCCAGGTGCGAATGCGGCTTTCCTCCTGCACGGGCCGCCGCCAAATCAGCTTGGTCCCGTGCAGCGTGAGGAAGTAGATGGCGTAGGCGCCGAGCACCGAGCCCATGGTGCATTGGAGGGAATACCAAACCGCATTGTACGGGTGAACGCTGGCCAGCTTGATCAGAAGCAGATCGTTGATGAAAGGGAACGCGAGAAACGACGAGTCAAGGAAGGATATGGCAAAAAGTCCCCAGCCACCGTAGTGACTGAGAATGTGGGCCATCGCGGCTTCAAGGGCTTTGAGATGCAGCAATCGGGGCGCTCTCCGTCTCCGGACCCGAAAACGCCACGACGTTACGACCGGGCACGGACGGGGCCATTGTAATAGGAAGCGAAGCCGCGCCGCAACCCAAACCCGCCTGGCTCACACGGTCGTCCCACAGTCTGGGCTGCAGGATTCAAGCGAAGCCAGGCAAAAAAAATCGGGGATGCATTGCTGCATCCCCGATTTTCCGCTTCGAAATTCTGAAGCAGGTTATCTCTTCTTCTTTGCTTTTGCCTTCTTCTTAGCTGGCATTCTATTCTCCTCTCGATTGAGTCGAAGTCTTCCGCCAGCAAGACTGGCGGAGCGCGTATTCATCACCATGTATAGTGATTGTGCATGATCTTGTCAAGAGGAAAGTGAAGGATCGAACTCGAGTTTCTAATTTTCGGCGTTCGGGATGGCGCGAGAAGAGGATGTTTCGCGTCTTTCCACCGTCCTGAATAAGCCGTGATGGAGTTGTTTCCGCCTTCGGCATGGTTGAAGCAACAGCTTGTTACGAAAACTCCGGCCGAGCCTTCTATCATCGGAATCGCAAGCTCTCTTCGAGAGATAAGAGTGCGGCATCACGGGACGTTCAAGTTTCAACATCGCAGCGAGCGGAGCAGCCGCAGGGCACGCTCGTGAGTGCAACACGAGATGCGCAAAGCGCATCCACTCATTCGGACAGGTGAAAGAAGCCGTGAAGATGGATCACAGCCGGGTGGGCTTCCACATGTCACCTCTCAAGTTCGTGTGGCTGTCCCGGGCGATGGTCTTCGGCCTCGTGGCTTCAGCTTGCCTGGCCTCTCAGCCCGCGCGTTCGGATTCCGCCGCGCCTGCCGCTGTGAAAGCTTCGGCCGCACCGCAAGATCTTCAAACCGGCCAAAAGCCGCGGCCACCTGTTTTTAGGGTTCAATCGGAGGTGGTGAACGTTTACGCCGTGGTGCGCGATCATGAAAGGCAGCTTGTCACTAACCTCACCCGCAACGATTTCGAGATCACTGATAATGGCAAGCCGCAGACGGTTCGGTATTTTGCCCGTGGCGCGAAGATTCCGCTCACCATGTGCTTGATGGTTGATACCAGTCCCAGCCAAGGGCGGATGCTCTACATTGAGCAACAGGCGGCACAGGAATTCCTCAAGGATGTGATGGGGCCAAAGGACATGACTTGCGTCCTTCATTTCGACGTTGATGTGGAGCTGGACCAGGACTTCACGGAGAGCCTGCCGTGGCTTTCTCGCGCCATCAACGAGCAACAGATTAACGGAGGCGGGTACGGCCCCATTCCGCCCACGTTCCCTGTTGCCGGGGGCGCAACGCACCTTTATGACGCCGTGTGGCTCGCATCGAGACAACTCATGGCGCACCAAACGGGACGCAAAGTGCTGATCCTCCTTACCGACGGTCAGGACCAAGGCAGCAAGGAAACGCTGGAGGCGGCGCTCGATGCCGCGATGAGAGCCCGAGTCATCATCTATTCGCTGGATATTGTGGATCTCGGTTTCTACAACCAGAACATGCCCACCTATAACGGAGGCTGGGCTCTGAAAAAATTCTCCGACGATACCGGCGGCAGAGTTATTCGAGTGACAAAGGCGGAAAGGGCTCGCTCCGCCTTTCGCGAAATTGCCGATGAGCTGAGCTCGCAGTATCTGCTGGGGTACATACCCACGGACCGGGGCAATGACGGCTCTTACCACCGGATTCGCGTGCGAGTGAAAGAGCGTGGGTATCGCGTCCAGGCCAGACGCGGCTATTACGCCCCCAAGGGCTAACGCCGCCGCGCGTTCTGCCCAAACGCTGTTTTCAAACGTCCCTTCGGAGTTCCGAAGTCTGTGAACGCAAGCCAGGCTGCGGCGGCGTGCTATAGTAATCCCTCCGGTCCGTCCCAAAGCCGAAGCCGCGAATGAGTCCACGCCGCGTTGATCCCCAACTCGCTGAGCGTCGTCGTGAAGCCCTGATGAGGGCAGGGTATGCCGAGATCCTGGAGAAAGGAATCCAGGCCGCCACCATGGATTCCGTCGGCTCTCGCGCCGGGCTCAGCAAGGGCAGCGCGCAGCACTATTTCCGGTCCAAGGAGGAGCTTCTCTTTGCAGTATTCGAGTGGTTGCTTGCCCAGCTAGAGCGCACATTAGATGAAGTGGCTGCAAGCCAGGGGCCGGCGCGTGCCCGACTGGCTTCCGAGCTGGAGGTTCTCTTCCACAGCCCTGAAGTGAATCGCAAGCTTTACCTGGTATTGCTGGAATTCGTCGCCCTCAGTCTTCGCTCTGATCGCTTCCGTGCGGCCATGGCTGCATTCTTCAAAAGGCGC
Organism: Terriglobia bacterium; assembly: GCA_030041095.1. GTDB lineage: Bacteria > Acidobacteriota > Terriglobia > UBA7540 > UBA7540 > JASHON01. The sequence goes on from JASHON010000207.1 coordinate 6,298, forward strand.
CGCAAACAGGATATGAACATTATCGAGGAAGGGATTCGTGAGCAGGAGTTCCGCTCAGTCAAGCCGGAAGACGTTGCCCGCACGCTTCGGGCTCTGGTGGATGGATTCTGTTTGCAATGGATCATTGAAGGCCCGAACGAAAGCTTAACGGCTTACCGGGACCACTGCCGCGCCGTGCTCGGTGCTTATCTGCTGCGCTCGTAAGCGGTGTTCGACGAGCGTTCTGAGTGTGACTCGTTTCCTTGACCGCTCCTACCCGCAGGTGTATATTCGCCTCCGTCCTTGTATACAAATCACGGTTCATTGATTTCATAATTCGAGCCACGAATCCGGTTGTTCTGCAAGCTGATCGGAACGGGCGTAACGAGACGAGGCCAAGCAGGAGGAAACGAACGTGTTCCAGATTCGAAAGCAGGACGTTTTGGAATATCACCAGCGGGAGCCAAAAGGTAAGATCGAAGTTTCGCCCACGAAGCCCTGCCGCACACAATGGGATTTGAGCCTGGCGTATACGCCCGGCGTTGCCGAGCCATGCCTGGCAATTCAGAAGGAGCCGGAGCTGAGCTTTGATTACACGGTCCGGGCAAACCTTGTAGCCGTGGTCACAAACGGCACTGCCGTCCTTGGGCTCGGCGCGATCGGGGCATTGGCGGGCAAGCCGGTGATGGAAGGCAAAGCCGTGCTCTTCAAGCGGTTTGCTGATATCGACGTGTTTGACCTGGAGGTGAACTCGACGAATCCGGCAGACGTAATCCAGGTGTGCCGTCTGCTCGAGCCGACGTTTGGCGGCATTAACCTGGAAGACATCCGCGCGCCCGAATGCTTTGAAATCGAGGATACGCTACGGAAGACGATGTCCATCCCCGTATTTCACGACGACCAGCACGGAACGGCCATCATTTCCGGAGCGGCGCTGTTGAATGCGCTCGAACTGGCCGGCAAGGACATCCACAAGGTCAAGGTGGTATTCAGCGGTGCGGGTGCGGCGGGCATCGGCTGCGCGGACCATTACGTGCGGCTGGGACTGAAGAAGGAACAGATCATCCTATGCGACGAACAGGGCGTGCTGTACGAAGGCCGCGACGGCATGACGCCCCAGCAAGCGCGCCACGCCGCGCGCACCTCCGCGCGGACGCTGGGCGATGCGATCAAGGATGCCGACGTCTTCATCGGTCTCTCCGTAGCCGGATGCGTCACACCGGAGATGGTGAAGTCAATGGCCGCAAGTCCGGTCATTTTCGCCATGGCTAATCCGGTTCCGGAAATCGGCTTCGACGAAGCGAAGGCAGCCCGTCCTGATGCCATCGTTGCCACCGGCCGCTCCGACTTTCCCAACCAGGTGAACAACGTCCTCGGCTTTCCCTTCATTTTCCGCGGAGCACTGGACGTCCGTGCCCGTGCCATCAACGGGGAAATGACCGTGGCAGCCACACGCTCCCTGGCCGCTCTTGCTAAAGAAGACGTGCCGGATGCCGTCTTACAGGCTTATGGGCTCGAGCGGCTTCGCTTCGGCCCCGACTACATCATCCCCAAGCCGTTCGATCCGAGAGTGCTCATCTGGGAGGCTTCGGCCGTAGCCGGGGCGGCCATGCAAAGCGGCGTGGCTGGCGTGCAGCTCGATCTGGACGAATATCGCGACGCGCTTTCCCGACGCCAGGGTCGGGCCACAGCGGTGATGCAGACCGTGCGGAACCGCGCGAAAACACGGCCGCGCCGCATTGTTTTTTCCGAAGGCGAGCATGAGAAGATCATTCGCGCGGCGTTTCAGTTGATCGAGGAAAAAATCGCCTGCCCTGTGCTGATCGGCCGGTGCGCGGTAATCAAGGAGCGGCTGGCGCGGCTCGGCCTGCAAAAACTAAACGCGGAGATCGTTGAGCCGGAAACCTTCGCGGGATTCGAGCAGTATGCGGAAGAGTACGCCCGGCTGCGCGAGCGGCGCGGTGTGACGCGCAGCGAAGCGCGGGAGTTGATGCTGAACCCGAATTATTTTGGAGCCATGATGCTGCGCCGCAGCGAGGTGGATGGTTTTGTGGCGGGCGTTTCGCAGCATTACCCGGAGACCATCCGGCCGGCGCTGCAGATGATTGAAACGCGTCCGGAAGTGGAGCGCGTGTGCGGCGTGTACGTCATCATCACCAAGAAAGAACTTTATTTCTTCGCGGATACCACCGTCCACATCGAGCCGACCGCGGAGCAGCTTGCGGAAATCGCATGGCTGGCTTCGGAAGCGGCTCGCCAGTTCAATGTGACGCCTCGCGTGGCCATGCTCTCTTTTTCCAACTTCGGGAGCACACGCCACCCCCTCAGTGAGAAAATGCGCCAGGCGGCCGCCCTGGTGAAGGAAAAGTTTCCAGAGATCATCGTGGATGGCGAGATGATGGCGGATACCGCCGTCGTTCCTGAAATCATCGCGGAAGAGTATCCGTTTTGCGCGCTGAAAGGAGGCGCGAACGTGCTGGTCTTCCCGGATCTCGGCTCCGCCAACATCGCTTACAAGCTCATGATGCGCATTGGAGGCGCAGAAGCGCTTGGCCCCATCCTGATGGGACTTTCGAAGCCCGTACACGTGTTGCAGCGTGGCGCTACCGTGGCTGAAATCGTGAATATGGCCGCCATCGCCGTCGTGCATGCTCAAATGGCCCAACAGCAGGCGATGACGTTCTGAGCGGGGATG
>JASHON010000024.1 GCA_030041095.1 Terriglobia bacterium
CGGTCCCGCCGTTGTTTGCTGAATACGCCCGCCAGCCGCACGAAGTACGCTCGGAGACGACTCATGAAAATGGCTCCTCTCAAAATCGCCATCGCCTCAAGAGGCGTAGCACGAAAAGCCGCGGACCTAAACAACAAGTCCGCACTACCCCAGTCACAAAGCCCACTCCGTAAGAAGACAAAAGCTCCAGCCGAGGAAGAACGCCTGCCCTGGCGACTAACCCACTACCTCATTCATACCGCAGGGCCACTATTGGATCGACCCTCGACGCCCGCCGCGCGGGAACGTAGCCCGCGAAGAGCGCGATGACAGCCAGCAAAGATGCGGCTCCGGCGATGGTAAGCGGATCAGTCGGTTTCAGCCCATAGAGTTCACTCGAGACGAGGCGCATCAGCCCCAGCGCCGCGGGCACGCCGATGGCTATGCCAATCCCGATCAGGGTGAGCGATTCCTGGAGCACCATTCGTAATACCTGGCGGCGCGGCGCGCCGAGCGCCATTCGAATACCGATCTCGTTCGTGCGGCGGGCCACCGCGTAAGACATCGTTCCGTAGAGGCCCACGCAGGCGAGTAGCAGCGCCAACAACCCGAAGAAACTCGATATTTCCGCGAACAGTTTCTGCTGCATGGCGGCCTGACGGGTTTGCTCAACCTGTGCTCTGACGTTCGAGAGAGGCACTCTCGGATCGAGATCGTGCACGACGCGATGCACCGCAGGAACGAGTGCCGTGGGACTCCCGGTGGTTCGAACTTCAAAGTACATATATTCGAGCAAGTCCATCGCTTGCGCGAAAGGAACGAATACCTCGCGGGCTGCCCCCGGGTCCTCGGGAACCAACTTCGTGAGCTTGACGTTTTCGGCAACGCCCACAATCCGATAGGTATCCTTGGGGTCGGGACCATCGCCAATGTTGAACCGCTTTCCAATCGGGTTTTCGCCACCAAAGAAGTACTTCGCCATGGCTTGGGTGACCACGGCCACTTTCGGCGAGTTCTCCGTATCACTCCAGCGGATTCCACGCCCAAGGAGCACGTGAATACCCATGGTTTTGAAAAAGTCCGGACCGACAGTGGCATTGCGAACCGTCATGCTGTCGAGCTTTCGAGTGTACCCATCGATGTAAATGTCGTTGTTGCTGGACCATCCCGAAAAAGGAGCGTACTCGTAACTCGTGGCTGCCCGGACACCCGGCAGTGCTCGCAGGCGGCGTAGCAATCTGTTATAGAAACTCGCCAGCCGTTCCCCCTTGTAGCCGTCTTGTGTGGGATTGATGCCGAAAAGCAGCAGGCCCTGCTGTTCGAAACCCAAATTCTGGTTTTCTACATTGTCGAGCGTGCGGACGAACAATCCGGCGCCGATGAGCAGCAGCAGGCACACCGCGACCTGGGCAATCACCAGGCAGTTTCCTAGCCCCATTCGCGCGCTCCTGCCGCTTCCGGTCGGTTTCTCCTTCAGCGCTGAAGTCAACTCGATGTGACTTGCTTGCCAGGACGGCGCCAGCCCAAACACGATGCCTGTTCCGACGGCCACCGCGGCCGTGAAGCCAAGCACCGGCAGATTAAGCTGGATGCCCATCGTGATTGGGAAACTGCCGGAGGAAATGAGCGTCTCGAGGCCTCGCGTTAGCCAGACGGCGAACGCGATCCCGGCCGCAGCGCCGACCAAAGCCAATAAGACACTTTCCGTAAGCAATTGGCGGATGAGTCGCCGACGCGAAGCGCCGAGAGCAACGCGCATGCCCATCTCTCTTTGCCGAGATGCGACGCGGGCCAGCAGCAGCGCCGCGACGTTGGCACAGGCGATGAGCAACACCAGTCCGACCGCAGCCATCAGGATCAGCAAAGGCTGGCCCAGGACTTGCCGAATCCAGTCCATGCCTTTCGCCCCGGAAGCGAGTTCGATGCGCGGAAGATCAGCGAGCTTGGGAGGTGGGGTCTGGTCCGCCGCGAAGAAATTGCGGAATGTGGTGTCCGCCGCCGCACGAGCTTGCTCTCTGGTTACCCCGGGCTTCAATCGAGCCATGATGGACAGGCAAAACCAGTAGCGCGAATTGAAGACGTTCTGGTCGGCGCGAGTCGTGTCGCCCCACGGTCCGATGCCTGGGCGCGTTGTGAAGGGGATCCAGATGTCAGGCGTGAAGAGGCCGGGAGTCACGCCAGTAAACCGGGGAGGCATCACTCCGACGATCGTATAGGGCGAGCCATCCAAAACGATGTGCTCGCCCACGGCTGACGCGCCCCGCGCAAACCGCCGCGTCCAGTACCCATAGCTGATCACGGCGACGCCGGGCGCACCTTGCTTCTGGTCCCGCCGGTCCAACGCGCGGCCTAGGTAAGCATGAACTCCAAGGCCGGAGAAGTATTCGCCACTGACCATTTCGCCGCCTGCCAGGCTAGCCTGGCCGTTCATGAAGACCGTAGTATCCGTATTCCCGAATCCGAGGGGCGCAAAAGCAAATACGCTTGAAAATGCTCTCCTCTGCTCACGAAACAGCTCGAAGCTTTGGTAAGAAAACGCTTCGCTGGACGTTATCCCAGTCTCCGAAACGCGCGAGGGCCACCTCTTCGATTTCCATTTCAGCACAACCAATTGCTGGGGGTCTTTGACCGGAAGCGCACTGAGCATCACGGCCTGGATTGCCGAGAAAATTGCCGTATTCGCGCCGATTCCCAGCGCCAGCGTGATGACCACGACGGCCGCGAAGCCCGGATTCCGGCGGAGTTGGCGCAGGCCGAATCGCAGGTCCTGTATTATGGATTCAACGCCGGGAATGCCGAGCCCGTCGCGGTAGCGTTCCTTCGCTTGCTCGATGCCGCCCAGCTTGATGAGCGCCTGGCGGCGAGCCTCTTCCGGCGCCATCCCCGCGTGAAGATTGTCGTCAATGTGCATGCGCAGGTTGCTTTCGAGTTCTTCCGCAAAGTCGCGGTCTCGCCGTTGTTTGCTGAACACTCCCGCCAGCCGCACGCAGAAGGCTCGGAGACGTCTCACGAAAGTTGCTCCTCTCAGTGGTAGCGCAGAGTTCCTCGGTTTTGGGAACTCTGCGGCCTTGATCCTCGATCACACGAAAAGCCGCGGACTTAAACTACAAGTCCGCGCTTCAAGAAAGCTGTTCCTTTGGAGTTAGAAATCGCGCCAGGATCTGCGTGGCCTGTTCCCAGTCCCGCGCCTCTTTTTCAACGAGCCGGCGCCCGGCTCGCGTGAGCCGATAGAATTTAGCCTTGCGATGGTTGTCCGAGACTCCCCATGAGGCCGTGATCGCTCCCTCCTGCTCCAGCTTGAGGAGCGCCGGATACAGCGTTCCGTAATTGACGGCCAGCAAGTTGCCGCTCGTCTGCTCGATCCGGCGGGCGATGCCGTACCCATGCAACGGCCCCATGGTTTCGAGCGTCTTCAAAATCATCAGGGCCAAGGTTCCTTGCCAGACATCCGTCTTCCCGGCCATCGGGTGGGAGCCTCCTATGGGAAACCCATAGTCTCACACTTCCTATGGGAATGCAATAGGCGCGGCGGCTTTGAGGTGACGCTGGCCGAAGATGCTCAAGATGCGCTTGCATTGCCGCGCGGAAATGAATTATAGTAGGCGTTCGATGCGGACCCGGTGGGCCATTTCGTTTAGCAGCACCTGCACTTGGAGCGGTTACGCTCCAACAGGGTAGAGTGGCGCCGGCCCGCCGAGCAACAAGCGATTTCAGGAAGGCTGACCCACTCAAAGCGAGTGGGTTTTTTATTTTAACGCGGGAGAACCCACGATGATTATTTCCATGCGCCTTCATGCTACGGCTGACGAAATCGATCAAGTGTGCGAGCGCATCAAGGAATTCGGTTACAAAGTTCATTCGATTGTTGGAGAGGAGCGAGTGGTTATTGGCGTGGTGGGAGTCGGAGACGTGACGGCTTGTCTGGAATCGATCCAGGCGATGCCGGGCGTGGAAAGCGCGGTGCGCATTTCCGCGCCCTACAAGTTCGTGAGCAAGGAGTTCAAACCCAATCACACACGAATCCGGCTGAATGGAATTGAAATCGGCGGCGACGATTTCTGCGTCATGGCGGGGCCATGCTCGGTGGAGAATGAAAAACAGATTATGGAGACGGCGGAAGGCGTGGCGGCAGCCGGGGCGAAGATCCTGCGCGGTGGAGCGTACAAGCCTCGCACTTCGCCTTATGACTTTCAGGGCTTGGGAGTTGAGGGGCTGAAGCTGTTGGCGAAGGCGCGGGAGGCGACGGGATTGGCCGTGGTGACGGAAGTGATGAGCGACGGCGAAGTGGGACTGGTTGCGGAATATGCCGACATCATGCAAGTGGGCGCGCGCAACATGCAGAATTTCGCCCTGCTCAAGGCGCTCGGCGGCTGCGGCCGGCCCGTTCTGCTGAAGCGCGGCATGAGCTCGACCATCAAGGAGCTGCTTATGTCTGCGGAATACATCACCGCGCACGGCAATGCGAACGTGATCCTCTGCGAACGCGGCATTCGCACGTTCGAGACGGCCACGCGGAATACCTGCGATCTCGCTGCCGTGCCATTACTGAATGAACTCACGCATCTTCCGGTGATTGTGGATCCCAGCCATGCCACCGGGAAGCGAAGCCTCGTCCCGCCGCTCTCGCGCGCAGCGGCCGCGATTGGCGCGGACGGCTTGATCGTGGAAGTTCATCCGCGCCCGGAACGCGCCATGAGCGACGGCGCGCAATCACTGACGCTCGAAGGCTTCCGCGAGATGATGGAGCAGTTGCGCCCGTGTCTCGATTTGTGGAGGCAGTTTCGAGCGCCCATGAATGTCGTTGCGGTACGGCAATCCATCAAGTAACGAATAGGCTTCTCCAGCAATTTTCCCGGCGCAAATTCGCCCTCATCGCCCCGGCGCCGGTTGTCAAACTGGTAAGAGAGGAAATTCGTGCGTTGACACGAGCGTGGCGGATTGAATAAACTGTTGTTTCAGGCAATGATTGCAGACACTCACATCGGCCGAATGCGTTGTTGTTGTAACCGGGCGCCGGTGTGTGGAAGTTGTGTCTGAAAGCGGCTTTACAGCTTAGGATCAATCAAAACCCACCATCGGCAAGAGCGCAGATGGTGGGTTTTTTATTTTTAGGGATGGGAAGGCGATGAAAGTTTCGAATGGACTCTGGAAAGAACAGCTTGCCGGCAAAATGCCGGAAGGGCTGGCGCGGGAAATAGATATCTTTGAGGCTGAAATCAATCTGAGGAAGTTGGGCAAGCTCGAAGAGCGCGTCTTTGCGGAAAAGCGATTGCGACGCGGCGTTTATGGTCAGCGATACGATAACGGGCAAAGGCACGACGGCGCCAAAGTGCAGGAGATGCCCTATCCACGGCGAAATCTGACCAAAGGCCCCAACACTCTCTGGGACGCGCCGGGCATGCAGCGCATCAAGATTCCCGGCGGCGGACTCAATGCCAGCCAGCTCGAGACGCTCGCCGAGCTCGCCGAGGAATACTCCGACGGCATCGCTCACATTACCACGCGCCAGGACGTTCAGCTTCATTACGTCCACATTGAAGACACTCCGGCGCTGATGCGACGCCTTGCGGCCGCCCACATTACCACACGGGAAGCGTGCGGCAATTCCGTACGGAACGTCACCACCTGCCCGTACGCGGGCGTTTGCCCGGATGAGGTTTTCGACGTAACCCCTTATTGCATGGCGCTCTCAAAGTTTCTTCTCGGCCATCCGGACACTCAGAATTTCGGAAGAAAATTCAAGCCTGCATTCAGCGGCTGCTCCCAGCACGCGTGCGCGCTGGCCAACATGCACGACCTGGGCCTGATTGCCGTCACGCGAACGGAGGATGGGAAAGAAGCGCGCGGCTTCGCCACGTTCGTGGGAGGCGGGCTCGGCGCTGTTCCTTACCAGGCCAAACTGCTGGAACCGTTTGTGCCGCCGGAGGAGGTGTTGCCGTTATCGCAAGCGATCGCCCGCGTCTACGCGCGGCTCGGTGAAAAGAAGAACAGGAGTCGTGCCCGGATCAAATTTCTGATCCACGATTTGGGAATTGAGAAGTTCCGCGAATTGGTGCTGGAAGAGCGAAAGCAGTTGGAATTCGATCCCCGCTGGAAGGAATACGTGGCGGATGCCGAAAGTTACCACGAAGAACCGCTTAAACCCGGCAGGAAACTTGACCGGAGCGGCTCGGAAGCTTTCCGGCGCTGGCTCGAGACCAATGTTCGCCAGCAAAGGCAGGAAGGATACGCCGTGGCAACGGTCACACTTCCTCTTGGTGACATCACCGCGAGCCAATTGCGCTCCCTGGCGGACGTTGTGCGGCGATTCACGAAAGAGACCGTGCGAACCACGGTGGAGCAGAATTTCGTGATCCGTTGGGTGAGCGAGGATGATCTTCCTGAGCTTTACGAAGCGTTGGAGGCGGCGGGCTTAGGAGCGCCGGGCGCCGGCACCATCGTGGATGTCGTCGCCTGCCCTGGCACGGATACGTGCAAGCTCGGGATTTCCTCCTCTCGGGGACTCGCAGCCGAGCTGCGAAAGCAGCTTATCGAGAAAAGCTATCAAATGGAAGAGGCCGTGAAAAACCTGCACATCAAGATCAGCGGTTGCTTCAACAGTTGCGGCCAGCATCATGTGGCAGACCTCGGCTTTTACGGCGTCAGCCGAAAGATTGGGGGATATTCCCTTCCTCACTTTCAGGTGGTTCTGGGCGGGGAATGGGCAAACAATGCAGACCATTACGGCCTGGCGGTTGCGGCGGTGCCGTCCAGGAACATCCCTGAAGTGGTAACGCGGCTGACGGGCTTTTACGCCGCAAATCGGAAGAATGGCGAGCCGTTCAGGGAGTTTTTCAGGAGGATCGGCAAAGCCGAAGTCAAGAAGCTGCTCGAAGACCTCGCGCGCCCGCCGGCAGATGAAGCGGGACGTGCGGCATTCAAAGATTGGGGTGACCCGCGCGACTACACGTTGGGTGATATGGGCGTAGGCGAATGCGCCGGAGAAGTGATCTCCAGCACTGACTTTGACCTCGCAGCGGCGGAGCGGCAACTCTTCGAGGCGCAGATTGCCTGGGAAGACGGTGAAGTGGAAGGGGCGGCGAAGACGGCTTATCAATCGATGCTGAGCGCCGCGAAGGCGCTCGTCGTGACTGAGTGCCCCGAGGCGCCAGACGATCCTGACCAGATCGTTCGCGAATTCCGCTCGCGGTTCTACGACAGCCAGAAATTCTTCGACCCTTACGCCGGAGGTAAATTCGCACAATATCTGTTTTCGGCGCACCAGAAAGCCGGCGCGTCCTATACCGTGGATTCCGCGCGCTACCTGATTGACGAAGCGCGGCTCTTCATCGACGCGTCGCACAACTATTCCACTCGAACTGCGGCAATGACGGCGCGATGAAAAGCGGTGAATCTGGGCTACGAGGTTTATTTGCATGGAATTTCAACACGTCAACGTCAAGGTTTTGCTCGACCACGCCTCCGCGGTCGATCTTGAGCCGCTTATTCCGGTGTTTCATAACTGGATTCAGTCCCAATCACGCGACGAGTTGTTGCTGGACGTGGCCGACTACCGGCACGTTCGCGCCGGCCCCGGTGTGGTGCTGATCGGTCTCGAAGGCAATTACAGCGTCGACAACGCGGGGAACCGGTTGGGCGTGCGTTACAACCGGAAAGCGCCCCTCGGCGGCAGCAATCTGGACCGGCTGCAGCAAGCTGCACGCGCGGCGCTCGGCGCCTGCCGAGAGTTCGAGTGCGATCCGCGACTTAGCGGCCAGCTTCGCTTCGATGGCCGAAAAGTGGAGATTTCCGTCAATGACCGGCTGCTCGCGCCCAATCGGGCCGAAACACGCGATGCCCTCGAACCGGATCTTTCAGCCTTCCTTCAAAAACTGTTCGCACGCGGCGAATACTCACTGGCTTTCAACGAAGACCCTCGCTCCCTGTTCTCCGTCGCGGTCGAATCCGCAAAGAGTTACTCCGCCGGCTCCTTGCTGCGAAATCTGGCCTCCCAAACTTGACTTGAGCAAAGCCGCCCCGCTAAATTGGGGTTTGAAACTCACCCCTTCATCCTCCGCAGGCGCAGGAGATCCTTGATTCAGAATCACCTCAAGCGCTGGGTGCTGGCCCTCCAGGAATTCACTGACCTGGCCGTTCGCGCCTTCGGGTACGCCTTCAGCTCGCCTCGATACGTTACGGACGCGCTCGCGCAAATGGACGTTATCGGCGTGGGGTCTGTGCCGATTGTGGTGCTGACAGGCTTCTTCACGGGCGGAGTTCTGGCCTTGCAGACCTATCGAACGCTTCAAACCTTCGGCGCGGTTAACGAGTTGGGGCTCGTTGTGGCGGAGTCGCTGGTTCTTGAGCTCGGGCCGGTGCTTACGGCGCTCGTGGTCGCCGGACGGAACAGCTCAGGCATTGCTTCGGAAATCGGCTCCATGTTGGTGAGTGAGCAAGTGGACGCGCTGCGCGCCTTGGGCACGGATCCCATTCGCAAGCTCGTGACCACGCGCGTTTATGCCCTGCTGGCCATGCAGCCGGTGCTCACAGTGCTTGCGGATTTCTTTGGGATGCTCGGCGGATATCTGGTCAGTTCCACCATCGCCAAATTGACCGCAGCCGAATACTGGATGACGGCATACCAATCGATTACGTTCAGAGACCTCACCCAAGGTTTAGTGAAACCGGTCTTGTTTTCAGTCATCATCTCCCTGGTGGGGTGCTACTACGGCTTGAATACGGAAGGCGGCACCGAAGGCGTAGGCCGATCGACAACCCGAGCCGTCGTGGTGGCCTCCGTGGTGGTCATCCTGACAGATTTCTTTGTCACGCGTTTCCTTATCGGCATCGGCTTCGAATAAAATCCCAAGCTTTTCAATGACGCCGTAATTTCCATTCAATCTGCGCCAGCAGCCCTCCGAGGATTCTCGCGTCGTAATTGCAAAGACTCCGCTCAACGAGCAAACGGCGAAGTTTGACGATCGTCGCCTGGCGGCTTTTCGGTTTCAGAAAGCCCACGTCGTCAAGCACCCGAACCGCTCGCTCAAATAGATGCTCCAGGCACTGGGCGCTTGCGGGAGCTTGCGAACCTGAGACGTGAACGGCAACCTCTGAAGCGCGCAGACTTTGCGCGAGGCGCGCCAATTCGAAGCAGCAGACGGCGACGGCTTGTCCGAGGTTCATCGACGGAGCTTCCGGCGTGGTAGGAATCCGAACCAGAGCGTGACAATAGCTCAAATGCTCGTTGGAGAGCCCTGTTTTTTCCGAGCCAAAGAGCAGTGCGGACTTTCCGCCGCCCGGTATCGCGCCCATCCATTCGGAGATACTGTCCAGGCTCAGAAAGGGGCCGTGAATGGTCCGCCGTTGGCCGGACGTCGTGCCAAGAACCCAGCGAATACCAGCGAGCGCGTCTGCGAGAGAGCGGAAACCCTTCGCCCGGCGCATCACTCGCTCGCCGCCGATGGCTGAACGCGCTTCCTGCCGGGCTGCAGCGTAAGGCTCAACGAGGGCCAGATCGTTGAATCCAAAATTTGCCATAGCTCTCGCCGCCGCGCCGATATTGAGCGGATTGCGCGGCCGCACCAACACGACCCGCCAATTTGAGGGAGCAAATCTCATCCAGCAGAATTATGCACGATTGGCAGTGAATGCGGAATCCTTTACTGTTTGGGCTTGGTGGCCGGGGGATTGGGCGGGATCGGGGTGTAAGAAATAATCTTGGACTTTGCCTTGAATTGCTTATAGTCCGTGTACTTGATGATCTCGACGATGTGGACAGGCGGACCGGCAGGAAAATAGAGCATGTCATCCGCCTTGGTAAACGTGGGAAACCAATATTTCCCATCGATTTGCTGCCGCCAGGTTGTGAAACGAGGAAAGCGGTTGTTTCTCGTCTGTGGAACGTTTCTTCCCTCCGCCTTCACCACCTGCAAATCACGGTCGTCAACCCACACCACTCCATCGAAGTATTGCTGGCGCTTTTTAATTTCTTTAGGGCGGACAGAAAACACATAGCACGTGAGGTAGTCCACATGGACGTGGCCGAGATAGCGAATGTTGTACTCGGGCAAGTCTTGAGTGGTCAGGACAAACGGCTGAATGTCTTGGAAGGCCTTGATGTCCTGTTCCGTCATGAGGACGTCTTTGAGGTCGCCTGGGGGGGCGTAGGTCACCTTCAAAATCCGGCCTCCGTTTTCGTTGAACATAATATCCCAGTCCTGCTCCCATGAGCCGTCAACGTCGCCATTGGCGTCGAGCGTCTCAACCTTATTGATCTGGTGGTAAGCGTAATTGTCCCGCGCTTCCTTGAACTCTTCCTCTTTGGCGGCGAAGGCATGGATGATGCTTGAAATTTCGGACGGGGGTGGATCAGACAAAGGCGCATCGCCTGGAGGGGCGGCGGGTTTGGGCGGAGGCGCCGCGGAAGCCTTGGCCGTATCCGCAGGAGCTGCCACGCTTGGAGCGTGTGGAACAGGATTAACGCTGGAAGTTGTTATCGGAACGGCGGCTTCAGTGCTTCCTGGCGCAGCCGCGCGAGCGATCGGCATGGGCCCGGGCGCGGATGGGGCCAAATTCGGCTCAGGCTGTGACGTCGAAGCGGGCGGGGACGATGTTGAGGGTTGAGCTGGTGGTTTGGCTCGCTCAGTGGCATGCAGCAACGCGTCCATGACTGCGTCGCTCGCCCCGTCCTGGCGGAATTCTTTGGCGAGGCTGGGGTTGAGCTTGAAGTCAATTCCCCGCTGCTGGACCAGAGAGATAATTCGTTGAGATGGAGTGCCTCCGATCAGCAACAGCGTGACGTCATCAGCACTGAGCGGAGAAGCGGCCCTCGCCAAGCCTGCCACAAGCAAAACAAGGGCGACGGCTGTGATCCCAATCCACATCCCGAGCGTCCTGCTCGTTGATCGAAATCCCATAGGCGTCTTTTGGCGTGACCAGGGACAGCCCGTCGAGAGACTGCCTCCAATAGGCC
>JASHON010000025.1 GCA_030041095.1 Terriglobia bacterium
TCCAGGCTTGAGGATGCGGTACGCTTCACGACCGGCTCTAAAGTACATATCCAGCACGGCAGCGTGCCATTTGGGACCCGTTTCAGTGGCTTGGCCGTTCGAGTAATGCTCCCGGAAGGCTCGGTGCGAACCGGAGCCGGCTAAGTGCCCATTCGATTTTCGATATAGTCCCTCCATGTATGGGGGGTCTATGACGACGCAGTCAACGGAATGCTTCCAATAGGGCAGGTCTCGGCAGTCCACGCCGTCTCGGATATCGCTTCTTAAAATTTTGTAGTCATCGACGTTGACTTTCTTCCAGAACACTCCCTTTCCATAGGTAACGTCGGCGATCACCGCGCCCTTTAGAACATGAAGATCGAGGATTTTAGGGAATACGTCGGCGTTGTCCCCTACGTAGGCGGACACGGTTACATGGGTCGTGCAGACACCACCCTGGACGCGGCGCTTGGTTTCTGCAACTGTGATTCTCTGAGACTCGGCTGGAAACAGCTCGTTTTGCATCAAGCCCATACTATCAGAAGTCATCGAAGGCGCGCCGAGGTACTTCAAGTGATCTTGGCACACGACAGGAGACAACGTGTTCGAGAACAAAACCAACTTTGGTAAAACCTTAATCATTGCTTTCGTCCTGGCCGTGCTTGCCATCGCTCCACTCAAAGCGAGCCAGTTCGACTCCACTTTGTATTCCGGGATGCGCTGGCGGTTGGTAGGTCCATTTCGCGGGGGTCGCGTTTCCGCGGTGGGAGGAGTGATCGGGCGGCCGGGTGTCTACTACATGGCGAGTCCCGGAGGCGGAGTTTGGAAAACAACGGACGCCGGGGTCGTCTGGCGTCCGATCTTCGACCAGGCGCGCGTCGCTTCCATCGGCGCGCTCGCAGTCGCACCCTCGAATAGCAGGATCCTTTACGTCGGTACCGGCGATTTTGGAATCGCCAGCGACTCCTGGGGCGCTGCAAACCTGGGAGACGGAGTCTGGCGCTCGGATGACGGCGGCCGCACCTGGCGCCCTATCGGCCTTTCCGATACCGCGCACATCGGGGCGATCCTGGTGGACCCGAACCATCCCAATGTGGCGCTGGTGGCGGCGCTTGGGAATGCCTATGCGCCCGATCCTCATCGCGGGGTTTATTTGACCACAGACGGCGGCCGAACGTGGACCCGGACTCTTTACAAGGATGATACGACGGGTGCCATTTCACTGACGTACGATCCCGCTGACCCCGGTGTGGTGTATGCGGCGCTTTGGCATCATCAGGCCGCTTTGCCGCCCGCGCCCCCGGATAGCGATCAAGCCGGCGGGGCCATCTACAAGTCCACCGACGGAGGACGAACCTGGCGTGCCCTATCCGGCCACGGGCTTCCTACCTGGCCTATGGGACGCATCGGATTGGCGGCTGAGGGCGGGTGCGTCTTCGCAAATATTGCGAGGGCTGAGGGCACCAATGGTCATCTTCAAGGCGGGCTGTTTCGCTCCGACGATGGCGGAGCACGTTGGCGCCGCATCACCCAGGATCCGCGGTTAGCTCCCGGCGGGCGCTCCGGGTATTTCAACAATGTTTGGATGGATCCCCAGAATCGCGACGTAGTTTACGTGGTGCAAACTTCATTTTATCGCTCGATGGACGGCGGAAAGACGTTCGAGGTTCTAAAAGGGGCGCCCGGCGGCGATGATTACCACAACCTCTGGATAAATCCCAAGAGCCCGTGTTTGCCTATGGGCGCCGGAAAGGGCTGTCTCAGCAGCGAAATGATCTTAGGCGCTGACCAGGGAGCGAGTGTAAGCCTGGATGCCGGCAAGACGTGGAGTTCATGGTACAACCAGCCGACCGGGCAGATGTATCATGTGGCAACGGATCATCGGTTTCCTTTCCATATTTACGGCCCCCAACAGGACAGCGGCTCGGTCGAAGTAAGCAGCCGTGGAGTATTCGGTGAAATCAGCTTCCTGGACTGGCGGCCTTCGATGGGCGCCTACGAATACGGCTATGTTGAACCGGATCCGGCGCATCCGCAGTGGATCTTCTCGAGCGATGATGGCCCGGCAATCCACCGCAGGGATCGACGCACCTGGCTCACCCTCGATGTGACGCCCTACATTGGCGCCGGAGGACCGTACCGCTACGCGTTCGGCCCATGGTGGGGCGCGGTCGAGCCACCGTTCGTCTTTTCGCCCGGAAACGGCAACATCCTGTATTACGGCGCGCAAGCTGTCCTTGAAACCTCTGACGCCGGCCGCCATTGGCAGCGCATCAGCCCCGACCTTACAGTTCGAGCTCATCTACCGGTGCGCCGTCTTCCATTCGGCAAGACCAGCCGCGATTGGGCGGCGATCTCGGCGATTGGTCCCTCACCGCTGAATGTGGGCCTGATTTGGGTGGGCACCGACGACGGTCTCGTGCAAGTTACGCGCGACGGTGGAAAGAATTGGGAGCGAGCGGCAATCGCGGCATTGAAGCCGCTGGATACCGTCAGCATGATTGAAGCCTCGCCCTTCAACCCTGCGGAGGCTTATGTGGTGATGGACCGGCACGTGTGGGGTGACTTTCATCCTTACATTTATCGCACCGACGACTACGGGCGCACTTGGATGGCGATCACCACCGGCATTCCGAACGGCAGCTTCGTTCGCGTGGTGCGAGCAGACACGAAGCGGCAGGGGCTGCTTTACGCCGGTACGGAAAATGGCGTCTTTGTGTCTTTCGACAACGGCGAGGAGTGGCAGTCGCTGCAACTCAATCTGCCCACTGCTTCTGTGCGCGATTTGGCGGTCCGGGACGGCGACCTGGTGGCGGCGACGTTTGGGCGGGCGTTCTGGATTTTGGATGACCTGAGCCCGCTGCGCCAGCTCAACACCCAGATCGCCGTCGCCCCCGCTTACCTTTTCCGTCCGGCGGCAGCGGTTCGAGTGCGCAGAGACGTCAACTCAGATACGCCCATTCCGCCTGAAATCCCCGCCGGAACGAACCCGCCTTCCGGCGCGATTCTGGACTACACATTGCATGCGGCGCCGCTCCAGCCAATCGAACTGGCGATTTATGACGCAAACGGGAATTTGGTGCGCCGGTTCAGCAGCGCTCCCATTCCAGGCAGTGTCAGAAGGCCGGTTAAGTGGCCGACCATTGCAGACTACTGGATGGCAAATCCGCAACCCTTGCCGATCCACGTGGGAATGAACCGCTTCATCTGGGATCTCCGCTATGCGCCGCCGCCATCGGTGGGACACTCCTACCCCATGTCCGCAATCCCGCACGAGACTCCGGCTGGTCCGGAGGGACCGCTTGTCGTACCTGGCAATTATGTTGTGAAGCTAACCGTGGCCGGTGAGATCTATGCCCAACCCTTGACGGTGCTGCGTGACCCGCGTGAGACGACGCCTGCGAATGCTTTCGCCGCCCAATTGTCTCTCGAGCTGAAACTCATGGCCGGCATGCGCGAAAGTTACGCGGCCTACAAGGCAGCGAAACAGAATGGCAACAGCGCCGCCGGGCGATTTGCAGACCTCAACGGCACGTTGAGTAGCTTAGCGGCTGACATTGAAGGAGCCGATGCTGCGCCCACGCCCGCCATGCATGATGCAGTGCGTCGCGAGCTTCAACAACTCGCCTCCCGATTGCATGCTTTGAAGTGAATCGCAAAATTGAAGAGAGATGAAATGAAACTGGCAGCCAGGAGGCTATCGAGACGCTGAAGACGTCTGCTTGCCGGGCCCTCCCCCGTTGGCTCCCACGTGATGATTTCTCTCCATCCGCTCAGGCTAGTTGGCCACAAAGCCCTTGGTTGGCTTACCGCCATCCCGAAGGATCATGAACTGGTCGGCCGGAAATTCCGCGTGCCCGGCTTTCACAGTGCTCAAGGCATCGTTACCCGCAATCACCAACACCATGTGGGCCGGGTCAAGCGGGTTTTTGGCCGCCAGGATCAGCCCGTCGCGTTCCGAGCCATCGGCCTTGCCGGCAATCTCAAACGACGCCCCGGCATATTCGAGGTGGAGCTTTGCTGCCCACAACGCCAGCGCTGAGTTCGCTTCGGGCCGGCCCACGAACACGACGTCGCGATGCCGCAGCAATTGATCTGAAACTTCGAAATCCTTGTAGACCGGAACTTGGCTCTGATAGCTATGGAGAAAGCGGCTCTGCAACTGCTCGGCTGCGTACCGGTTCGCGCCGGCATCCCGCAAGGTACCGTAAACAATCAAAGCCGAAGGCAGCCGCCGCCAAATATCGTTCGCAAGATACGCGGGGCCGTCGGGCGGATCGATCGCACCGGGATCGACGTTTGCCGTGCTGGCGCCCGCCCTCTCGAGGAAGGACTTCGCCGTCACCGTCTTGGTGGTGTTGGCTGCAAAATAGTCGCGCATCAGCTCCAAAAACGCGCCGTCGCCCACCTTGAGGCGCAACGAATCCAGAAACAGCACGCCCTCCGTCTGCTCCCGGCGAAAGTGGTTCAAAGGATTATCGGGACTGAGTTCGAGCCCGCGCCAGATGGTGCGCTGCGCCTCCATGGCGTCGGCCACGTCGCTTGACGCGAGCACGCGTCGGTATTTTGCCGAGCCGGCCACGAACCAGATATCGGCGTCCGAGGCCGGCAGAATCCACCCGTTCCAGAGACGCCCCTTGTAAGAAGGCGGACGGGCGGCAGGTGGCGCAGGCTTTGGCGGATCGAGCAACGCCATCAGGCGGCCCTTTTCGTTTTCCCGGATATCGGCTCTCAATGTTGAGGAAGGCTTCGCGTCGAAAAGGTGATAGCCGGAAGGATAGAGACCCTCATCGCCCGCAAAATCCCATTTCCTGTTGGGCGCCCATGCCGTCTGATTCGGCCTTCCGATCTCCGCCCACACCATCAGGTGCGATGCCATGTCAGAGGTCACGACTTTCGCGTCCATCGTGCTGGATGCCACCAGCGGCGCCGTGCGAAAAGCCAGGAAGCCGAACTGCGCGTCAATCTTGCCGCGATACTTCCGGTAAAGCTCCTGCCACGCCATATCACGAGGGCCCGGAACGTAGGGGATGTAATCCGGCTCGCCGTGCGGATCCGGATAGTCTTCAAGGCGGACGCTGAGGTCTTTCGCGTTGTTATCACCCCAATAGAAGCCAGGCGTGTTGCCGAACCACTGGTTCTTCGAGCTGCGCCAGAGCCTGGTATGGTCTGTGCCGAGGTCGTAGATGGCAATCTCATTTGTTTTGGCGTCGCCTATGATCCATTCGTTGGTGTAGAGGCCGTTGTTGCGAGTGCTGAGGTAACGAACCACGTCGTCGATGCTGTCGCTATATTGGATGGCCATGCGCGCGCGGAAGGCTACGGGTGTGCCTTGTGGATTGAAGGGCGTCTGATTGATCGTAGTTTCGGTCAGCACGATTCCGGCATCGTTCTGGTACCAGTCCGTGCCGCTTTCAATACCGCCTGGATAGCTTTGGATGATCATCCGATGACCGGAAGACGGCTTGATGTCAAGCAACACGTTGGTTTGCTCGGCGAGGGTCAAGGGCCACCACGTGACGTGGCCGATCACCATTTTCCCGTCGCGAGTGGCGGGGCCGGTAGCCGCAAACGCGCTGCAGTGGTCGATCACCGGATCCCGCTTGAGGCCGGAATAGGGCGGAGCGTCAAACTTCAAACCTTCGAGGCCGGTAGGGGTGGTCGAGACGGCTGAGGCCAATTCGCCCATCTCAACCGTGGTGTTCTCCACGACGATATCCAGCAGGTCGATCCGTCGGCCCAGCCAGCGCGCGCCCGCATCTGAAGCGCCGTCCGCGATGCCGCGCATCTCCTCCAGCATTTCACGGTTGAAGCCGCGCAGGAAAAGCGCGCTGGCGATGGTGCGATAGTCGCTCCAGTGATCTTGGGAGCCCAACGTCGCAGCGCAGCGCGCCAGGTACTCGGGAATCTCGCGCGCCATCAGATGACCGTGCTGATAGCCGCGCTCGTAGGGCCGGCCTTCAATGTGAAGATAGATCCAGCCGGCGGCAGGATAGCGATACGCAGGGCCGAAGGTCTGCACCGCGTCGCGCGCGGGCCACTCGTCATTGGATGAGGCTTCTTCCAGGCGCACACCCGCGAACCAAGCCGTCCCCCTGAACGAGCCTCCGTTGCCCACCGTGAGCGCCACCCGGTCATGCGCGCTGCTGGCGATGAACTTGAGACTCAGCCGCGTCCAAGGCTGAGTCCCGCCGAGCGATGCCGAGTGCACATCGAAGGGCATCGACGTCATGGAAAGCGTGGCCCCGGAGGCGATGGGCGAGCGATTGAGGTCTCGCACTGCAAGGTTCTCTGTGCGTACCCAGCCGGTCAGCTCATATCGCTTACCGATGGTGAGATTGACCGGCGCCAGCCGCACACAGGCGTCCTCGGCGCCGGCGCCGCGTTGCACGCGAAGCGAACGGCGGCCGTCGTGCAGCGCGTGGGAATCAACGGCGGCATAGCCTTTGACCACGGTCCAGGTTTGTACGCCCTTCTCAAACGAGCTCCGGAAAACGGCCGTATCTCCCTGCGCGGGCGCAGCCATCACCTGAGCAACGGCCGCCATTAATAGAAAGCAGGTTAGCCGATACATCGCTCTCCTCCCTCGGAACGCCGGATCTGCACGCATTTTGCGTGCGCGGATTGACTCCAGGGAGCCGGCCTGGCCCAGGCCCCGCCCTCTGCACAATCCTGTTCTCCCGTTCCTCCACTTGCTGATCGACAGTCTCCACATTATACCTTCACCCTTCGCCACGACGAAGACACCGTTGTCCGCGGTCCGCTCTATCCTAAAACTTTTAGTTCACACAGGGCCTCGGCTGCGCTATTGTGTGTCCGAAAGAGTTAGGAGACACGATGGCCCGCAGGCGCGCCCGGCAGCAGGTCACACCCGTCGAATACTCTAATCAAGGCGGAGGCTTCCTCCGAGGTGTTTAGTTTCAGACTCGCTCGGAGAGGCGCGCCAGAGTGAATTGATTTTACAGGGGTCCCGACCGATGACCTTCCCACCGGTAGAGGTCGCAACGAAGCTGGCAGTCGCGATAGGCATCGGGCTACTCGTTGGCCTGGAGCGGCAGTGGTCTCACAAGGACTTAGGGGTCCGCACGTTCACGATCACAGCGATGTTCGGCACGTTGGCTGCCCTGATATCGCTTCAGTTAGCCTTGATCTGCACGGCGGGGGTATTTCTTCTCGTTGTCTTTATCAACACGCGAAGTCTCCTGGTGGATCGGTCGCTGGAGATGACCACATCGGTGGCTCTGCTGGTGACGTATGTACTCGGCGTGCTGGCCGGGCTAGGGCATCTTTTCACGCCGGTGGCTTCGGCGATCGTCATGACCATGTTGCTCGCATGGAAAAGCGAGCTTACCCGATTTGCGGGAGATCTGAAGCCAGAGGAAATCCGCGGGGCGGTCCTGCTCGCTTTGCTCGGCTTCGTGATTTATCCCTTACTGCCTAATCGTTTCATAGACGGCTGGCACTTGTTCAATCCACGCCAATCCTGGGTCATCGTGATCATTATTGCTGCGCTGGAATTCGCCAATTACGTATTGCTGCGGCTTTTCAGCCGGCGAGGGCTTTACTACACTGCGGTCCTGGGCGGGCTCGTTAACAGCACGGCAACCGTGGCAGAATTATCGCGCTCTTTTGGGAGCGTTCTCGTCAGCATGGCTGCCGCTCTGGTCATGCTCACTTCCGTAGCGATGTTCCTGCGAAACCTGGTCATCCTGGCGATTTTTGCGCGCGCCGCTGTTCCCATTGCAGTTTGGCCCCTACTTGCCATGACGGCGGGGGCGGTGCTCTGCGCGTGGAAAACGCGCGGTCGAGGAGCAGAGCCTGTCAAGCCCATTTATATGAAGTCGCCTATTTCGCTACGATTTGTGATTCAATTCGGTCTTTTATTTCTACTTATGGAAATCGGCGGAACGATTTGCGCCCGTTTTCTCGGTAAGTATGGGTTTCTTGGCCTAAGCCTCGTCGGTGGCTTAGCGAGCAGCGCAAGCATGACCGCTGCGGCAGCTACAATGGCTCTGCACGGCAAGCTCTCGCCCCAGGTTGCCGGGGTAGCAACGGTCTTCGCTTCGATCAGCAGCTCGTTGGTGAACCTGCCCCTGGTCGAACGAGAGACACATGACAAGCGCTTAACGCGCTCGTTGACCATAAGTTCAGTCATATTGGTCGTAATTGGGTTGGTCGTCCTTGCCGTCCGCGAAGGACATTATTAGATAGAGATACTCGGTGAGCCGAATCAGCGGTGGCCTATTCTTTTCCCGGCTTTTCGCGCCTCGGTTTTAATTCCTCTATTGTTCGGCTTCGGAGAAATTCGAAGAAGACGTAGCCGACGAACGCCGCAACGAGTGCTATCGAGAAATTTGCTGCCGTAAAAACGTCGTGGAGAGCCCAGCCGAGCCCCTTTCCCACAGCGTGACCCGAGTGGACGAACTCTCCCATCAGAAGGTTGGAGTAGAAGAGAAAAATAATAAAGGCCGCCTCGATGGCGGCTCGAACAGCAGCGTTCCTCATCCACTTATTCTGCTTCGGCTAACGATCCGCCGCAAGGCGATTTACTCGTAGCGCAGCGCGACCATGGGATCGAGGCGAGAGGCGCGGCGGGCCGGCACGAAGCTGGCGATGAGGCCGATAGCAGCCAGGAGGACCACAGTCAAGGCGAGCGTGAGCGGGTCGTCCGCTTTGAGCCCGAAGAGGAGTGAGCCGGTCGCCCTGCCGCCCGCCAGCGTCAGTCCCGCACCGGCGGCGATGCCAATGCCGACCAGGAGCGCGACTTCCCCCAGAATAAGCCGAATGATGCCCGAACGCTGCGCGCCCAGCGCCATGCGAATTCCGATTTCGTTGGTGCGTTGCGCAACGGTGTAGGAAATCACTCCGTAAAGCCCGATCGCCGCGAGCAGCACCGCGAGCGCGCCAAAGAATCCGCAGAGCGTTGCCATCAGCTCGTCCTGCGTGAGGGTTTCACGAATCTGCGTGCGGAGCAGTTTGAACTCAATGTCAATCTGCGGATTGACGCCGAGGATAGCGTTCTTGATGGAATTGGGCAAGCCAGTCATCCCGCCGCGGGAACGGATAAGAAATGTGGCGCCGGGATACATAGAACCCGCTTCCACCTGCGCGCGCGGAAAGTACATCACCGGAATCATGGGCTCGTGCATATCGTTATAGACGGAGTCTCTCACCACGCCGACCACTTGGTAATAGCGCGGAGGCTTGCCGGGATAATTCCACACGCGGAACACCTGGCCGAGGGGGCTGGCAGCGCGTTGCAGAAACTTTTTGGCAAACGTCTGATTCACAATGGCCACTTTCGGCGAAGTGGAAGTATCATCCTCATTGAAGTCGCGCCCGGCGATGATGGGGATTTCGAGCGTTGCGAAATAGCCTGGGCTGGCGTAGTCCTCCCAAGCCACCATCCCCGAGTGGTGATTCCCGTCTTTGTCGAGAATCCAATCGTTGCTGGTGCTGCCGTTCATGGGCGAACGGGTGGAAGCTCCCGCGGCGGCGACGCCGGGGACTGCTCGTATATGATCGACCAGATTGCGGACGAACGGCGCGTTCTGCGCATCGGGAACCTTCACGCGGGTAAAATCCACGTTGGCGACGAGCACGCCGTTTTGCTGGAAGCCCAGATTGCGTGCCATCAGATTCTGCAAGCTGCGCGCGAAGAGCAGCGCCCCGGCAAGCAGCACCACGGAAAGCGCCACTTGCGCCTCTACGAGAATACGTTGCAAACGAAACCGCTCACGGCCCGCACTCATCCCGCGTCCACCGGTTTTGAGAACTGATCCCGGCGGCACCCTTCCGGAGCGGAGTGCTGGCGCGAGCCCAAAAAGAACCGTGGTGAGAATCGCCAGGCCAGCGGCAAAGCCGAGCACCCGCCAGTCTGTAGGCATCTCCAGGAAAACGGGATTATCCGGAGTGCTGGTGAACGCAATCAGGAAGTGACTTAGACCAGACCCCAGAAATCCTCCGAGAATCGCACCGGAAATGGCCAACAGCGCGCTTTCGGAAAGCAATTGGCGGATCATGCGCCCATGCGAAGCGCCCAGAGCAAGGCGCACCGCCACTTCGCGTTCGCGAGTGCTGGCGCGGGCAAGCATCAGGTTCGCAAGATTGGCGCAGGCGATCAGCAGAACCAGGCCGGAAAGACCGAGAAGCAGAAACAGCGACGTCGAGGAATCGTGGCGCATTTCCGAAAATCCGTTGGCTGCCGGGCGCGCTTCGATTTTGTAGCCCAGGTAGTGCTTCACGCCGTCCGCGTCGTATTGCGGCGGAATGGTTTCGCGTAGCGCGGCAGGCGTGATGACGCCAAGCTGCGCGGCTGCGCGTTTGAGATTCCAATCGCCCTTGAGCCTTCCCATCACCGAAAGCCACCAGCTTTCGCGCGGACGGTCACCCGTAATGCGGCTGAATTTGCCACTCAGGATTGGCTCCGCGCAGACGGTCAGCGCTACGTCAAAACTGTCGCCGACGGAAACGCCATAAAAACTCGGAGGCGTGACACCCAGAATCGGAAATGGATGGCCGTCGAGCGTGAGGGTCCTGCCGATGACGAAAGCTGACCCGCCATACCGCCGCTGCCAGAATGCATAACTGAGATCGACGCCGCCCCCGCAGCCCGTGCGGTTGTCCGCGGGAGAGATCAGCCGGCCGAGAACCGGCTGCGTGCCGAGCACGCGGAAAAACTGGCCCGTCACCCAAAGCACTTGCGCGTTTTCGACTTCGCCGCCGTTCGCGAGATTGGCTTGGTCCCGTCCCCATGCCGCAATGGACGAAAAAGCTTCCTGCCGCTGTTCAACTTGCTTCCACAGCGGATAGGTGAAATTGGCGTAGGGGCCGTTGAAATTGCCGCTGCCCCAGTGATTTGTGTTCAGGTGGATGATGGCGAGCGTGCTCGGACTTCTTACAGGCAACGTGCGCAGCCGCACCGCGTCGATCAGTTGAAAAATAGCGGCGTTCGCGCCGATGCCGAGCGACAATGTGAGGAGGGCGATCAAAGCGAATCCCGGCGACTTCGCGAGCACGCGAAGGCCGTAACGCGCGTCTTGCCAAAGCTCGGCCAACAGGTTCTTCCTCAAACTTTCGGTCAGGGGAGTCATAGCTTGAGCCACCTCGCTTTCGATTAGACGCAATTCCCGAGCCAACGTCTCTCCTTCGCTCAGGCCGCCAAAAACCGCCTGGCGTGCCTCAGCTTCGAGCGTTCCCATGGGTGACAGAACGTGCGAAAAAGATGACAGATCTTGTCAACCTCACCGGCTTCCGGCAAAACTCCAGTTAGCCGGTGATTCAGAAAGAGGAACAACGACGGACAGCAACAAATGCCGTCTTCGATAGCAACTCCGGAAACCGGCGAGCTAGAATGGACTTACGATGGCACATCATTATGTGGCAATTTTCGATCTAGGCGGGGTCGTCATCGATTGGAATCCACGTTACCTGTACCGCAAGCTGTTCGATGGCAACGAAACGGCGATGGAAGACTTCCTCGCTACCGTCTGCACGCCGTCGTGGAACGACCAGCAAGACGCCGGGCGATCGTTCGCTGAAGGTTGCAACTCCCTTAAGCTGCTTCATCCCGGCAAAGCGGAGTTAATTGATGCTTGGTTCCAGCGATACGATGAGATGTTCGGCGGAGAGATTCCGGGCACAGTTGACATCCTCAGAGAATTGCGGTCGCGGGGTGTGCCGACCTTCGCCCTTAGCAACTGGTCGGCAGAGACCTTCCCTATTGCGGTCAATCGATTCGAATGCTTGAGCTGGTTTAACGGAGTGCTGCTTTCTGGAGAAGTGAAGCTGTTGAAGCCAGACCGGCGTATTTTTGAGGTTTTCCTCCATACTTTTCAAATCCAGCCGAATCGCGCTATTTACATTGACGACCGCAGCGAAAACGTCGAAGCAGCCGTGAAGCTTGGTATGCGCGGCATAGTGTTTACAGATTCCCGTGCGCTCCGGGCGGAATTGACGCGCGTGGGGTTGCTGGTCGATTAAGGTGCCAGGCGCAAGCGTCCCGGATGATGATAGGTCAAACCCTGGCGATAGACCGCGGCCTGGCTGCAGGATAGGTCATCGGCGGCGTCCGCCCGCAGCGCGAGCTGTTTAGCCGCACAATTCAAAACAAACTGTCGTCCTATTCGTGTGATGTCGAACTTGTGTATAATCAACGGCCCAGGGAGGCATTCATGCGCACAATTGCCGGGCTAACAAGCAACCGTAAGACCTCCAGGCGACAGCCGGCTGGAACAGCATCCGTTTGTTTTCGAAGCGCATCCATAGGCCGGCTCATCGCGGCGATTGCAATCATCGTCATGGGCGTCTCGCCCGCACTCTTCTCGCAGTTTGGGCCATCGCCACAAGGGCATGGCCCCAAACTGCCTGCGCCCACCGCGTTTCCCGCGTCAGGAACGTTCCCTACCACCGAGTCTGTCACCTTACTTGACGCCGATCCCGGCGCGGCGATCCATTACACTCTGGATGGCAGCGTGCCCACGGGCGCGAGCCCGCTATTTGATTCTTCGCGGCTTCTCTTTATCGACGGATTCTTCGAGGGCAACCACGGTGTCAGGGCCGGCTACACTATCCGCGCTGTCGCCATCGAGCAAGGGCATACCAATAGCGACGTCGCCGATTTCGAGTACACCATCGACCGGCGCGATCTCACCACGTACACCTCGGAAGAAGTCCTGCCAGGCGTGCGTATGATCCGCGATGCGTATAACGACAAGATGTTTCTGATTAAAGGTACGAAGAAATGCGTCCTCATCGACTCAGGCATGGGGCGCGGGCCCCTGAAGAATTACGTCTCGCAGTTCACCGGCGGGCTGCCCCTGATAGCGATTTTCACCCACAATCATTTCGACCACATTGGCCAGGCAGATCAATTCATACGCGATAGCAAGGAATACATCGGTGAGCCGGACCTTAACGGGCTTGTGCGGGTGCTCAGAAACGCCGGCGTGCCCGACAGCATTATTGCCAGGAACGTGGTTGCGCTCCACAATGGCGATCGCATCGACATCGGCGGCCGTTCCCTCGTGATCGATGCCGCGCCCGGACACACGCCCGGCTCGATGGTCATTTTCGATCCGAAGACCGGAAACCTTTTCTCCGGCGATGCCTTCGGCAGCAACTCGCCGACTATCCCTGACGCAGCCTGGCTGCAATTTGATCCATCGTCGCTTGACGTGTATCTGGCCATGATTAAGAACCTCCGCGCGCAACTTGGCGGCAGAGTGCGATACGTTTTGACTGGGCATAACGACCATCCACTTAAGGGTGAAACCTATCTGGATAACCTTGAGCGTGCGCTTCAGACCCTCATGGATAAAGGGGATGCCGCCCTCGTGCCGTCGTTCCGGCCCCCGGGGCTCGAGCAAATTATTGTCGGTGACCGCCTGCACGATCCAAATTGGGTAGCGATCAATATCAATCGCAGTCGCTATCTTCCCGCCCGGGTAAATAAGATGGACGGATTGACGCGAATTGTCCTAAGAGGGTTCAAGCTGACGCCGGAGTTTACGCCTGAAATCAAGACCTACAGGGCCGATGTTCCGCCCGGACCTGCCACCGTGGAAGTCACGGCTGACCCTACATCAAGCCGCTCGACGATGACGATCAATGGCCTCCCCGCATCGGCGGGCAGGCCGCGCACGGTGCGGCTTGCCGCATCCAAGATAGAGATTCGAGTGAAGTCGCCAGACGGGACGCAGACCGCCGTCTACACCGTGACCCTTTCAAAGTAAACCCAGTCATGCTGTCAACCGCAGGCCAGCGCGCGGACAACGTTGTGGCAAATTCAGCTAAAACCCAAAGCGGTTGAAATTGTGTGCAAACGTGCATATAATCCTGCGTCCTCAGATAGAGATAGCCAGCGCCACTCTCCCTCTTAGTCTGTAGGCGCGCGGCCCTGCGGAAACGAAAGGATGATGCACATGCGCTGTGCCTTCAGACGGTTCGCTCCATTCGCTCTTGTTTGCAGCCTCGTCCTTGCGCCGGCAGCCTTCGGCCAGTTCTTTGGCCCCGGTGGATTCGGCCCAGGATTCAGCTTTCGCTTCGTTGGGCCGCGCATCGGCAATCGCGCCAGCGCGGTCCTGGGCGTTCCCGGCGACCCCAACGTTTACTACGTCGGCGCGGCTTCGGGCGGGATCTTTAAATCCACCGACGGCGGATTCCGCTGGCAACCGATCTTTGATAAGGAGCCCGTGCAATCGATTGGCGCGCTGGCCCTCGATCCCAACAATCACTCGGTCATTTGGGCGGGCACGGGCGAGTCATGGGTGATTCGCGATGCCGTGACGCTGGGCGACGGGGTCTACAAATCCTTCGACGCTGGCCGCACGTGGAAGCACATGGGCCTGGACGGCACGGGGCTGATCTCGCGCATTGTGGTTGATCCGCATGACTCGAATAACGTCTTCGTTTGCGCCATGGGTTCCGGCTCCGCGGAAGATCCCGCGAGCGGCGTTTGGCGCACAGAGGACGGCGGCAAGAGTTGGAAGCAAGTGCTTTTCGTCAATGGCCGCACCGGCTGCTCCGGCTTGACCATGGACGTGAAGGACGACCAGGTTCTTTTCGCCGGAATGTGGAATTGGGAGATCCATCCCTGGGCCATGATCGGCGGCGGACCGTCGAGCGGAGTCTACGTTTCGCGGGACGGCGGCGAAACATGGACGGAAATTCGCGGCCACGGCCTGCCTCATCCGCCGGTGGGGAAAATCGACGTGGAGATCGCGCCCTCAGATCCCAATCGCGTTTACGCGTTGATTCAGACGGCACAGCAGGGCGCGCTTTGGCGCTCGGATAACGGCGGCCAAAGCTGGCGCGTGGTGAATTACAGTCGACTGCTTACCGAGCGCGCCGGCTATTTCGTCCGCGTGGCCGTTTCGCCCTCGAATGAGGATGAAATCCTGGTGGCGTGCAACAGCTTCTTCAAATCCACCGATGGCGGCGTCACTTTCAAGGAAGAACCCTGGGGCGGCGACAATCACGACATCTGGTTCGACCCGGGCGACGCCAATCGCTTCATGATCAGCGACGACGGCGGAGCGGAAATCACCGCGACGGCCGGTCGCACCTGGATCCACGCAAGCCTGCCCATCGGTCAGATGTACCACGTCTCGACTGATACCCAGGTCCCTTACTGGGTTTACTCGAATATGCAGGACGATGAATCCGAGCGGGGTCCCGCTTATCCCTTCTCAACGCCCGGCGTGAGCTTCTTCTCGAGCAACGGCGGCTGGCAGGACAATCTCGGCGGATGTGAATCCGGGTTTACTTACGCCGATCCATCCAATCCAGATATTATCTGGAGCACCTGCTACGGTGACGAAATCACCCGGCTCGACACCAAGGTCGGATATCCGCGCGCGGTGAGCCCGTGGCCCAATCATCCGCTCGATGCCGCGCCGGGCACGGTCAAGTACCGCTGCCATTGGACGCCGCCGATGGCCATCGATCCCTTCGATCCCAACACCATTTACTACGGCTGCCAGGACATCCTGGAAACGACCGACGGTGGTCAGAGCTGGAAAAGAATCAGCCCGGACCTTTCCACAGACAACCCGAGGTATTTAGGTCCGTCGGGCGGCATACCGATCCACGGCACGATGCGCCGGCCGGACAATCTGGGGCAATTCTACGGCGAAGTGGTTTTTGCCATCGGCCCCTCGCCGGTCCAAAGGGGTTTGATCTGGGCCGGCACGAACGACGGGCAAGTCTGGATCACGCGCAACGGTGGCGCACACTGGACTAACGTCACCGCGAACATTCCTGGTCTCGGACCCTGGGGCACGGTCGGGAGAATCGAGCCTTCGTTCTTCGACGCCGGCACGGCCTATCTGGCGGTCAATCGTTCCATGATGGGCGATACCAAGCCCTACATCTACAAAACCGCTGATTTCGGAAACACTTGGACGCTGATCGTGAACGGCATCCCCGTGAACAACCTTAGCGACGTCAGTTCCGTCGCCCAGGACCCATGGAGCAAGAACCTGCTTTTCACCGGGACAGAAAACGACCTCTACTATTCCGTTGATGGTGGCGCCAATTGGAAACCGCTGGATGAGGGATTGCCGCACGCGCCCGTCTCCTGGGAAACGGTGCAGAAGGATTTTCACGATCTCGTCGTTTCCACTTACGGCCGCGGCATCTACGTGCTCGAAGATATCACCCCGCTCGAGCAGATGGCCCAGGCGAACGCTTCGCCGGACCCCATCTATCTGTTCCGTTCGCGCGCGCCCTATCGCTTCTTTCAGGGCGCGCACGCCTACGTCGATTTCTACGTCAAGCGCGGCATGCGGCCAAGCCCTGTGACGATCGCAATTTCCGATTCCAATGGGCAGACCGTCACGACGCTCCACTCAAGCGCCCGTCCGGGAATCAACCGGGTCTATTGGGACATGCACTACCCGAGCCCCAAGCTCATCCAGTTGCGCACCACTCCCGCAACGAATCCTTACGTCTGGAACGAGCTGCGCTTCCTCGGCCACACCTCGCGGCCCATCACCCATTGGGGCATCCGGGAGGCGGAAGTCGGGCCGCTGGTCGCGCCGGGAACTTACCGCGTGCAGCTTACCGCGGGCGGCAAAACGTATACCCAATCGCTCGTTGTTCGGCCCAGCCCGCGTTCGCCGGGAACGCCGCAGCAAATCGAGGCCACCGTCAAGACGCTTTTGCACGTCTCGAGTGACATCTCCAATGTGTCCGGCATGGTCAACCATATCGAGTGGATGCGCAAGCAGTTGCAGGACATGGAAGCGTCGCTCGGCGCGGGACCGCGTCCCGCTCTAGGCTCCGGCGGCCGTGGCGGGTATGGCCGCGTCCCGGGCATGGGAACTGCCGGCGCGCCGGCATCCGCGCGGACGTCGGCCCAGTCGAAAGCGCTGCAGGCCATCGAGGCCATGGACAAAAAAATGCAAACGGTCGAAAACCAGCTCCTTTCGCCCGCGCTCGCCAACAGCGACCAGAAATCCTACCTCGCCAAAAACGCGCTCTATCTCCACCTGATTTGGCTGAACGGCGAAATAGGCGGAGGCGCCGGCGACGTGGCCGGCGACCCCGGCTACCCTCCCACTGACGCTTCGCTCGCCGTGCTTCACCAGCTCGATCCCAAGCTGGCCCAAGTGACGAAGGAATATGACAATGTGATGCAAAAGGAGGTCCCTGAATTCAACCACACCTTGTCGCAAAGTGACATGCTTCCGCTGGTGTCGGCACTGCCGCCGGTTTCCCGCGTCGAAGGCGCATCTGGCGCGAGTGACGGAAATCCGAGCCGCTAAGGCGAAGAGAAAAAGAGAGAAACCAAGATTTACCCCACCTGCCCGACATGCTTGTTAAAGAACTGCGCCAGCGATCCTCCGATCGCCGCTCTGCTATTCAACTTGAAGTTACTCCTTCACAATCATTGGCGTCATTGCCGGCATCTATAGCGAACTTCCTGCCTTGGGACCCGGCACCGAAAAAAGCAGCCGCTCCAGGTCCATGGGAGGGGCCTGGCCAGGTGCTTGCACTTTTTGCATGATGCGCGCGACTTCTTTAAGCTGCGCAGCCGCTTTTTGATCTTGCCCCAACGCCCGATAAGTTCGGCTCAGGGTTTGACGGGCTTCGATCATGTCCGGCCAAAGAACCAGGGCAGCTTTCAAATGTTCAAGGGCTTCGTCGTACTTCTTTTCTTCGAAGGCAATCTTGCCCGCCAGCGATTGGATATACGGGTCGTTCGGATCGAGCTTCAAAGCCGCTTGGACGGCCTTTTGCGCTTCCGGCACGCTGACTGGATAAGCTTCCATGTCCGCCAATGCAAGATTGTAATAGGCCAGTGGTTGCCGGTTTCCCAGGCTAATGGCGGTTTCAAGCAATTCCTTCGCTTTGCTCATCTGAACCCGCCCAACTTCGATGACTCCATGAATGAAATACGCTTCATTCCATTCAGGCCATTCAGCTTCAATCTGATTCAGACTGGCTACGGCCTGGGCATATCTCCGGATCAAGCCGTAAACGATGGCTTGGGTCAGCAACAATTGCTGGGAATGGGGAAACTTCCGGGTGGCTTGGCGCAATAGTGCCAGAAGCTCGGTTTTTTGACCGTGCTTAAGCAGGAACAGGGCTGCTTGAAAATAAAGATCGGGCCGGGAAGGATTGGCCCGGAGCCCCAACGTGAGGTCCTCCGCCGCTTGTTGAGCCTGGCCCATCGCATCGAGGATTTGAGCTCGTAAAAGATAGTAGTCGCCTTGGCGGGAAGCCGTGGGGGTCATATCGAGCTTTGCCAGCGCAGGCTGGGGGCCTTTCGCATGAAATGCGGCGATGGCGAAATCAACAAGAGTTCCAGGACTGGAAAGAAGCGCCGGCTTTGGGATTGTGGAAAAGAATTTTATTGCCTCGTTGTACTGGCCAGCCGCTAGAAGAGTTTCAGCACAAGCTTCCAGGTCGGCTACAGCCGGATGCGCCGTCAGGATTCTGTCGAATTCGGCGGAGCTTTCAGCGAGCTTTCCCTCCCGTAGCAGGGCCTTGGCCAACCAGATCTGCAGGGTGATGTCTGTCGGGTTAGCTATCAATTTTGCTCGTAGATTTTTGAGATACTGAGCCTCCTGCTGTCCCGGTGCGAGGCTAAGATAAGTGATGAGGCCGGAATAGGGACGCCTTGTTAGGGCGGGCAATCGTTTGAGTCGCCGAACCACCACGAGCGCCCTTTCATGCTGGCCCGTACGGCCAAGAGCTTGAGCGTAACGAAGCAGCGTGCTTCGATTATCAGGAGCCATTGCGGCGGCCTGGCTGAGATAGCCCACCGCCTTCGCCGGCTCGTTGAGCTGCAGTTCGATTTCTCCGAGCTCGGCCAGGGCTCGACTGTTTTGGGGATGCTTTTCCAGGACGGATTCGAAGATTTGTGCCGCCTCGCGTGTACGGCCGGCTCGATAAAGCATTGCGCCCAAGCCTGTTTGAGCTTCAGTCAAGCTTGGGTCTAGTTCCACTGTATGTCTTAGGTCTCGAATCGATTGGGCGGGCTGCAGGACGGACTCCCCAACTCCCAGCTCATAATATCCGACCGCATCGCGAGGATTTTGCGCAACGTATTGGCGCAGGATTTCGACGCCCTCGCGAAACTCAGCAGTGTGAGCCAGCGCGTATCCGTACTCGCGGCGAATGACAGCATCTTTCGGCCTCAACTGCAGGTATTGACGCAAAGCATCGACCGCATCGCCGTAAAACCCCAACTTCTCCGACACCTGACCCAGCAGCAAGAGGATACCCGGTCGACTTGGAGCAAGCCGGTGCGCCTTGACCAGGCGCGCGGCCGCCTGGGTGAATTCGCCGTCCTTTTGCTCGATCCAGGCCAGACTATACAAGACGTCAGCGTCATCGGGACGCCGCGCCAGCGCTGCATTGAGTGCCTGCTCCGCGCTGGTAGCGTCTCCGGCCTTCACAGCCGCCAAACCCAGGTTGTACAGAATGTCGTAGTTGCTCGGATCATCACGAAGGGCAAGCTTGAGCCAATTCTCGGCCTGGGCATAATCTCTCCATCCCACTTCCGTCATTCCGGCGGAGAAAGCGATCCTGGGGTCATGTGGGGAGGAATGAACAACCGCTGACAGCAAAGCTTCAGCTCGTTTTGGGCGGCGTGACCAGTGGAGCGCTTCGGCGCGAAGTATTTCTATCCCCGGATTTTTGCTGACAGCGGGAGGTAAACCGCTGAGGTATCCGAGCGCCCCCGGGCCATCGTGAGCGGCAATGCTGATCCGCGCAAGCTGAAGGCGCGCATTGAGTTGATGCGGGTTGCGGGCCAGCACCCGAAGAAAAAGAGAGCGTGCCTCGACGGTTCTTCCTACGGTGAGATCGTGATTGGCAAGATTGTTGAGAATTGAAACTGAATGCGGATCAATCTCGAGGGCTTTGTTGTAGTAGGCGCCGGCTTCAGCGTATTTCTTTTCGGCATCGAGCACCACCCCTAGCATTTCCAATGCATGAGGGTCGCGGGGATATCGAGCGAGAGCGGTGCGGAGCGCCGATTCGGCTCTCGAGTATTCCCCTCTCTGGAGTGCACGGTCTACCCGCTCATAGACAAGCGCGGATACCTGCGCTCGAAGGCAGGCGCAGCAGATGAGAAGCAGAACAATGGGGTTGGCCGCTATCCAACCTCTGGAGAACGCCCGGCCCCGGCCCGCCCAATGCCCGGAACGTTCGACTAACTTCAATCCTGTCATTCCGAAACTGCCCGGACCCGTTGGAGCTACACGAAGTCTCTCCCCCCTCCCGAAGATTGAAAATTCCGGGATTCAGTGCCGCACCCTGCCTGACGGTGCCCGCCGCTTTCCACCTGACCTCGCGGGAGACGCCAAGGAAGAGACGTTCGTCATTTGGCAAGAGCGCGGCGTGGACCTGCCGGCCGGCAGGCAGCCGCGCTCCTTGGCCTGCCTACCAATATACCTTGGCCGACACTTGCAGTTCGCGCGGATCGTTATACTGGCCGGTGACGAGCCCAAACGAGCCTGACCCGACCGTCGTATTGGGAGGCGCGAATTGGACGTGATTAAAGGCGTTAAACGTATCCAGGCGCAACTCCAGTTTTCCTGCCTCTCCGAGTGGTTTGATAGGGATATCCTTAAAGAGGGTAAGGTCGGCATCCTGGGTGCCTTGAGCATAGACGGGAATCACCCGCGCCGCGGTGCCCAAAGTGTGCTCCGCCGGCTCGACGGCAACCTGCGGATTCGCAAAGAATTGGCCGACCTCGCACGTTTCACTGCAGTTGGCCGTTTTGAGGGGCGCCAGCAAGTCGGGATGTTGAGTCCCGTAGGTCGGCAGCGGCGTCGAGCTTTGCGAGGTGATTTCAAGCGGCTGACCGTCGTCAAACCGCCAATAGCCTGAAGTCTTCCAGCCGCCCAGAATATAGTCTTCAAGACGACTCCAACTGCCTCCAAAGCGTTGCCCACGGCCAAATGGAAGCTGGTAGACATAGGCAATATCAAAAATTTGCGGAATGTCGTACTCGGAGAGCGCGTATTCCAGCAGCCTGTTGTTAGGGTCCTGGATCGCCGGCGCCGTTCCGCCCACCCAAGTGGTGTTCCCTCCGGCGACGGAAGCATCATCCAGCGCGTGCGACCAGGTGTAGTTGGCCGATATCTGGAGCCCGTGCGAGAATCTCTTCTGGAATTGCAACTGCAAAGCGTTATATTCCGAATTCGCCCAAGGCGGGTTCGGTCCGCTGAAGCCGTTAAATTCCGGGTTCTGTTCCATGAACGTGACCGCCGGCACGTAGGAGCCGCAGATGCCGCAGCCTGGGGTCGTAATCAATCCATAGAACGGGTTCTGAATATAGGTATTGAGGGCCTGAATCTGGGCCGGCGAAGCATGCTCAACCCAGGACCCCAAGTAGTCGAGCCCGCCCGCAGAAGCGAAATAAAGGTGGGTCCCTTTCGACCCCACGTACTCCGCGCTCGCCAGCATGCTCCCAAACTGGTGCTGCACCCCAAAACTCCAGTCCTGCATGTAAGGCAACTGGTTCCAGTTCCTTATATATCCTGAAACGCCCAGTCCCAAATCCGTATTCAACCCCTCCGAGCTTCCCGGTGGCAGAATTAATCCTCCCGGAGGGGCCGCGCTGAAATTCGTTGCTGGGAAAGGATTGCTCAATGACGCCCAGGGGGTGTAGCCATTGCCTTGATAGGTGGTAAGCCAACTCGTGTCCTGGAGGAACCCGTCATTTTCCCCGAGACCAGTTCCGTGCGCCGTATAATCCGGTTGGGAGAAAAAGATGCCGTAGCCTCCCCGTAGTACCGTGCTGTGGGTCAGTTCGTAAGCCAAGCCGAAGCGCGGCGCCAAGTCGGTGTACGATGTATCCACTACCCCGCGCTCGCTGGGGCTGGCAAACTCGATCCCACCATATAGCGTGCTCAGGTTGGGAACGGCCAGGCCGGCGCCGGTGAAGTCCGCGGCTGCGGATGAGGAGAGCGCCAAGTGATCGCTCGAAAGTGGATTCACCGCGGTCGGGTCAAGCCACTCCTGCTTGTTGTGCCGCTCTGTAGCGGGCGTAACAATGTCATAGCGAACTCCCAAGTTCAAAGTCAGCTTGTTCGTCGCGTGCCAATTGTCCAAGGCGTAGCCCGCGTACTCAAAGTTCTGGGTCTCGATGGCGTCCGGTATTTCGTATTGTCCCCACGAACCCGGGCCCCCAACTCCGGTCAGAAAAGTTGCTAAGCCATCACCACCCGTGCCGCCATTTGGGTTTTCGGAGGTTCCAGTCTGGCTGAATTCAAACGCGCCCGCCGGAGTGCCCGGCTGCTCGAAACTGTCCTTGTACACTAACATCTCGCCACCGAACTTGAACTCATGGTGGCCTGACATTTTGTCCAAGCTCACCATCAAGTCATGCGTTTCCAGCGCATAGTGCAACACCGACCACGCCTGCGCTCCCAATGACTCCGCCCCGACGTACGTGTAGCCGCCGTCGATGTATATCGTGGGGGAGGCGCTGACGCCTGACGTGCCCATATAAGCGGGCAAGTCAAGCGATGTTTCCGGATTGAAGCTCGAGAAGCCTTTGTCGATACCTTCTGTCCAGCTTATGCTGCGCGTCCAGCCATAAGAGGCCTGTAGAAGGAGGGTTGGGCTGAAATTGTGGGTAACGTCGAGTACGGCCGATTGCGAGCCGTCATTGCCCGGTCCCTGAGTGTCCGTGTTTTCAGGGTTGTTCCAAGGGTTGGCGCCTTCGTACGTGCCGTCGAGATTCGCCGAAAAGCGCGCGTCAAGGTGAGTCATGTCACTGATTTGACGGTCGACCTTAACGTCAAACTGATTGCTCGTGCTTGAGTTCGTTCCCGCGCCTGCCCAATTATCGAAGCGGTTGTATGCGGGACCCGGCTTCGAAGTCGGAAGCGGATAATACTGAAACATCGCAAATGCCGTGGGGTTGATCAAGTTGCCGGGATGAGCGGGCAGAGCGAACGGCGTGCCGGCAAGTAGCGGGCTGCCTGGACTCACGTACGTCGCCATATCATTGTTGGGAATGATCGCCGTGAGGTCTCGCTGGCCGGTGCTCGAATTATAATAGCCGCTGTACGGGTCCCAAAGTTGCCCGTTGGCCGCTGAGCACGCTCCGGCAGCGTTAAACGTTCCCCCATTATCCGCACAAAGCTCGGAGAAGTCTCCATTCCGCTCGGCCACGCTGGGAACACCAGCGGCATACGAGCTGCTCGTGTAGTCGCGCGTTCCTTCATAATCGAGGAAGAAGAACGTTTTGTTCTTCTGAATCGGCCCGCCGAACGTCCCGCCAAAATCGTTTTGGCGTCCAGGGGCAAGCGCTATTCCCGACCGGTTGCTGAACCAATTATTGGCATTCATAGAGGAATTGCGAAGATATTCGTAGGCGCTGCCGTGGAATGAATTGGTCCCTGAGCGCAAAATGACGTTGATGACCGTATTTCCGCTCATCCCCATATCGGCGCTGAATTGGTTCT
The DNA here is from genome assembly GCA_030041095.1 of Terriglobia bacterium. GTDB lineage: Bacteria > Acidobacteriota > Terriglobia > UBA7540 > UBA7540 > JASHON01. Next base: position 23,412 of record JASHON010000025.1, read on the forward strand.
GCTCCACCGAGAACTCCTGGACGGCGTCAACGGACGGGACGTAGAGCGGATTTTGGATTTGCGTGTTCTGTTCGGGCGCAGTCGTGCTGGTGCCGTCGATTTTGATATCCGCCGTCATATTGCGACCGCCGTTTGAAACGAAGTTGTTCGCAGTCGTGTTAGGGGCGAAAGCATCGACGGGCGGCTGGCTCACCCCGGGAGTCAGCATCGACAAGTCAAAGACGCTGCGTCCAACGAGCGGTAGATTGTTGATGAGGTTCCGGTCGACCGTTTGCCCCGTGGTGGCATTCTGAGCCTGAAGCAGCGGCGCCGTGCCGGTGACGGTAACCGTTTCCGTCGTTGCACCCACTTGCAGCTTGAAACCCATGGTGGTGTGCTCCGCAACGCCCAGCACAATTCCGTCGCGCACCGCAGTGCGGAAACCCCTCGCGGCCACGGAAAACCTGTAGGTTCCCGGCGGCAAGTTGCCCATCGTATAACGGCCCACAGAGTTCGTGGTGGTTGAGTAAGTGAAGCCATTCGCTGCGTTGGTGGCTGTTACCTTTGCGCCCGGAACTACGGCTCCGGAGGGGTCCGTCACTACCCCTGTCATCGAGGCGCTATAAACCTGGCCCCGTGCAAGTTGCGGAGAAAAACCGGCGAGCACCAACACGACGGCTATCCCGATAAGCCACTGCAGCCACTTCGTCTCTTCGGAGGAGGGTTCACCCACGCCCCTAGGTGAAAACGTCAAGGCCGCTCTCACTGTTCCGGTACCTTTGTTTCGACCAACCCATCGAGCCATTTTCAGACCTCCTCATCTCCAGTATTTAACCCGTTTAGACACCCTCTCCGTCCTCAATAATTTCTGGCGGCGCTGCGAGTCGATTTGTGCCTGCTTGCCACCCTCAGCGCGTTTCAGGGTTGGCAAACACCCGCCTTTGAATTTGTGTAACAGTAAGTTATCTGGTATATATCCATCTTTTCCCGAAATGTCAACCTTTTTTAACATTTTTTAATTTCCGTGCTCCTTGAGGTGCTTAGTCATTTTTTCGCCACTTGACCGGCTATTTTTATGATCGCTTTATCTGCAATAGAATCAACAGAGTAAGTCATATTTAAAGTCTGGATCGGTCGCGTATCCCTGAACTGGCCAATGGGACTCTGCCCTCTTACGTTTATCAATGAGCCTACAATTGGCCGGTTCACGGATCGGAAACCACGGAGGAGTTGTCTTAATCGTTTTCTCGCGAATTGCCGCGGATCTTTGAAGGCATTCCTAAAGCAACACTTGCAACGCTCATTCCTCATCGGTATATTGAACGGTTCGTCGGATTCCGCCCTGAAAGAATAAATCGCGGGAACCCGTAGATCCGAAGGCTGGTTCATGAGAACCCGAATTTTGGGGACAGTATTGGGCTGTGTCGTAGCGTTAGGTATGCTCGGTGTCATAGGACCCCAGTCGGCAAGTCAAGCCAAGCCTGCCGGAGGGTCGTGGCTGTTGAGGGCCGACGTGTTGCGTTGGAGCGTGCACCAAGCAGGTAATTCAGAGCCGTCGTCTACTGCGACGGTAGACACCGCTGAGGTGACCGTTCATCCCGAAACGCCTGGGCTAACAATCCCACCCAGGTTTCTGGGCTTCAGCTACGAGGCCCCGGTGCTGGCAACGCGCTATTTCGAGTTCCGTCACAAAGTTTTTGTGCACTTGCTTGCGAATTTGGGGACAGGTGTGTTGCGATTCGGTGGCAACTCGGTTGAGTTCACTTACTGGTCTCGCCAGGGAACCGTCAAGGAGCCGAAAGAGCCGCCACGCGCGACCACGGCACGTCGGCGGCTTCTTGATCCAGGAGGCTTTCAAAGAACCGGTCCAGCCCCAGCCGCTTCCACAGTTCCAAACCCAGAAAACAGTCCCCGAACCGTCGCACGCGTTCCAGCCGGATCTTCTTCACCAAGACCTGCGCCACGGCGGGATCGCTCTCGGGCGGTGGGACCTCGGAAGGAAACAACTTCAACTGCTGGCGTTCCCCTTGCTCGTTAAAAACCTCGACCGCTTTCAGCCAGCGCGCCTGCGCCGAGTAATTCAACTCGCCCAGATAGCAGACCGTGCGCTGGCGCGGACCGTCGGGCGTGCGCACCGTTTCCACCAGAGACCAATAGGTGTGGTCTTTGCCGTCCTTCGCCACGCGATAGGGACGCAAGAACATCGTTCAGATGTTGCCAGTTGCCGGAGACGAAAAACAAGAGGGTAGGTTTTCACTACATCGGCTTTTCTGCGAGCGTGAACTGAAAACAAAATGCTTGCTCAATCGCGAGGCAACAAAATAATCAAAAACGCATCCGTCGTGACGAACTTCGGCTAGACTCCTGGCCAGATTCTTCGGCCGCCGCAGCGACCTCAGAATGACAGCGGCTGCGGTTTTCTCAGCAATCAGTTACGAGTGCGGCGGTTTGAGGCTCGCGTTGAGCGAGCGACGACGCGCGCTACGATTTCGGAGCGTAGGCCAACACTCGCCGCCGAACCAGCCAAAGCCCCGCCAGCAATGCGGTTCCGAGAAGCAGGATTGAGCTCGGTTCCGGCGTCGGGGTCAAGGCGCCGTTTAAGAGCCCATCCTGGTGGGTTGAACTGTAAAAGATGTCGGACTCATTGGAGATTGAGCCACCAGTATAGTTGACCAGCGTGATGGCGTTGTTCGCGGCGAAGTCGAAATTGGGTAAGCCGGTCGCCGCAGTCCCCGCCTGAATCACCTGAAAACTCCCTTCGGCACCCTGGACTTGAATAAACGTAAATGTCAGCGAATCGGGAGCTCCGACGGTGAGATCAACCGCCGTAGCCAGGCCAGTCGTCGTATCAATCGTGACCGTGCCGCTCAGCACCGATCCGCTGGCGAAGGTTCCAGAGGCCACGAACGTCTGGATCGTATCAGCGCGGGCCGCGCCAGCGGCTAACGCCACCAGGACAGCCGTCATGCACGCGAGCGTGAAACGCTTGAAAGATGAATCAAAGAGGTTTTTCAATTTCCCCTCCAAGTCAGAGATGTATAGAGCAGAGGCAGTCTATCCGCACACCCCCCCCGTGTCAACAATTATTTCGGCATCTTTTTTTAACATTTTTTAATTTCCGTGCTCCTTGAGGTGCTTAGTCATTTTTTCGCCACTTGACCGGCTATTTTTATGATCGCTTTATCTGCAATAGAATCAACAGAGTAAGTCATATTTAAAGTCTGGATCGGTCGCGTATCCCTGAACTGGCCAACGGGACTCTGCCCTCTTACGTTTATCAATGAGCCTACAATTGGCCGGTTCACGGATCGGAAGCCACGCAGGAGTTGTCTTAATAGTTTTGTCACGAATTGCCGCGGATCTTTGAAGGCATTCCTAAGCAACACTTGCAACGCTCATTCCTCATCGGTATATTGAACGGTTCGTCGGATTCCGCCCTGAAGGAACAAATCGCGGGAACCCGTAGATCCGAAGGCTGGTTCATGAGAACCCGAATTTTTGGGACAGTATTGGGCTGTGTCGTAGCGTTAGGTATGCTCGGTGTCATAGGACCCCAGTCGGCAAGTCAAGCCAAGCCTGCCGGAGTGTCGTGGCTGTTGAGGGCCGACGTGTTGCGTTGGAGCGTGCACCAAGCAGGTAATTCAGAGCCGTCGTCTACCGCGGCGGTAGACACCGCTGAGGTGACCGTTCATCCCGAAACGCCTGGGCTAACAATTCCACCCAGGTTTCTGGGCTTCAGCTACGAGGCCCCGGTGCTGGCAACGCGCTATTTCGAGTTCCGTCACACAGTTTTTGTGCACTTGCTTGCGAATTTGGGGACAGGTGTGTTGCGATTCGGTGGCAACTCGGTTGAGTTCACTTACTGGTCTCGCCAGGGAACCGTCAAGGAGCCGAAGGAGCGTGCGGTTCTTCATCCGAAGGATCTCAACCGGGTGTTTAAGTTCTCAAAAAAGGTAGGCTGGCCGGTAATCCTGGGATTAAATCTGGGGCATTACGATCCCAAGATGGCAGCCGATGAAGCAGCTTACGCGGTCAAGCGCGGCGGAAGCGATTTGCTTGCGCTGGAAATCGGTAACGAACCGGACTTGTTCATGTATAACGGATTGCGCCCGTCCGCCTGGGACTATGCGGACTATCTGCAGGAATTCAGAGCGTACATGCAGGCGATCCGTGCACGCTCGCCGGATGCTCCAATGTCGGGCCCGACGACGTGCTGCAAGGCCGGACGGAAGTGGTATCCGCGGTTTCTTGTAGCCGAGGCGCCGCAGTTGATCATGGCGACATTTCACAACTATCCGTTGGGAGCGTCACCGCACTTGCCGCGTAGTTCTCCTCGCTATCCCACCGTTCAGCGGTTACTCAGTGCGAAGTCGATGAATCAAGTGGCCGATGAGGTGCGACAACTGGTTCAAGATGCGCATGCGCACCATCTCCCCTTTCGAATGGCGGAAGCAAATTCTGAATCCTATGACGGAGGCGTGGACGGGCTGAGCAATGTTTTTGGCGCCGCACTTTGGGGTGCGGACTATTGCTTTACGCTGGCCGAGCAAGGCGCTGTCGGCGTCAACTTCCACGGCGGCTTTCACCACGTCTACTTCAGCCCCATCCTTATTGCTCACGGCCACTACTCGGCGCAGCCTCTCTACTACGGCATGCTGTTATTCCACGCTGCAACGCCGGGACGTCTTGTCCCCGTGGCTGTTCACACACACTCCAGCCTGACAGCCTATGGTGTTTTGGCTCCAAACGGCGAGTTGCACCTGGCCTTGATCAACAAAGACGAGCGAGCATCCGTTGAGGTGCGAATTGCAGGCGTTGCCAATTACCATCACGCCGTCGTCCTGCGGCTGACCGCTTCCTCAGTCAATGCCCAAACCGGGATTACCTTCGGCGGACATTCTGTCGAGCCGGACGGAAAGTGGTCGCCCGGTCCAGGCGAGCAGGTGGCGCAAAGTGGGGCAGTCTTCCATCTCCAATTACCCTCAGCAAGCGCCGCCTTGGTCAATTTTCGCCAATGAACGGCTAGGGCCTATTGAACCTTAATGGACCACCCGAACGGGGTGCGACGTGGCTACATCCACCACTCGCACGCCTTGAACTGGGTCAAGCAAGCTCGCGATACGCGCCGCAACGGGCGGTCATGATAGAGCCTCGAGCGTGGAAACGCTCCAAATGTAATAAGCGACGTGCGGACTCCAATACTCATTTGTTCGCCAGTCGAAGCCGTAATCCTGATCGAGCACCGGCTCATCTTGCGCGTTGCCTGCAATCCCGTTCATGATGCCGCCCGGGATTGGCCCCACAAACCTTGAATGCGGATAAGGATTGCGCATTCCCTCGCCAGTCATCAGGCAAGCGCCAAACGGATTTGCACCCATAACCCATTCGAGCTGCCGGTACGCAAGATCAACATATCGTTTTCCGCCTCCTGGCCTCTCTTTCTCAATGACAGCAAAGCGAGCAGCAAGGAGCGCATAGTTTTCAAGGTGCGAATTGATACCTTGCCACCAAAACTGTTTTCGGACCGGCATGAAATAGCGGTACGTAAGCTTGCCGGCCAAGGGGCGGTAGGTTTCCGGAGTTGGCTGGCCAAGATAAAGGCCCGAAGGAATAATGCGATACGGGTTGAGCTCGGACATGGGCAACACATACTCGTCCAGGTGCATGCGAACTGCATCCAACCACCGGCTACGGTCTGTAGCCTCCGGAAAAAGCTCGTAGAGAGCGAGTAGTGCGTAGGCCGGCATCGCTGGAAAGATTATGTTGAAGTATGGCGCGGGCGGCGAGCTGGCCGGCAGGAGTTGAGAGGCCCGCTCGTCTTCGGTCCAATAGCCGCGAACCCGGCGCTGGCCGGCGAAAAAGGCCGTCGCCTGGCGCGCCATCAGTTGCCGCCCCAGGCTCAAAGCTGCGGTACGGTATTGTGGCTGATTTGTAGCCCGGTAAAGCCCGCACGCGGCCAGGCACCACCACGTGTAGTCCAGCGTAGAGCCTTTGCGAGCCGAAGCGGTCCACGCCCGGACCCCGGCCCTCAAGCAGAGCCGCGCATAGGCCGGGTCAGAAGGCCTGTAAAGCTGAGATGCCATCGCTTGCAAAGTGGCAAACATGGCGGCAATGTATTCCATCTTGGTTACATCAATATAGCGATCGTCCGCCGTGCCGGCAGTATTGTCCGTCCAATGATTATCGCTGTTGTCCCCGTTGACTCCACCCGCTACATCGTGCCAGATTTTGCCGTCGGTATCCTGCATTTTAAGGAAATAGCGGTTGCCGTGGCGAACTTCGTCGAGGATTCGTTCGTGGCTGAGATCGCCTGGTTGTGGATTCGAAATGTTGCGAACAAGGTTCAGCAAGGCGATGGCGTTGAGCATGGTCGCGTCCATCCACTTGCGCAGATCGCCGGCGTCGTGCCAGCCGCCCACCTCGTTCACATGCTCACCGGTGTCGCGGCGTCGCGCGTCGTCCAGGTGGCAAATCGGATGCACTCCCGGGACATCCACTCCGCACCGCTGGTATCGGTAATAGCCCACCGCCTTGGGCAGCGTCCGGCGCCACACGTCTTCACGGACGAAGAACGGCACGGAGCGCTCATTCCCCACGCTGACCTGGTAAATATGGCCATCCATGCCCGCGCGATCGAGGTCCGTGAAGTCGCCGACGAGGCACGGCCCAAAATCCCCGTGAGTTAATGTCAGCGAGCGCCTGAAATGGAAGTTGGAAGAGCCGATGTCTCGTAGCAGGAATTCTTCCCGCGGCTGGGGCCCGGTCAGGCGCACAACGAGAATCTTCCTTCCCACGCGAGGGCGGAATCCCAAGTGATTTAACGCAAGGGTCGGGGTTTTCCGCGGAACATCCCGTTCCACCGGATCCGGCACAGCCGGGCCCGCCTGGCCTTCCAAAAGTGGCGGAAGCGCGGCGGCAGAAAGCGCAGGAAGCGTCCCCAGGAATTTTCTTCGATGCATAAACTTGCGGCCTCCTTTAGACAATTTTGCAGTGTTCGCCGACCCATGCTGCCACGGGCCGGCGGGCGGTTTGTCACGGCGCGCGGCTGCACTAACGGTTCCGGCGCCCAGTCACTCGATGCTCGCCCTATAGGTCTTTTCACGTGATACAACGAAAATTGCTCTTTCCCACTTGAACAGGTTATGCGACAATTCCCTGGTTTTGCGAATAGCCCATTCTTCAGATCCCATGCTGCTTCCCGTTCAACCCGTCTGCGGCATCAGAAAATTCCTTGCCGAACGTGCTCTCGGGTGCGCAGATGCTGCATGGAGCTGCTAAAGTTTCGATGGGAATAACATCCAAACCCGGTAACCCCTCAAGGCCGCGCGTTTTGCTCGCGACAACCGCCATGCTTACTTTTATTTCGTTTTGGCGGGCTGCGGCGATTGTGCTCAACGATCTCGGCTCATCGGCGTTTTACGCGGGCGGCATCGCGGAACAGGCAGTCGGTCCGTCGGCTCCGTGGTTCATCCTGGCGGTCATGGTTTTCGCGGGCGGCGTTTGCCTGATGTACATGGAAAGCTGCAGCATGTTCGTGCGCGGTGGCGTTTATCGCGTGGTCAAGGAAGCCATGGGCGGCACGCTCGCCAAGTTTTCGGTTTCGGCGCTGATGTTTGACTACGTCCTCACCGGGCCAATCAGCGGTGTTTCAGCCGGCCAGTATTTGGTTGGTTTCCTCAATGAGATTCTCCAGCGCACCGGTGTTCACTACGTCTTTCCCACGAATGCTACTTCCGCAGCATTTGCGATTCTGGTGACTCTGTATTTCTGGCGGCAAAACATTAAAGGAATCGAGGAATCGAGCGAGAAGGCTGTTCGCATCATGCAGTTTACCACCGTTATGGTGGTGATTATGATCGGCTGGTGCGGCTACGCGATTTTGACGCGCGGAGGGCATTTGCCGCCGTGGCCGCGTCCGGCCAACCTGCATTTTTCGGTGAATGCCCAAGGCTGGTTGCGCTCGACTCGCTTGCCCGAAATGATTGGCATTATCGGAATCATGGTCGCCTTTGGGCACTCTGTGCTGGCCATGAGCGGACTTGAGACACTCGCCCAAGTCTACCGTGAGATTGAGCATCCGAAGCTTCCGAACCTTAAGAAAACCGGATTGGCCATCTTCGTTTACAGCACGGTATTCACTTCTTTGGTCTCATTTTTCGCTTATGCCATCATCCCGAACCAAAAGACGCGTCTGAGTTATAAAGACAACTTGATCGGAGGCTTGGCCATGAGTGTGCCGGGCCCTTACGTCTTTCGACTGGCCTTCCACGCCTTCGTGGTCGTGGTGGGCGTCATGATCCTGGCGGGGGCGGTCAACACAGCCATCGTTGGATCGAACGGCGTCCTCAACCGAGTGTCGGAAGACGGCGTGCTCGCGGACTGGTTCAGGCGGCCTCATTCCCGCTACGGCACCTCGCACCGAATCATCAATCTTATTACCGGGCTGCAGATTCTGACCATCATTCTGAGCCGGGGCAATATCATCGTCCTCGGTGAAGCCTATGCCTTCGGCGTGATCTGGAGCTTCGCCATGAAGGGCCTGGCGGTGTTAGTCTTGCGGTTCACTGAGCCGGGCAAGCGGTCGTTCCAGGTACCGGTGAACGTCCGCCTGGGCCGGGCGGAGATACCGATTGGCCTGGCATTCGTGACCGTCCTCTTGTTTGCGACCGCCATCATAAATCTCTTTACCAAGGAGATTGCGACCGTTTCCGGCGTCGCATTCACGGCCTGCCTGTTCGCTGTTTTCAGCATCTCTGAGCACGTCAACCGGAGGCGAGGCGCTGAGAAAACTGAGCGCGACCAGTTCAACGTTGAGGCAGGTGAAGCTCTGAATCCAACAACCGTTGGGGTGCGGCCTGGAAACGCTCTGGTGCTGGCGCGTGATTACAATACTCTTTACCCTCTATCGTGCGTTCTGGAGCGGGTAAACCCTGCCCGTCAGGACGTGGTCGTCCTGCACATTCGAATCCTCATGCGTGGAGGCTCCGGCGAGCACGGGTTGTTCGTCGATCAACTCTTCTCCGGCATGGAGCAGGAGCTCTTTACTAAGGCGCTGAACGTGGCAGAGAAGGCCGGCAAGACCATACATCTTGCAGTCGTTTCTGCTTCAGAGATCTGGGATGGCATCTTGAGATCCGCGCAGGCGATGCAGTCGAATACCGTCGTCCTTGGGCTCTCGCCGAAGGTGCCTCTAAGCGAAGAGGCCAGGCTTGCAGGCGAAGCTTGGGAACGTCTCGACGATCCTAAGCCCCAGCTCATGCTGGCGATTTACGCGCCGACGGGCCGTGAGGAAGCCATCTATCTCGGACCGCACCCTCCGCACCTCACTCCTAACGAAGTTGATCTCTTACATCGCATCTGGCTCCGTTTCAGCCAGGAGCTAGCTCCTGAGGAACTGCACCACCATGACGTCGTCCATTTTGCTCTCAATGAGCTGAAGGCCGAGATGGGCTCCGGCAAACACGATGAGGTATTGGAAAGGCTGCGGCAGCACCTGAACCAGATTAGGAGCCGCAGATGCCCGCCCAGCTAAGTGTGTTCTGAGTGCCAGTGACACACCAAGGGCATTGGTGTGTGGGAGTGTAATCCCTCGACGAAGGCGTTGGCTCCTGCGAGCGCCAGTTGTGCCGGCTTCAACAACCCCGGCCTCGGGCTAGCGGCGAACACTCATCCGCGCCGCGTCTAACTCATAGCCCTCGTCTCGCATGATATTCTGCACTGCGGAGCGGAGGGCCGGCTCGTCCGCATTCTTGGGAACATCAGAATGGCGCCTAATTACTTCATCACCGGCTTGAATACGAACCACCCACTTGCCTTTCTCTTTATCCCAGAAGACTTCTACAGAATCGGCTTGCATGGTGTCCTCCCGCGGGGGCAGGGATCAACTCCTCTTGACGCAGTTTATCCTGCGAGCCGGAAATTTTCCAAGGCTTGTTGAGCATTAGATGAGAAGAAAGCCAGGTAAAACGGTCAGCGCCCTTTTCAGAGACCCGGGTGGCATGAACACCTGAGGCGGCGCGCACGGCACGCCGGCTCCCGCGGAGCACAGTTCTTCATTCACGCTGAAGAGCTGGTCCGCGTGGATGGGCTCGGTCAGGCAGGCGGCAATCCTCAATTCCCGCCAGCGCCCTGCATCGCCACGCCGCCTGGCCGGGCCAGCAGGGTACTCTCAGGTTCTTGACGATAATAGGCTACTTAGATATACTAGTCTCTCCAGGCTTGTGCCTGCGGACGCGTGTCTGCCGGCGATTCCGGCGAGCCCTATGGCTCCTGGCGGGCCGGCAGCGGTGGCGGCCTGCCTTTTCACTATCCTATGGAGACTGCCGGATGGTCGTTTTCGAAGCTGGACCGCGTGGCTCCCCTGGGTTGGCCGTCCAGCCTGGCGAAACGCAGCCGGTACAAGTAGCGTGCGGCCAAGCCTCCGGACCTGCTGCTGGGAACATGTAAATGCGAGAGGTAATGAACGTTGCTGGGACCACGTGGCAGCAAAAAACGATGACCAACAATCCCAGTAAATTGCTGAAAATAAACGACCGAGATAAACCCAGAGACCAACAATCCCAGTAAATTGATGAAAATGCAATGGTTATCGGCATTCACCGTGTTATATCCCAGCAAGGTGTTGAAAACACAACAATTAGTCAATACAGCTCTTGCGCACGGAAGGCGCCGTTGGACTCCAGATCTTCGGAAGGACCCATCCGGATGGCACAGGCCACTTCACCTTCACGGGCGTGCCGGCCCGAAGTTTTGGCACAAGTCGGCCGTGACGGATGGAAAGGGGCGGTTCGCGTTCAACGGCCTCGCGCCAAGTGGATACGCGCTGCGTGCCTGGCAGCAACTTCCCGATGATTTCGGCGATCCCGCGCTGTTCCCGTCATTCATGTCGAAAGGCGCGGATGCGAACGTGAGCGAGAGAAGCGGGCTTCAGGTAACGTTACAGATGAACGGCGGAGAGGAAAGCGGCGAAGTGAGGGAGTCGCCATGTGAAGTGCGCGCTATAAGCCTTCTTGCTTGCGCCAATGCCCCGGACGGCGCCATGTCCCGACGTGCTGTTCATCAGAGCGGGTTACTTCACCGGCAAATGCAGGATGAACTCAGCTCCGGTTCCGTTGGTGGATTGGACCGTGACCGTGCCGCCGTGAGCCTGCACGTGGCGGCGTACCAGGCTTAAGCCCAACCCTGCGCCAGACACGGTCGATGCCACCATGTTACGGCCACGATAGAACGGCTCGAAGAGGTGCGGCAGATCTTCACGCGCGATGCCGGGCCCATGGTCGGCGATGGCCACCTGAAC
>JASHON010000026.1 GCA_030041095.1 Terriglobia bacterium
TACCAGCCTCCGGTTCTCCCACAGAGCGACGTTTGCTCGTTCGGGTACTCATAGAGAAAATGAACCACAGATCGGCCGACAAGGCAGGCCGGGATGAACCGGTCCAATGAAGCATCAAAGGGAGCCTTGAGCTGCAGATTGCGCATCACTTTTCCCTCTCCATTCCTCTGTGCCGCTTAGCTCGGCGAAGTCTTTCGAAGAGACTCCAGGCCTTGAGCGGAGATACCTTTTTCGCAGCTATGTGGTTGTGGGGGATTGACTTACCGTGGCGAGTCAACTTGTTGTGGGTCACCGCCCGATCCGGACCCAGAAGTTCGATCACCGTCTGGCGCTAAAAATGAGCGCTATAGCTGCCTGCCTCGTTCGCGTAAGAAATTGACTGATTGCGCAGCCACAACAGTGAGCTGCAGCACGCTCCGCCGACGAGATGGGTGATGCGCAGGCGTACAGGTCGAATCACTCGCCCGCAGCGGCGACCAACTTAGCTTCAAGAGAAGGCGCGATGAAGAATCGGGCCCTGTTGCGGAGGGACTCAATCTCGGGCTTCAACGCACGGATCTCGCCGAGACGTTTTGCACGTAGCAGAATTCCTAAGACTCCCGTCACCTGAAGTCCCATAGCGACGGCGACCTTGCGGCCTTCCTGCTCATCAACGATGACAATCTCAGCGTCCACATCAGCAGCGAGTGCGATGGTTTCGGCCTCGCCTCGGTGCAAATGCAAAGACAAGACGTCCGCCAGGCGAGACGCTGGCCTAGGAGAAGTATTACTGACGGCGCGCATAGGCGAGGTCTTGCGCCAGATCTTCGTTACTGTAATGCCGCGGGACATTTCGTTGGCTAAGAAGGTCAGCGAAGGCGGTACGGGAAACTTCAGCAAGCTCACTCGCCTTTCCAAACGAGATGATGCCTTGGGCGTATAGAGCGACGGCGAGCTCAGCTCGCAAGCGAGGCTCGATCTCAGCGGCCGGGAGCTTCAGGCTCTGGACGATGGACTCTGGGATATCGAGGTGTAATGGCATATTTTTGTTCCCCGCCTGCATTGTTTTCACCCTAACTTTACGCCATAGACACTCGCTTGTCACCGTCTGACCTGCACGCCACGGTTCTTGACACTCAGTTTCGGCGCATGCTAGCGTATTACATCGGTGTAGGTCCAGCCGGAGCCCAATAGTCAGGATCATCAGCTCACGATGAATAGTGTTTCCGGGATGCTTGAGCAGCTTTATGTCCAGAGCATCCCCACCATTCTTTTCGTTCTGGTTCTGCTCGTCATTCTGGACCGTCTGTTCTTTCGTCCGATTGCACGGGTGACCGGCAAGCGCGCGGAGGCGACGATTGGCGCGTTGGATCGCGCCAAAAAGCAGGTCGGGGAAAGTGAAGCGCGTTCCCAAGAGTATGCCGCTGCGCTTCAGGCGGCGCGTCTGGAAATCTATACCACCCGGCAGGACGACCGCCGAAAAGCCCTGGCTGAGCGTGAACGTGCACTCGAAGTGGCGCGGGAGGAAGCTGCCAGGCTTGTGAAAGAGGCGCAAGGCACGCTGGCCTCTGAGGCAGACGCCGCGCGATTGGAATTACTAACCGTTAGCCGGACACTCGCTGCCGAAATTACCGAAAAGATCCTGGCGCCGGAGCCGCCACGGGATGGCGGGAGGATACGAGCGTGAATCGGAGGATCGGGTGGTGGTTGGCCACGACCCTGTTCGCCGGCTTGCTGGCCGGAGCGTCCGTCATGGGCTGTGCGGCGGAGCCGGCCCGGGCTCCCCTAGCCGTCGTCGTGCTTGCCACCAGTTCCCCAGCAAACGGCCACGAGAACCTCTTTGATTTGATCAATCTGGTCTTGCTCATCGTCGTTCTGGTTTACTTCCTGCGCAAGCCGCTCGGACAATTCTTCAAGGCGCGATCGAGCGAAATCGAACAAGGCTTGGAAAAGGGACGAAAGGCGCTCGAATCAGCGCAGGCGCAACTCGCCGCGGCAGAGGAAAAGTTGCGGAACGTGGAAAGCGAGATTGTGGCGTTCAAGGAGGCGGCGGTGCGGGAGACCGAAGCGGAGCGCGACCGAATGCGGCGCGCGGCGGAACAAGAAACGCAGAGAATCATCGAATCGGCGCACAGCGTGATTCAATCGAGCGTGCAAGCAGCAAAGCTGGAGTTGAGAAGACTTGCGGCGCGGCAAGCGAGCGAACTGGCAGAAAAGCTCCTGCGACAGCGCCTGGACGATGCCGGCCGCGACCGGTTGGTGGAGCGGTTCCTGGAGGATTTGCCAAGTCCTCCCGATCACAAACCCCCGGCGTAATCAAGCAGGACGTTCCATGCCCCAGGCAGTGACACAACGGTATGCGCGCGCTTTAGCCGGCGCAGTCGAGCGCCAGGGAAAATACCGCGAAGTTGCGGAAGAGGTTGGCAGCTTCGCGCGCTGTTACCGTGAAAGCATCGAGTTGCGAGAAGTTCTAGAGAGCCCGGCGGTGCTGCCCCAGGCGAAGCTGCGGGTGCTCGAAAGAGTCATGGCGCTGCTGGAGCTTTCACCCATCGTCCGGAACTTTCTCCGGGTCCTTCAGTCCCACTATCGCCTGCACCTCATCAGCGAAATCCAAGACGCCTTCGAGCGTGTTGTGGACGACCGGATGGGCGTTGTACGCGTGGCGGTGGTTTCCGCCTCGCCACTTCCGCCGGAACAACAAACCGCCCTGGAAAATCGGTTTGTCCGCTTGACGCAGAAAGCGCCGGCTATTGAATACCGCGTGGATCCGAATCTCCTGGGAGGTGTCCGGGCCTCCATCCAAAGCACGGTATACGACGGAACGATACGCGGAGCGTTGGACCGGATTCGGATGCAGATGGAAACTGCGTAGGAGTGAATCATGCCGCAAATCAGAGCTGACGAAATCACCAGCATTATCCGCGAGGAGATTGAAAATTTCGACCGCAGCGTCACGGTGAGCGAAGTGGGAACGGTCATGTCCGTGGGCGACGGGGTGGCGCGAATTCACGGCTTAGACAATGTCATGGCAGGCGAGCTACTCTCTTTGCCGCGCGACGTGGCGGGGCTGGCGCTCAATCTGGAAGAAGACCAGGTGAGCGCGGTGCTGCTGGGCGATACCGCGGAAATCAAGGAAGGAGATGTGGTGACGCGAACGCGGCGGCTGATGTCCGTGCCAGTCGGCGATGCGCTGGTGGGCCGCGTGGTGGATCCGTTAGGGCGGCCGCTCGACGACAAAGGGCCGGTCGTCACCCAGGAGTTTAATCCGGTCGAGCGGCTGGCTCCAGGTGTCGTGGACCGCCTGCCCGTCCGCGAGCCTCTTCAGACCGGTATCAAGCCGATCGACGCCATGATTCCCATCGGCCGGGGACAGCGGGAATTGATCATCGGCGATCGTCAAACCGGCAAGACGGCCCTGGCCATCGATACCATCATCAACCAACAGGGCGGCGACGTCCTATGCATCTATGTGGCCATCGGCCAAAAGCTTTCGACGATTGCGCAAGTGGTGGCGACGCTCGAAGCGTACGATGCGATGAAATACAGCATCGTGGTGGCAGCATCGTCTTCGCTCCCGGCGCCCATGCAATACCTGGCGCCTTATGCGGGCTGTGCGATGGGTGAATACTTCCGCGACCGTTCGCGCCACGTGCTTTGCGTTTACGACGATCTATCGAAGCACGCAGTTTCCTACCGGGAGATTTCCCTCCTGCTGCGCCGCCCGCCCGGCCGCGAAGCTTATCCCGGCGACGTTTTTTACCTCCACTCGCGCTTGTTGGAGCGTGCGGCAAAACTCAACAAGGAGCTTGGCGGGGGGTCGCTGACGGCCTTGCCGATTATTGAAACCCAAATGGGAGATATTTCCGCCTATATTCCGACCAACGTTATTTCGATCACAGACGGCCAGATTTACCTGCAATCGGATCTCTTCAACTCCGGCGTGCGGCCGGCGGTGGACGTCGGTCTTTCCGTCTCGCGCGTGGGAGGCAACGCGCAGGTGAAGGCGATGAAGCAGGTGGCGGGAACGTTGCGGCTGGATCTTGCACAGTACCGCGACCTGGCGGCATTTTCTCAGTTCGGCAGCGATCTGGACAAGGCAACCGTAGACCAACTGAACCGCGGGCGCCGGCTGACGGAGATCCTGAAGCAGGATCAATACCAGCCGCTTCCGGTGGAAAAGCAAATCCTGGCGATTTTTGCGGGCACCAACGGCTTCCTTGACGATTTGGAAGTGGCGGAATGTCGTGCTTTTGAGAAAGGACTCTACGACTACATCGAAACCGTTTGCCCACAACTGCTCGAGAAGCTCGCTCAGAAAAAAGCGCTCGATGACGAGTTGCGCGCTGAAATTAAGAAGACGCTCGGCGAATACAAGGAGAAATTCCTCGCGGAGCGTGCTGCAGCAGAGAAAGTTCCGGCTTGATTTCCGAGGTGGAAGGATCGTGGCCAGCATTCTGGACCTACGCCGGCGAATCCGGTCGGTGAGGAACACACAAAAAATCACTCGCGCCATGAAGATGGTGGCCGCCGCGCGGCTGCGCCGCGCGCAGGACCGCGTGGTGAACGCCCGACCGTATGCGCGGCAGATGCGCTCGTTTCTGGGCAACCTCGGGCGGCATGCGGAAAAGAGCTCTCATCCTTTACTTGCGCAAAGGCCGGTGCGGAGAACGCTCCTCGCGCTCGTCACTGCCGATCGCGGCCTTTGCGGCGCGTTCAACGCCAATCTCATTCGCGCCGCGCAAAGGCATTTGCAGGAGCATGCGGACACTGAGACGGCGTTGCTGGCCGTCGGCCGCAAGGGCCGGGATTATTTCCGGAAGAAAAGGAAGCTTGACGGGGAGTACACCGGCCTGTTTCAGCGCCCGGTGCAGTTTGCGTCGGCGGAGCAGGTGGCGACCCAGATTGAAATGCTCTATGGCGATAAATCCGTCGATGCCGTGGACGTGATGTATCAGCAGTTCAAGACGCTGCTCTCGCCGAAACTGGTGACGGAGCGGCTGCTACCGATCGAGGAGCCCACCGGGCCGGCTGAGGAAGCGCCCACGGATTACATCTGGGAACAGCCGCCGGAGGAGATTTTGGGTCACGTGTTGCCGCGGTACGTGGAAGCGGAAGTTTATCGGGAATTGCTCGAATCGCAGGCCGCGGAGCTTGCTTCACGAATGACCGCCATGGACACGGCCACCAACAATGCCGTCGAACTGCTGGAGACGCTGACGCTTCAGTTGAACCGCGTACGGCAGGCGGCCATCACCAAGGAGATTATCGAGATCGTGAGCGGAGCGGCGGCGCAGTAACGCCAGGAAAGGAAGCTCGATGCCGGAACAGAAAATCGGAAAAGTGGTAGAAATCACGGGGCCAGTGATCGTGGTGGCGTTCGAAGAGGGCCACTTGCCGGCCATCTCGAACGCCATCCGCGTTACCTCGGATGGGTTTGACGTTTCATCTAAAATCAACGTGATTGCAGAAGTCGAGCAGCACCTCGGCGAAGGGCGGGTGAAGTGCGTCGCGATGGAACCCACGGAAGGAATGGTGCGTGGCATGCGAGCCATCGATCTGGGTGAACCGATTACGGTGCCGGTGGGCAAAGCCACGTTGGGGCGGGTGATGAACGTTGTGGGTGATCCGGTGGATAAGCTCGGTCCTATTGATTCGAATACCCGTCTGCCCATTCACCGTCCGGCCCCGCCGCTCGACGAGCAGAACATCCGCAGGGAAATGTTCGAAACCGGCATCAAGGTGATTGACCTCATGGAGCCGTACTTGAAAGGCGGAAAGACGGGCCTTTTCGGGGGCGCGGGCGTGGGTAAAACCGTCATCATCATGGAGCTGATCAATAACGTTGCCATGAAGCATGGTGGCGTTTCCGTGTTTTCCGGCGTGGGCGAACGAACTCGTGAAGGGAACGACCTGTGGCTCGAGATGACCGAGTCCGGCGTCATCACGCCGGGCAAGCCGGAAAAATCCAAGGCGGCTTTGATTTATGGCCAGATGACTGAGCCGCCCGGAGCGCGCCTGCGAGTGGGCTTGAGCGGGCTGACGGTAGCGGAGTATTTCCGAGATACTGAAGGACAAGATGTCTTGCTGTTCATCGATAACATTTTCCGCTTCACCCAGGCGGGCTCGGAGGTTTCCGCCTTGCTCGGACGCATGCCCTCGGCAGTGGGCTACCAGCCGAACCTTGCCACGGAAATGGGCGAGCTTGAGGAGCGCATCACCTCGACCAAGAAAGGATCCGTCACGTCCGTCCAGGCGGTCTACGTTCCTGCCGATGATCTTACCGATCCCGCCCCGGCCACTACCTTTGCCCACCTTGACGCCACCACGGTGCTTTCCCGGCAGATCGTGGAGCTAGGCATTTATCCTGCCGTCGATCCGCTCGCGTCCATGTCGCGCATTCTGGACCCGCATATTGTGGGCGAAGACCATTACGCGGTGGCTCAATCCGTCAAGGCGGTCCTTCAAAAGTACAAGGATTTGCAAGACATCATCGCGATTCTCGGCATTGATGAGCTTTCGGACGAGGACAAACTGATCGTGGCGCGAGCGCGCAAAATCCAGAAATTCCTCTCTCAACCCTTTTTTGTGGCAGAGCAGTTTACAGGGCTGGAAGGCCGGTACGTGAAGCGGGAGGACGCGGTGCGCGGCTTCAAAGAGCTGGTGGATGGAAAGCACGACGACGTGCCGGAACAGGCGTTTTATATGGTGGGCACGATCGATGAGGCCATAGAAAAGGCGAACGCCCTCAAGAATTAAACCTGCATGGACCCAGAACTCCCCACCATCCTCGAGCTGCAGGTGGTGACACCGGAGCGGTTGCTACTTTCGGAAAGGACGACCTCCGTCTCGCTGCCTGGCAAAAGCGGACGTATGGGCATCCTGCCAGGGCACGCGCCATTGGTCTCTGAATTGGCGACAGGTGTGCTCTTTTTTGAGCAAGGAACGCAGACACGCTTTGTCGCCGTTCAAGGCGGGTTTGTTGAAGTGTTGCCCGGCCGCGTTCTCGTGCTCGCAACAAGAGCGGAGCGCGGCGAAAGCGTCGATCTCGAAGGCGCTGGCCGCGCGCGGAACGAGGCGGAGCAAGCGTTGAAGAAGTCATCCGCCGATCAAGCGGAATCCCAAAGGGCGCAAGAAGAGATCGATTGGTCCAGAGCTTGCCTTGATGCGGCGGACAGTAAGCGCGATTCTAACTCGTAGTGTCCGGAGTCTTAGCCCGGGACGGCAAGGTCAGGGCCGGCTGCGGTGCCTCCAAGGCGAGCGGTTTGCATCATCAGGTAATTGCGCTCCGGAATGTTCGTCGCTCGACTGGCGGCAATCCGATACTCTTCGATCGCTCCGTCACGATTACCCGCCATCTCCAGCAGGTGAGCGCGGACTGCGCTCAGCCGGTGATGGCCACCGATTCGCGCGTCCAAATGGAGAGAATCAAGAAGTTCAAGTCCCTTTGATGGCCCATGCACCATGGCTGTGGCAATGGCGTGGTTGAGGACGATCATAGGATTATCGGAGATTCGTTTAAGGAGTTCATAGAGCGCCAGGATCTGCGGCCAGTCCGTATCCTCAAATCGAGCTGCCTCGTCATGAACCGCGGCGATGGCAGCCTGCAACTGATAAGGTCCGACTGAACCTTTGGGCAATACAGCGGAAAGAAGCGCTACGCCCTCTCTAATCTGCGCTTGATCCCAGAGTGATCTGTCCTGCTGAGCGAGTGGAATCAAGTTCCCGGCGGGGTCCGTTCGCGCTAACCGGCGAGCATCCGTCAGCAGCATGAGCGCGAGCAATCCGGCCACTTCCGGCTGATGCGGCTGAAGATGGCGCATCATTCTGGCCAGCCGGATCGCTTCATGCGAAAGATCATCGCGTCGAACATGAGCCCCAGCGCTGCTTGTGTAGCCCTCATTGAAAATGAGGTAAAGCACATGCAAAACGGAGCGCAAACGCTCGGCTTGCTCTTCAAAGGTGGGCGGTTGGAAGCGGATGCCCGATTCCTTGATGGTTTGTTTGGCGCGGCTGATCCGTTGCGCCATGGTCGCTTCGGGTACGAGAAACGCGCGGGCAATTTCTGCTGTGGTCAGCCCACCCACTGCCCGCAGAGTTAAGGCAATCGCGGATGCCGAAGTCAAGGCAGGATGGCAGCACATGAAAAGCAAAGTGAGTCTGTCGTTATCCTCCGGATCGTTCTCAGCATCCGATCGGGGCGCAAGATCACTGGCCTCTGTAGCTGCCTTTTCTTCCCGATGCCGCCGCGCCGCTTCGCTGCGGAGGTAGTCCGTCATGCGCCGTGAGGCCACTTGAATGAGCCAACCGCGGGGATTTCCAGGCAAGCCATCGCGCGGCCACTCGAGAGCGGCGGCGAACAACGCCTCCTGGACCGCGTCCTCGGCGGCGGTAAAGTCATGGAAGCGTCGAGCGACGGCGCCGAGCACCTGCGGCGCGAGATCGCGCAGCAGGCGCTCAGACGGGGCGTCGAGGAATTGCTCAGTCATGCCGGTTCGCTGGTTCTTCTGCCCATGATCTGCCGTACTTCAATCGGCATGGTCAACGTGATTCCTCCAGGGCCGGGCCCGCCTGACAAGCGGGCTGCGATCTCGCAGGCTCGTTCCGGGCTTTCGACATCCACAATCCAGTAACCCAGGAGAAACTCCTTAGCCTCCGGGAAGACACCGTCTGTGACCGGGGTACCGTTCTTCCCGGCCCGCACGACTATGGCCTGTTCCGGTCCGGCCAGCCCTTCATTGGCCACGAACTCTCCGGATTCAGTCAAATCCTTGTTGAGATTCTTCAAAAACGCAAAATGGGCCTGCATGTCGCTCTGAGACCATGCGCGATACCCGTCCACACCCACCTTCGTACCCGTCATTAACAAAATGTATTTCATGTCGTTTCCTCCGTTTGATTTTTGCACAACCTCGTGCGGTTGCACACATAGGTCGGAGCGGAGAGCGCGTTCTCGACATCCCGGACAACAAATTACTTCGAACTAAAGACCCCCTACTCGATGCGGCTTTCGAGCGTTGAGGTCCGGCTGAAGGGTGGAGGCGTAAGAGGACGAACAGCGCATGGCTCGTGGACGTAAACCAGGATTGGGCGCTTGCCTGCGACGTCCAGCGGCGCTTCATGCAATGCTTGGACGCGGCGCCGGAAGGTCTGGATTACGGCGCACGATGCCGCCAACTTCGCGCGCTCGGAGGCGACGGCTATGGGTTCACAAGGCTTCGGCCACCCTATTCTTTCACACGCTCCAGGCGGTTTAGCTGCCGGCGCTGCCCGCATGCGCAGCTTCGCGGCCCGGCACAACGTCAATTTGAAGTTTGGGATTGGCAGCCGGAACGTCGGTGATGGGAAGGCCAAGCTCGCGACGGACGATATTCGCACCTTGCGCGATCGCACTCGCCTTATAAAAGGCGATTTCGCGGTTGGCGCCCTGGCGGCCGAAGCCGCAGTCGCTGGAAACGATGAGGCGCTCCGGAGGAATATAGCGGAGCGCCTTGCGGATTTCCGCCGCTACTTCTTCGGGCCGGTCCGCTTGCAGAGTGCGATGGCTGACCACGCCAATGGCGATCTTTTTCTTGAGGTCGTGTTTCAAGGGCTCGAACAATTCCAAGTCCCTCTGATTGCGGTCTTTCATTTCCAGCGTCCAAACGTCACCCCGGCAGCGCTCGAGGTAGATTTCCATGGAGTTGGCGTAGCTTGTATCTTCCATGACCCGCTGCATGTTGGGGTTGCCCCAGCAGGTGTGAATCCACAACTCTACATCGTCAAGCCCTTGAACCTCCCGGTTGAAGGCTTCGATAAGGAACTTCACTTCCTCATGATCCTTGCCGAAGGTGTTCGCCATGAAATGGAAAGTCGGCTCCTCAGTCTGAATGCACCGGCAGCCCGCGTCGCGCAGGGCCAGCAGCTCCTGGTTCATCGCCACGGCCATGTCCCAGATGACTTCACGCTTGTCCTTGTACTTGGGTGTGTGAACGTCCAGGAACAGAGCCATCACCTGAGAACAGCACGTTCCGAATTTAACAGGCTTGCGAGCGCGCGATTGAGTGATTCGCCAGATCTTGGCGTAATCGAGCGGGCGATGCTCAATCTTATCCACCACGTGCGGCCACCGCCAGCCCGTATAGATCTCGTTCAACAGCGTGCCGGGCGGATAATGAAGCCATGGCGCAGTGGTTTCTTCCGGCTGCAGGTAGTCACCTTCAAATCCGGCCCAGCGCTGAAGCGGATAATGATGCCAGGCGCGGCCCGCCAGGTCCTCGTCAACGTGGAAGTCGCCGTGAGTGACAATATCCAGTCCGGCGCGCTCCTGATCGCTGACGACGACGGCTATAGCATCCTGGAACTTCTCGCGAAAGCGCACGTCCATCATGCAGGTGTCGAGTGGCCGCCCCCACATCGAAAGGTCGAACCATCGCGGCCGCGGAAACGACCCGATCACCGTGCTGGGAAGAATTAAATTGGAAGTGGCCGTAAACATGGGATCCTCCACTGGGAGCCTGGCATCCTTGCCGTTGTAAAAGTGAAATATACCACTCAAAACATCTTTTAGCAGAATTCAGAGATGGCTCATTCTTGGCGCATCCTACCCAAGCCGGCGGGAAATGCGACGGCGCCAGCCCGGCACGTCACCCAATTATGAGATACTGCGTGTTAGCGCAGATTGCCAGCCACCTCAGCTTGAACCATGCCTCAAGGAATTCGGGCCATTCTGTTCGACGCCGGTAACACCCTGATCTTTCCCCAGATTGATGAAGTTGTGCCGGAACTTACGAAGCTCGGCTATCCGGCTACGGTGGAGGATTTTTACGCGGCCGATCGCGTGGGCAAGCAGAAGCTCGATGCGTGGCTCTGGCCGCTCTTACGCAGCTCCAACGTTCCCCAGAAGGCGGATTATTACTACTGGAAAGAATATCTGCAGGCGCTTGTGGAGCGCGTGGGAGTTCCCCGTGAAAAGCAGCAGGAAGTGGGCTTGCGCGTTGGAACCACTTTCAGCCAGATCGGCATTTGGTCTCGCGTGTTTCCCGGCACCCGGGCGTGCCTTGAAAGATTACGAGCCAAAGGATTCTTCCTGGCCGTCATCTCCAACTCCCTGGGGTTGATTGAGGCCCAGCTTCAGCGAGTGAACCTGGCTCGCTATTTTGAGTTCATCTTTGATTCCCACAACATCGGCATTGAGAAGCCCCATCCGGAAATCTTTCGCATGGCGCTCGCCCGTTGCGGCTGCGCACCCTCCGAAGCGATCTTCGTGGGCGATCTCTATTCCACGGATATCGGCGGGGCCGCCGGCGCCGGGATGAGAGGAGTGCTGCTCGACTGGATCGGCGCGTACCCGGACGCGCGCGTTCCCCGCATCGAATCTCTGCGCGAACTGGACGACGCCCTCGCCGCACTTGAGGGCGCCGTTCCTGCGTAAATGGACACCTTATATTCCCATTCTCTATAATCGGTTTTGTATCCTGCTGCGGAGGAAGAATGGAGAAAACTCTCGACGTCAAGAGCACGTTGAACCTGCCCCACACGCGGTTTCCGATGAAGGCCAATCTGCCGCAAACCGAACCTCCGCGGCTGGCACGATGGCAGGAAATGGACCTCTACGGGAAAATCCGGGAAGCCTGCCAAGGCTTGCCGCTTTTCACGCTTCACGACGGTCCTCCTTATGCCAACGGACGGCTCCATCTGGGCACAGCGCTGAACAAAATCCTCAAGGATTTGATCGTCAAAACGAAGACGATGGCCGGATTCAATGCGCCGTTCCTTCCTGGTTGGGATTGCCACGGATTACCCATCGAAATCAACGTGGACAAGGAGCTGGGGCCGCGCAAGGCCCGAATGACTCCGCATGAAATCCGAGCGGAATGCCGGCGGTACGCAGAAAAATACGTGGAATTGCAGAGGCAGGATTTCAAACGGCTCGGCATTCTGGGTGAATGGGAAAAGCCTTACTTGACCATGTCGTTTGCGTACGAGGCGTTCATTGCAGAAGTGTTTCTGAAATTCCTGGCGCAGGGATACGTTTATCGCGGCCGCAAGCCGGTGTATTGGTGTATGCGCGACCGTACGGCACTGGCCGAAGCGGAAGTGGAATACGAAAGCCATCGCAGCCCGTCGATTTATGTGAAGTACGCCTTGGTTTCGGATCCGGCGCAGCTCGATCCCAAGCTATCCGGCCGGCAGGTTTCCGTCGTGATCTGGACGACCACGCCCTGGACGCTTCCTGCCAGCATGGCCGTGGCCTTCCACCCGGAGTTTGAATATTCCGTGGTGGCGGATGGAAAAGGGAATGCCTACGTGCTTGAAAGCCGGCGTGCGGCGCCGGCGCTGGCGGAGATGGGAGCCCGAGCTGAGTCTGTGCTGGCTCGCTTTCCTGGCCGCCGCCTGGAGCACATCGAGCTGCAGCATCCTTTCCTCGATCGCAAACTTCCCGGGGTTCTGGCGGACTACGTGACGGCTGAGGACGGTACCGGCTGCGTGCACACGGCTCCAGGCCACGGCCTTGAAGACTACCAGACCGGCATGAAGTACGGACTGGAAGTTTACAGCCCGGTAGGTGACGGTGGTGAATTTCTGGAAGGAGAATTCAAAGGGCAGAAGGTCTTTGACGCGAATCCCGCCATCATCAAGCTTCTGGAGCAACGCGGCGCGCTCGCGGGACCGGCCGGGACCATCGAGCATTCTTATCCGCACTGCTGGCGGTGCCATCAGCCGGTGATCTATCGCGCCACCCAGCAATGGTTCGTGAGCATGGAACACGATGGTTTACGCCGCCGCGCTCTCGAGGCCGTTAAGAAAGTGGCGTGGTCGCCCGAGGGTGGCGAGGACCGCATTTCCAACATGCTCGCCACGCGGCCGGATTGGTGCATTTCGCGCCAGAGGGTATGGGGCGTCCCTATCATTGTTTTCATTTGCGAAGCATGCGACAAGCCGCTGATGGATGCGTCCGCCGCGCAGCCCGCGCTCGAGCTTTTCCGCAAAGAAGGCGCGGACGCCTGGTACACGCATCCGGTTGAGGAACTCGCGGCGAAAGAAGCCCGCTGCCCGGATTGCGGCGGAACGAAGCTGCGCAAAGAAATGGCGATTTTAGACGTGTGGTTTGACTCCGGGTCAAGCCACTATGCCGTCCTCGGCCGCCGGCCTGATCTGCCCTGGCCCGCGGATGTCTATATCGAAGCCGGGGACCAATATCGCGGATGGTTTCATAGCTCGCTCCTGGTGGGCCTGGTCACTCACCGCGCCGCGCCGTACCGGCAAGTGCTGACGCACGGCTGGGTGGTGGACGCTTCCGGCCAAGCCATGTCCAAATCGCTCGGCACGGGCGTCAGGCCGGAAGAAGTGATCAAAACCCACGGCGCTGAGATTCTGCGGCTTTGGGCGGCTTCGGTTGACTTCCGCGAAGATGTGAGCCTTTCGCCGGAAATGCTGGCACGCCTTTCTGAGGCTTACCGGAAGGTACGCAACACGTTTCGCTACTGCCTTGCGAATCTCTATGATTTCGATCCAGAGCGAGACTTGGTCAGGGCCAGTGCGCTTGAAGAAATCGATGCGTGGGCTTTGGAGCGAACGGCCCAGGCGCTCGATCGGGCTTATGCGGCCTATGAGGAGAACGCGTTTCATCGCGCCTATCGGTCGCTTCTGGAGCTTGCAACGGTCGATTTGAGTGCCTTCTATTTCGACATACTTAAGGACCGTCTGTATACCGCGCCGGCCCGTTCCGAACGGCGTCGCGCCGGCCAGACCGCGCTCTACCGCATTCTCGATGCTTACCTGCGCGCCGCCGCGCCGATTTTTTCTTTCACGGCTGACGAAGCGTGGCAGCACATGCCTTCGCCTCATCTTCGCGAGCCTAGCGTTCATCAGGCGCGCTTCGTCGCCAGCCATGAGCTGCGCGAGGGCCTGCCCGGTTCGTTAGCGGCGAATCTTAAAAACTGGGACCGCTTGATTGCTGTCCGGAATGATGTGCTCAAGGTCCTTGAGACCGCGCGCAAGCAAAAGGATATTGGCAGCGGGCTTGAAGCGAAAGTTTATCTTGAGCCCCAGGGCCTGCTGAAACCGCTGCTCGAAGAGTATCGCGGCCTGCTTCCTGCGCTCTTCATCGTTTCCCAGGTGGTGGTGGGTGAAGGCTGGAAGGCTGACCTGGTGGAATCGCAACTTCCAGGGCTCAGAATCGGCGTCGCGCGAGCGGCAGGCAGAAAATGCGAGCGATGCTGGAACTACTCAGAGCGCGTCGGTGAGGATGCCTCTTTTCCCTCGCTCTGCGAGCGTTGTACCCGCGCTCTGGCTGAGATTGATCTGTTGAGCCGGTGATTCATCGGATCGTTGACGCGGTGAAACCGTGAATCGAGGGCCAGGTTTTTGTGTCCGAAATCTTGACGGTCCGCATTCAACACTACACGCGTGCGATGTTGGTGGCGATTGCCGGTGTGGTGTTTGCCGGCGACCAGTTGACTAAGGCGCTGGTGGTGCGGTCGATTCCGCGCCACGCCATCGTTACCGTCATTCCTCATTTCCTGAATCTGACGGACACGAGCAATCCCGGCGCGGCGTTCGGGCTGTTTTCGCAATCCACTTCGCCGTGGCGCTCTGCCGTTCTTATCGCCGTTTCCGTGGCGCTTCTGGTGGTAGTGATTGCGGTGGTCTTGAGAAGCCGTGGGCTGCAGTGGGAGGCGGGTGTCGCGCTGTCTTTGATCATCGGCGGAGCGGCCAGCAACCTGACGGACCGCATCCACAATGGCAAAGTGACGGACTTCCTGGATTTCCATATTGGAAACTTCCACTGGTTTACGTTTAATCTTGCGGACAGCGCGATCGTCGTGGGCGCCCTGATTCTGGTTCTCTACTTGATGACCGGCGAGTAAGAGGGGATCATGCTTGATGCCTTTCGAGTGAAACGCCACTCTCCTTCAGAAACACTAGCCTTGACGGTGGAAGCGGAAGAGGCCGGTCTGCGTCTGGATGTATTTCTTGCGCGGCGATTGCCCGCCTGGAGCCGCAGCCAGATCCAGAAACTCATTCGTTCCGGCCTGGTTACGGTTGACGCTCGCATTGCCGCTAAAGCAGGCGAAGAGATTGCCGCTGACTCGCGTGTTCAGGCCACGCTGGAGAAAGAAAGTCTCAACGCGGATCCGGAAGACATTCCACTCAAGGTGCTTTACGAAGATGACGATCTCGCCGTGGTGGATAAGCCCGCCGGCATGGTCACCCATACGGGCGCCGGCATCGCCCACGGAACGCTCGTCAACGCTCTGCTCCATCATTTCAGCCAGCTTTCCTTGGCTGGAGGCGAGGGTCGGCCGGGCATCGTTCACCGGTTGGACAAGAACACTTCCGGCGTGATCCTTGTTGCTAAAAACGATGACGCCCATCGCTCGATGAGCGCGGCCTTCAAAGGCAGACTCATCCACAAGACGTATCTTGCCTTAGTTCACGGCCGAGTGGAAAAGATGGAGGGGGAGATTTCAGCTCCCATCGGACGCGATTCTGTGCGCCGTTTCCGCATGAGAACGGGCGGAGCCGCGTCGCGGGAAGCGCTTACCCGTTATCGCATTCTGTGCCGCTACTCGACCTTTACGCTACTGGAGGTTTCGCCGCAAACGGGCCGGACGCACCAAATCCGAGTCCATCTGGCTTCCCTCGGCCATCCGATTGTCGGCGACGTGACTTATGGCGCTCCTGGCCGGCTCGGCATCAAAGGCTGGGAGCGAACGACGCTTTCCCGGACGTTCCTTCACGCCTCTTCCCTCGAGTTTCAGCATCCACGCACCGGGCGGCCGATGCACCTCGGAGCTCCACTCCCCGCCGAACTTGATATTTTCCTCCGCAATCTGCCGGCCGCAGAACAGGAACGGTAAGGATTCGGCGATTCGGCGCATATGCTTGATTTCCAAGGTTGGTTTTGCTAACTTGAAGCTGAGCACCGAAACCCCGACCGATTTGCGGTGCACCGACAGGAGGCGCGTTGATATGGCGATTTCGTTGGAGTTAACACCCATGGCTGTGACGAAGGTCAAAGAGATTCTGGCTGAACAAGAGCCAAAGCCGGTAGGTTTGCGGCTGGCCGTGGTGGGAGGCGGGTGCTCCGGATTCTCTTACCAGATGAATTTCGAGAATGAGACCAATCCGATTGATAAGATGTTCGATTTTGACGGCCTCAAGGTCTTTGTGGACCAGGCGTCACTGATGTACCTTAAGGGAACCAAGGTGGACTACATCGAGAGCCTGGCGGGCTCCGGCTTTAAGTTTGAGAACCCTAACGTAAAATCCACCTGCGGTTGCGGCAGCTCGTTCACGGTATAGCGTCTTCAACGGGTTCGTGCGATTCCGGCGCTGCATCATAAGGTTGCGGCGCCGGTTTATTATTTCAGGCCTGCAAATTGCCCATGTCCGCGAAATGGACATGGACCCTTCCACAAACGGAGTTCAGAGCTTCAATCACGCTTGCTGAGCGTTGGGTAACAGAGTGACGCCACCTCGCGCAACGGGTCACCCAACACTGCAGCGCTCAGCACAGCGACCCGAGGAAACACCATGCCGATTTCCGTGCCCGGCTACGTAAGCTCCTCTGTCCCGAATTCGCTTTCGAATCGCGCCCCCTGGTACAGGAATACATTCCCATCTTATGCGGGCATTTTCCTGTGGGTAGCTTTTTACCTGGGTCTCGCATCCCCATCAAGCATGCCGCCTCCTCTAAGCGAGGCTGGCGCGGGGCTTTGCCTCTTAGCGCTGGCCGTTGCCGGCCTCCTCTGCTTTGCACTTTATTATTACGCTCCCGGAATGCTGGGAATGCAGACCGGACGGCCCCTTTATATCGTCGGAACTTCCACCTTCGGGACGAAGGGCGGCTACGTGATGCCGGGCCTGCTGATGGGAGCGCTGCAGGTGGGATGGTTCGCGGTGGCAACCGCCGTGGCAAGCAACTTCATTATGCAAGGACTCCACGTGCAATCGAAGGCATGGTACGGCGTCACTTGCGTGTTATGGGCCTACGGCCTGGCTTGGATCGCGATTAAAGGCATCTCCTACGTGGCGCGCGTGGCGCAATTCCTGAACTGGGTGCCACTCGCCATGATTGCGATCATTTTCTGGGTCAACCGGAACGGGATTCACGCTTATCGGCCCGCGCACGCAGACTCCTTCGGTGGATTTCTCGACATTCTCGCCATCGTGATCGGATTCTTCGCAACAGCGGGGGCGGCGGGAGCGGATTTTTGCATGAATAATCGCAACCGCAGGGACGTTGTGCTGGGTGGGCTTACCGGAATCACTCTGGCGGTGCTGATCGCCGGCGGCTTGCCGCTGCTTGCAGTGGCGGGCTATATCGGCAGCCACGGCAGCGCGACTTATGATTACAGCCACGTGATCGCCAGCGTGAAGGGGTTGGCGGCGGTTATGTTTTTCCTTTTTGCTGCCGCCTCCGTCGCGCCAACCTGCTTTTGCACGTTCATCGCTTCGAACAGCTTCACAACCATGCTTCCACGCATCCCGCGCTGGCTCTCCACGTTCGTTGGCGTAACCGCCGGCATGTTGCTTGCGCTCACTGGCGCGGCGCAGCACCTGGTTGAGTTCTTCACGATTGTCGGAGCCTCATTTGGTCCCATTTGTGGCGCGATGGCCGCGGACTATCTATTGGCAGGCAGGAAGTGGTCTGGCCCACGCGGGGGGATCAATGTGGCAGGCTACGCGGCGTGGGCTGTTGGATTCGTGATTGGCATTCTTGGCTACATTCCCGGCGTTCCTGCCTTGTGGGTGAAGGCGGACCGGCCTGCCGTCTTGTTTTCGTTCGTTTTCGGTTTTGTCACGTATTGGGTGCTTGCCAAAGCGGGCGTGCGGCCGCCCGTCGTTGCTCTTGAAGGGTGATCCTTCACGGCATCAGTTTATGGGTAGCGCCGGATTCTGCGCCCTGAAGCACCTTATGCAGAAAACCCGGCCCCTTCTTTTCTTTTGCCATCGCTCCGTTCGCTGAATCAATTCCGAAATCCCACACGTTCAGGTTCAGCTTGTTGTCGCTGATTTCTCCAAGAGCATATTCGCCAGGAGTCAAAGACGATGCAGGGGTCAGCTTCAAGAGGCCGGTGTGAATCTGCGTGACCTTGAGCGGCAGCACGGCGCGCAGCTCACTCACCTTGCCATGCCTCCCAGCATCAAGCTTTTCCACAGTGCGATCCTGCTTGCCGCGATCGAGCCGAAGCAGGACAAGGTCTGATCCCCCGGCGTCCGCGACCTGCGCATAAAACGTGGGCGTCGAAGAAAAGACCCGGACCCCAGCCTCCAGGCCCGGGAGAATCGCTAGCGCACGGCCCTTGAGCAACGGGCCCGGAACCGCCATGCGAAGAACCATGCGCTTTTTGTCCCGCACCAGCGAACATTGGGAGCGAGACAGCGTGATCAACCGCGCCCCATCATAGGTATAGACGCCCTCGCTGACAGGCAGCCGCACGCCTGGCGCGATGGTGTAGCCCGCGTTAGCCGGCATTTCATAGCTTGTCTTGGCGGTCTCTGGCGCTTCTTCCAATAGTTTCTGTTGCTTGATTTTTTTCTGTTGCTCCCACTGTCGCGTGGCGTTCCAGTCAACCAGCGTCACCGGCATTTCTTCCCACTGCGAGTCCGCCACGCTGTAGTAGCGCACGCGCTCCCCCTGGATGGAATAACTCGTGACCGTGAGGTAAGTGCCGTCTTTCAAATAGAGGCGGGTCTGAGCGCAAAGCGGGAAGGAAGTGACAAGAAGCGCGACGGCGGTGGTCAGCAGAAGAAGCCAGGGCAGCTTGAACCACTTCATGCCTTCATGCTATCGCCGCGTTCAGTGGGAGACAAGGGCTGGAATCACCTTGCCGTGATGCAATCACGTGGTAATTTTGCAAGGTTAGTCGTGGGCCTTTCCGTGCATCCAGTCGTTGTTGTAAGAGACACCAAGCTGCTCCAGGTCAGCTTGCGGGCAGCCTGCCCAATCCGCCACGACGCGGTTTCCCAAATAAGGCAGATCGTTCACCCCCATTTTGCTGGAGAAAAATCCGCCCACAACAAGATCGCGGATGCGATTGAACGCTGCGGCGGCATTCACGTCCGCGGCTGCGGCGTTCTTCGGGTATGCGATCCGGTCCAGTAGCTGCTTCTGCTCTTCGAGGGCGCAAAGAATGAAGTCACGGTTGAAAAGGCGGTTCGATTGGAGATCGATCCAGGTGAGGCATCCCTGGACTTCTATCCCCATACCGTACCAACCCAGCGGACCGATAACCCTCACCGGCATCTGACCGCCCGTTGCAGCGAGCAAGGCGTCAATGAATTCCGGCACGCCCGCTTGCGTCGCGCTACCTGAGCGTTTGTCCGCAGGAATAATGAGATCGCTCAGTACGGCAAGTGTACGGTACTGATGCGGGTTGAAGAATTTGGGCTGATACGGTCCATCCTGCGAAGTTTCGGCGGAGCTGCCGGGAGCAGCCAAAGGAGGTGACGTTGCTCGTCCGGCCACAGCAGGAGCTATTGCCGCGACCGGCGCGGCCGTCATCAGCTTGAACCAGTCTCGCCGATTCAATCCGTCCGTCTTCCCATCATTTTTCGCGCTCGCCATAGCTGCCTCCCGTTGTCTCTTCCTCGCTCTTACCGCTGAATTCCGCACTTTTGAGTGACGACGCCTTGAGGCAACGCCGCTTTCCCGGCATTTTTCAAGGCCGCCAAGACGCCGGCGCTTCTCGAAGCGTCACTCCATCTCGCGCAGCATCTTTCTATGCCTGCCGCGCAGCATATTCCGATGTTCTCCACGCCAGCGCCAAGATGGTGAGTGTGGGATTCTTGTCTGCATTGCTCACGAACGGAGACCCGTCGGTGAGAAACACGTTTTTGCAATCCCACAACTGGCAGTAAGGATTCGCCACAGACTTGTTACGGTCCGAGCCCATCCGGCAGGCGCCAACTTCGTGAATGATCTCACCACCGCGAGAAATTCCCCAATTGTTTTCGGAGCTGTAAGTGCCCTGCGACTCGCCTCCGGCGGTCAGAATGATTTCACGAAAAGCTTCACGCGCAAACTTGGCCATCTGAATTTCTTCGTCGCTCCACTTGAAGTGGAATTTCAGCACAGGGATTCCCCATTCATCCACTGTGTTCCGATCGATCTCGCAGAAACTCTCGTCGTTAGGAATCATCTCACCCCGGCAGGAGAACCCGATGAAGGCTCCGTAAATTCGCCGGATGCCCTGCTTTAATTCCAACCCGTAGCCACCACCGAGAATTTGCTCCGACCCAAAAAAGTCGCCAGCATGCGGCATACCGTGACCACCACCAAACTCGATATGAAAGCCGCGCGAAAAGGGAAGCTCGTGCCGGAACTGCTTCTGGTAGTTCCACCAGGGCATATAGAGGTGCATCCCGCCGACGCCGTCTTCATTGTGCGGCGGCATCGAAGTCATCGCCGGGAAATAGCCCGCAGAGCCATCCGCGCCTACTGTATCCATGAGGTATTTGCCCACGCAGCCATTCGAATTGCCGAGCCCGTCGGGATGAGCGGGGCTTTTGGAATTGAGGAGGAGCCGCGCTGTTTCACAACTGCTGGCGGCCAACATCACCATCTTGCCGCGCACCTGGTATTCGCGACGTGTCTTCTTATCAATATAGGAGACGCCCTTGGCCAAACCGTCGCGCCCCATGATCACTTCGCGCCCCATCGCATTGCAGCGCACTTCCAGGTTGCCAGTTGCCATGGCGGGCGGCAGCAGGACCGTGGGTGAAGAGAAATTGGATGACGTACCGCACGAGCGTCCGCACTGTCCGCAGTAATGACAGGGCGGGCGTCCATGGAGGGGCTTGGTCAAAATCGAAAGCCGCGATGGAATGCACGGAATTCCCAGCTTTCGGCACGCCTTCTGCACGAGCAACTCATAACAGCGGGGGCGTGGCGGCGGCAGGAACTTTCCATCCGGCGTGTTTTCGAGACCTTCGGCGGTGCCGAAGACGCCGATCAGCTCTTCTGTCTTGTCGTAATACGGGGCCAGATCTTCGTAGCTGATGGGCCAATCGAAGCCTTTTCCGTCCCGCGAATAAGGCTTGAAGTCATAGGGTCCCCATCGCAGCGAGATGCGTCCCCAATGGTTGGTTCGCCCTCCGAGCACGCGGCTGCGCCACCAAAGCCAATCGCTGCCTGGAGCGTTTGTGTAAGGCTCGCCCGGGATGTGCCAGCCGCCATAGCCGGGGTCGAAATAACCATTGGGCTTGCCGGGATCATAAAGGCCGCGCTGCGGAACGTTATAAGGCCACTGGAACATCGTGGACTCTTTGGCTGTGTCATACCAGTCGCCAGCTTCGAGCAACAGGCACTTCGCGCCCGCTTGGGTCAAAACGTAGGCTGCCATCCCGCCGCCCGCTCCTGAACCCACAATGATGGCATCGTAAACCTTGGGGCTTCGGATGACCTCAGGCATGAACCCGTTCCTCCTTGCGAAGGCTGCGCTCCGCGGTGAATCTCGCTATTCTATACCCGACTGTTTTACTGGAGGAAATAGTTTCTCAATGCCCTACCGCCGGCCTAAACTGGGCCAACACTTTCTCAGGGACGCACGTTTCTGCCAAAGGATCGCGGATTCACTGGCGATTCACCATGAGGAGCTGGTGATAGAGATTGGCGCGGGCGCGGGCGTTATGACTCGCCTGCTCGCCGCGCGAGCGCGCTCACTCATAGCGATTGAAATTGATCAATCGCTGGCGGCAAAGTTGGAGTCCGAATTTGCAGGAACAGAAAACGTGCGAATCCTGCAACGGAACGTTCTGGAGCTTGACCTACACGCGCTGGTTGCGAGCCGCACGGCCGCAGGCTGCTATGTATTCGGCAATTTGCCCTATTACATCACGTCGCCCATTCTTCATCATCTTTTCAACGCTCACGCATCAATCCGGCACATGACGCTGATGATGCAGCGGGAAGTAGCGGAACGTGTTTTAGCAAAGCCGTGCTCGCGCGCTTACGGCGTTCTCAGCGTGCTCACGCAGTGCTGGTCGAAGCCGGCGATCTTGCTCGCTGTTCCACGCGGGGCATTTTCTCCTGCCCCGCGTGTGGACTCCGCGCTCGTGGATTTTCCTATGTCCCAACATTTTCCGGAATGGGAGGATGAAAGGCATCGAGCTTTTCTCGATTTCGTCCAACAGTGCTTTCGGCTGAAGCGGAAAAGTCTCCTCAACAATCTTTCAGGCGGCATGGGCCGCGCGCGCACGGAGCGCGCTCTTGAAGCGCAAAACCTTGATGCCCGCGTGCGCGCCGAGCAGCTCAGCCTGGATCAACTCGCAACACTGTTCAGCAATATTTTCGATTAGTGATAAGGGAGGCTACGAAGCAGGTTGCGCTCTGCGGGGCTGGGCCTGCTCAGCTTAGAGGGCTCCCGAGCGCTGAAATACGCTTGCGCCGTTCCCAGCGGCAATGGCTGTTTGTCCTGCGTGGGCCGGGACTCCTTCTGGCCGAAAAACCGTTGCGCGAAACTTTCACCCGGCCGGTCAAACGGGGAAAGGTACTGCGGGGCATGCCAGGGCAGCACGGAATATCCAATGCGCGCCTCGAGTTCGGCCTTCAGTCTTGCTGCTACCGCTGCTGCGCCGGGCTCACCACCCGCCTCAGATGCTTCGCGCGGATCCTTTTGCAGGTCATAGAGCTCAGCGCGACCGTTCGACCGCAGGATGTATTGCCAGTGGGATGTAGTCAGACTCAGTGATGTCTCGAGTGGGCCTCGGCCATTACGCGCGGCGAGCTCCGAGACCACAAGAAGGGGCGAGCGACGAGAAACCGGCGTTCTCGCTCTCGCGGAAGATCCCGTTTCAAATCTCGATTCCGGTGGCGAGTGGTTCGCTGCGTATCTCGCGGTCGCCGCGTTAAAGAATCGCGCGAGGCTGGACTCGGCTAATGGTCCCTCGTTTCCGAGGGCAAAATTCAGCACGGTTGCAAACAACTGCCGGTTGCTGACGAGCTCCGGGACTTTCAGTCTTGCCGGAATGCCTCCACCTTCCATAATGAGCGGCACGCGCAGCACGTCCTGGTACAAATTCCAGCCATGATCGTAAGTGCCGTGCTCGCCGAAGCCTTCTCCATGATCGGAAGTCACGATGATGACCGTGTTCCGCATGCTTCCTGGTCTGCCGGCGTCCGTCACCTTCAAAGAATGGAATAAATCGCCAATCTCGTTGTCAAGATAGGAGAGGCTGTTATCGTATCCGTCGATCATCGCCTGGCGGTCGCGTGCGGTGTAAGGTTTGGCCGGGTAGCCGGCTTTGAGCGGCGCTTCCAAGCTTGGCAGCAGCACGTGGGGAATGGTCCCGAAGCGACGGTCATAAGGACTCGGCGGAAGATAGGGCCGGTGGGCATCCATGTAATTGATAAAGAGGAAATACGGCCGCTTTTTGCCGCGCGCTTGGCGGGTCCTTAGCGACGCATGCCAACGCATCACGTCGCGGTTTAAGTCGGCTGCGGTACGGTGATCGAACTGGTTGTAACGGATCAGGCGCTCGTACGCGGATCTCAAAACTGATTGGCCAATCCAAGTGGCATCAAGATTGTGCCGGACGGAGTAACTGTCGTCAATATAGACGTCAAAGCCTTCGTTCAATCGCCAGCCAGCCATACCATAGAAAGAGTTTGCGTTGAAACCCGCAGTCGCGTAGCCATGGGAGCGCAGGATTTCGGCGAGCGTCACTGGGCCGGGATCGATGGGCGCCTGCCAATCCGAGCCGTTCTGATGCGGCACGAGCCCGGTGAAAATGGAAGCGATTGAGGCGAGCGTCCACGAAGACGCGCTCAGCACGCTTTCAAAAAGGGCTCCGTGACGCGCCAGCCGGTCGAGATTGGGAGTGGTGGGCCGGGAATAGCCGTAGCAGGAAAGATGATCAGCCCGAACGGTGTCAAGGACGATAAGAATAATGTTGGGCCGGCGCGCAGTACTGGAAAGCAGCTTCCGATTCTCGAACTTTGCTGCATTTCTTTCAGGCCGCGCACCAGAGTTTTGCCCGTCAACCATCGATCCCGAGAGCCGGTCCACATACGGATACGGCGGATGAAATCTATAAAACCCCACTGCACCGGCAAATGCGCACATGGCAATCAGAGCTGCGATCCGCCAGCGCAGGCGAGGCCACGCATTTTCGAATCTAAAAAAACTCGTCCCGCGCCGCGCGCGAAAGCTAAGAACGAGAAGTGACGCGATGGATACCGCCGCAAAGGATTCAACCCAGGTCAGAATTCCAGGCCTCGCCGGAAAGATAGTTCCCGCGCCAACCCTGAACCAATCGAGATTCCACGCCACGTAGGAACCGGCAAAGCCAAGCCCGGCAGCCACAACAGCAATCATGATGGATGAGCGGCGCTTGGAGGTCGGGCCCGTTCCCGCTGCAGCCAGACCAACCACTGCCATGATGCCGAGTACCAAGCCGGCGAGTCCGCCGAATATTCCGTCGACCAGCGGCGCAAGAAACAAGACAACGTATTGAACGTCGGGCTGCAGGAGGCCGGAGAAGCGAGGCAGAAAATAGAGCATGGCGCCCTCGAGAATGCCGGCTGCCACGCCGACCATGATCCCTGCCCATAAAAAGCGGGAAACGACGCTGCGACTTATTTGTTGTTTGCCACTCACGTCAGCGCCAGATATCCCTCCAACTCTTCAGGAGTGAACCCAACGAGCTCCGGCTCAACAGGTACGCGCATTCCCGTCCGGGAAAAGACCGTCTGGCGCACTTTCTGTGCTAACCGCATCACGTCATTCGCGGTAGCCCCGCCCCGGTTGAGCAGGACTAACGGCTGAGTTTCATTCACCATCGCGCCGCCCACTGAGCATCCTTTCAGGCCGCAAATTTCGATCATGAACGCCGTGGGAATCTTGATTCGCTCGCTGGCAGGCACGATGCCCGGCGCGCCGTTGGCTTCGCCACCCTCCTTCCCACAAGGCTGAGCAGTTGAAGAGACAGCCGAAAAACGTGTTCGTAGATCTCGCAGACGGTCCACTTCCCCTGCAGTGAAATCCCGCTGAATCCGGCTTTCGAGCTGCTCGACCTCTTCGCCCGTGAGCGCGAGATTTTTGAAGAAAGATCCCGCATTTCCCCCCTTCTCTTCACGCGGAAAAGGGAACTTGCCGTCACGGATGCTGATGATTGCGTTGCGCACCTGGCTAAGCGATGGCTCAGAGTTGCCAAACGAGGCGCGAAGGCCAGGGTAGCTGAGGTTGGGCCGGCCAAGCCTGCTTAGGCGGAGGGTGATGTTAAGGATGAAGTAAAAACCTTTATGCGTCGTATTGAAGATGCTCCTGCGGTAACCCATCCCACAGTCTTCTTTGCTGAGGGTTCTTACGTCGCCGGGTTGCGAGGGAGCCGTACCTTCGTTGCTGCTCTTTGGCTCATTCCGGCGCAGTTCCGCCACTTCCGCTTTCTCAAGAACGTCACTGATCTGCTGGCCGTAAGCGCCGATATTCTGAACGAGCGCTGCTCCTGCCTGCCCGGGAATGTGTGAGAGATTTTCAATGCCCCAAAGCCCACGGTCAACCGTCCACGCCACCAAGTCGTCCCAAGTCTCTCCAGCTTCCGCCCGCACCCATACTGTCTCCGGGTTTTCGCAAAGGATGGAGATTCCCTTCATGGCAGGGTGCAGAACCATCGCCTCGAGGCCGCGGTCGCTGATCAATACATTGCTGCCACCGCCCAGCACGAATGCTGGCAGGCGTTCAGCATCTGCAAAATCCAGAGCGAGGGTCAGCTCTTGAACGGAGTTGACGGGAGCCCAGTAGCGCGCTGGACCGCCAATCTTGAACGTGGTATACGGCTTGAGGACGTGCTGGCTTATGATGAAAGCGGGCCGCTGCAGCCCGGGATTCGGTTTGGCGGCTTTTCTTTTTTCGACGTTTGGTTCTCTCGGGTGGCTCTCAGAGCC
Source organism: Terriglobia bacterium (assembly GCA_030041095.1). Classification (GTDB taxonomy): domain Bacteria; phylum Acidobacteriota; class Terriglobia; order UBA7540; family UBA7540; genus JASHON01. The sequence continues at coordinate 25,853 of JASHON010000026.1, forward strand.
TCGGACCGCCATACTAATTAGTTTATCAGGAGCGCGAGGCCGGCGTGGCGCCCGTTCCAGCCCAGAAATCAGACCTGCTTTCTGATAACTTAAGATTATATGCGCCATCGTTCTGAGGGCATCGCGACGCTGTGGCTCCGCGTTTCTCGAGAATTGAGAATCCAAGATCGAGGTTGCAGGCGGGAAAACCGCTGCGGCCCGGCTGCACTCTTCTCAGTCGGAAGCCCGCGAAAAAGAACGCCCTGCCGGCGTTATGGTATTGTCCTCGTTGCGTTCATCCTGCTGTCGCTTCCATCGGCTTTTGCGGAAAAAGTTTCCCAACTTAACCCGCAAGGCTACGTCAACGACTTTGCGCATGTACTGAACCCGTCCACTGCGGCGAATCTGGAGGCGCTCTGCCAGGAAGTGGACCAAAAGGCCCACGCGCAAATAGCCGTGGTCACGGTTGATTCGCTCGGCGGTGAGCCCGTGGACATGTTCGCCAACGATCTTTTCACAAAGTGGCGCGTGGGATATAAAGGCACGGATCGCGGAGTGATGCTTTTGGTATCCATCAAAGACCGCCATTACAAGACTGAGGTCGGCTACGGGCTTGAACCGGTTCTGACCGATGCTTTGACAGGACGGTTTGGCCGGGAAGCGGTGCCGCTATTCCGCGCCGGAAACTACGACGGGGCAATTGCGTTGATGACCTCACTGATTGCCAGGGCCATCGCGCAGGCAAGCCATGTGAACCTGACAGCGCCCCTGCCGCAATACGAGGAACGGGCGCAGCAACCCCATCATGGCTTCCCTTTGCTTCTCGTTATCATCGTTGCGCTCTTGATCCTCAGTTCGCTAGGACGCTTTGGAGGAGGTCGGGGCGGAGGATGGATATTGCCCTTCTTCTTGGGCGGGATGATGGGAGGAGGCTTCGGGCGCGGAGGGTTTGGAGGATTTGGCGGCGGAGGATCTGGCGGTGGCGGATTCGGAGGATTCGGCGGAGGGTTATCCGGCGGTGGCGGAGCGAGCGGAGGGTGGTAAAAACCCGGTAGTTGAGACCGGTGGTTGCTGGCCGGCGTTCAGGGCCCGAACGTCTTTCCTAAGCGCCAGGCTCTAGTCGCTCAACTCCAAATGCTGCCGTGCGGGGAGGGTTCGTGAATGCAGAAAATACTTGACGGTCTTGTGGAGAGGCTCAAGGCGGGTGCAGAAGAAAATCTCCGCTCTGTGGTGCTTTATGGCTCGGCGGCTGGCGGAGAATACCATGAGAAGCATTCCGACTTGAACGTCCTTTGCTTGCTGCATTGTATGGATTCGGGCAAGCTCGCGCGGTTGCACGGCGCGGCTCGCTGGCTCGCGAAGAAGGGACATCCCATGCCCGTCGTTTTCACACTGGAGGAGCTTAAGCGCGCTGCTGACATTTACGCCATCGAGCTGCTGGAAATCAAATCGAAGCGCCGCGTGCTTTACGGAGAAGACGTTTTCGATTCGATCGAGGTTCCCATGCAACTTCATCGGCTGCAGGTGGAGCGGGAACTGCGGCACAACCTGATTCGGTTTCGCCAGGCGTTTATTGCGGCTGACAATCGGAAAGCTCTCCTCTCACTTCTGACTCGTTCAGCCTCTACATTTGCTCTCCTTTTTCGCCACGCGCTGATCGCATTGGGCGCTGAGTCAGGGGACTCCAAGCGTGACTCCGTGGAACGGCTGGCTGAAGTTTTGAAGTTTGACCCCTCCAGCCTGATCGCGTTGTTCGAAATCAGGGAGGGGCGGCGCGAGCCAAAGACGGTTGACATCCAGGAGACTTTCCACAAGACTCTGGAAGCCGTGACGCAGGCGGTGAACGCCTTTGATGAAAGGCTGGAAGAATTGAATCATTGAGCTATTGCGTCACCGGATCGCCGGGCGATTGAGTCACGGAACGACTGGACCAACCGGGAAGAGGGCTCAAGAACGGGCCGATGGCCTCCGAAGCGTTTAATGCCGGAAACAATGAGACAATAAATCAATGACCCGGTGATTCTATGAATCACTTTTTGAAGGAGCAGATATGAAGAAGTGGCAGATCGTTGTTATCGTTGTGCTCATTGCCGTGCTGGTGAGCATTGGCTCGTTTGTGAGCACGCGAAACAACCTGGTGCGGAAGAAAGAACAGGTGAACGCGGCATGGTCGCAGGTTGACGTGGTCATCCAAAGGCGCGCAGACCTGATTCCCAACCTGGTGAATACAGTGAAGGGCTTCGCAGCCCACGAGACCGTGGTATTTGGAGACGTTGACCGCGCACGCGAAGCGTTGCTGAACGCTCATACCCCTGCGAGTCGCATTCAAGCGAATTCGCAGTTGGATGGCGCCCTGGGAAGACTGCTTGCTGTCGTGGAGAATTATCCCCAGCTCAGGTCGAACGAAAACTTCCTCGAGTTGCAGGACCAGTTGGAAGGAACGGAAAACCGCATTGCAGTTGAGCGGCGGCGGTATAATCTGGCGGTTCAGGATTACAACACTTACCTTGGACTCTTCCCGAATAACCTGGTGGCGTCGATGGAGGGTTTCGCGCGCGACAACGATTATTTCAAGGCGTCGCCGGCTGCTCAGCAGGTTCCCAAAGTCCAGTTTCCGACCGCGCAGGCAGGCGGAAATTGAATCCAGAATCGGGAAGCTAAGAATTCAAGGGGTACGTCGAATTGATCGTTAACGGCTTTCGATTGCCGCTTAGGAAGCTGGCCCTGTGCTTTTGTATCTGTTCCTGCTGGCCTGCTGTGACGCCTGCTGCGCAACCTGTCACCGTTCCTCCCTCCGCTGTCTATATACGACAACTTATGCGCGACGTCGCCTGGAATGAGATGCAGGCGCAATTGCGTCCCGAGCATTACTACGAGTACCTGCTGACGGAACAAACTCCATCCGGGGAACACAAGACTCTCCAAATCGGTTCCCCACAGGGAACCGTTGGTCTCCTGCTCTTCGTCAATGGGAGGCCTCCGTCAGAGAAGCAGTGTCACCACAGCCGGAACCTGCTGCGCCAAATTGCGAGCAATAAAAACCTACAGGAAACCCGGCTGAGAAATCAGCGAGCCGACGAAGCCCGGCGAGCGCAACTTTTCTCCGCCATGCCGCACGCCTTCCTTTACGAATATTCGGGAGTGGAAAAGGGGACAGGCTGGCTTCGCCTGAGATTCCGGCCCAATCCGAATTTCCGTCCGCGCACGCGTGTAGGCGGTGTTCTGCCCGGGCTGCAGGGGGAGCTTTGGGTCGATCCCGCAACAAAGAGGCTTGCCCGCATCGAAGGGCGGCTCATTCATAACGTAACGTTTGGCTGGGGCATTCTGGCGCGTATTCACAGCGGCGGGCGTTTCCTTCTGGAACAGGCTCGCGCGCCCGACGGGAGCTGGCAAGTGGCATGCCTCTCGGTCAACCTGGAGGTAAGGGTTTTGCTTTTCAAAAAGCTCGATGTTGACATGACGAACTCCTACGCGTCTTACAAGCCCATGCCGGAGAGCATCACCCTGAACGAAGCGATCAGCGACCTCGAGCAACGGGAAACGGTGTGTAGACCGTGAAAAGCCGATACCGCTTCGTTCGATGAAACCTTTCACATACATGCGCAAGGCGGGGATGAGGCCGAGCTCGTGCAGCAGTGGGGGATGAAGCAAATATCGTCGTAACTCTTGGAGTAACGTGGAGTACGATTTCATCATGAAGAGTGAAACGCCGGGTTGCAACCCCGGCATTTCGCGACGGAACTTTTTAAGCTGGATCGCAGCGGCGCCCCCTGTTTTTCGGGCGGCGCGCCTGTTCCAACCTCCCAACACGCACAGCCAGAAAATGATTGAGGACGGCTCCGATCCTGAGAGCTCCGCCGGATCACTCGTTCGCTCCACGATCGTTTACCAGCCCCATTATCCGCTCCGGTCAGACCTGGACGCGATTATGGAGATGGTTGATCCAGAGCGCGACGTTTTCCCCATCGAGAAGCATGTTGCCCGAATCAAATCCGTTCTGACACTCTGGCGCGGGGTATTTCTTAGCCGTGATGTCTCTCCGATGCGCCGCTATCTTGGCTCATCATTTACCGGCGGATCGTTCGAAAGCTATCGTGAGCGGCTGGTCCGGAGCAAACCCGGGGTGGAGATTCGCGCGCGCGAGTACAGCGGGAAAAATTCGCTGAGCGCAGATCGCTTCCTGGCTAAGGTTGCAGCTTGGATGCGATCGCCAGGCCCTATTACGGTGGCAGAATTTCAAGTGGGCGAAGCAGTGGTGATCGAGAACAGCCCGTTGCTCGTGAGGACCAAAGTGTCTTTCCGCTTGGCTGGGTCTGCCGGGTCCGGCGGCCACTTTCAGCGCGCCGGCGACTGGCAAATCGACTGGACGGAAGCCGGCGCAACTTTTAACGTAAGTGCTTGGCTGCCCTTGAAGGAAACTCTAAGCTACGCGCCCAAGCCTGCATTCGTCGAGATCACACAAAGTGCCCTCAACGGAGTGAGGTCCTATCGAGAGCAGTTCTTGCCCTCCATCACGGCCTGGCGTACGAGGCTCGACAGCACATTGGGGATGGACGTCTATGGCAACACGGGTATTTCCGCAGGTGATTTTGACGGAGACGGGCTAGATGATCTTTACATTTGCCAGCCCTCGGGCTTGCCTAACCGGCTCTATCGAAATTGCGGAGACGGGACGTTCGAGGACGTGACGGAAGCTGCGGGTGTCGCCGTACTGGACGACACGCCCTGCGCTCTTTTTGCGGACATCAACAATCGCGGTCGCCAGGACCTGGTTGTTGTGACCGCGACCAGCCCGCTGCTGTTTGTAAACCAGGGGAACGGCACGTTCCGCTTGAAGCCGGACGCGTTCCAATTTACCCAGCCGCCTCAAGGAACTTTTACCTGCGCTGCGATGGCCGATTACGACGGTGACGGCAGGCTCGACATCTATTTTTGCCTTTACAGCTACTATCGAGGTCTGGATCAATATCAATATCCGTCGCCCTACTTTAATGCAAAAAATGGCCCGCCCAATTTTCTATTTCACAACGAAGGCGAGTGGGCGTTCCGGGACGTGACGGCGGAAACGGGAATGAGCCAGAACAATAATCGTTACAGCTTTGATTGCCATTGGTGCGACTTCGACGACGATGGATGGCCCGATCTTTATGTGGTCAACGACTTCGGCTCAAAGAACCTTTACTACAACAAGGGCCACGGGATTTTTACCGACATTGCCGAGTCCGCCGGCGTATTGGACATTGGACCCGGAATGAGTGGTTGCTGGTTCGACGCCAACAATGACGGACGCATGGACTTGTACGTCTCGGACATGTGGGAACCGGCGGGTATGCGCCTGAGCGCTCAGCCAGACTTCATGCCCCACGCGCCGGAAGCGGTGCGTGCGCTCTATCGCCGCCACGCTCGCGGCAACTCACTTTTTCTGGACGAAGGCAGCCGGCGATTCCGCGATGACACAGTCAGAGCAGGGGCAGAGCGCGCCGGCTGGTCATGGTCAAGCTTTGCCTGGGACTTCGACTACGACGGTCACGAGGATGTTTACGTCTGCACCGGCATGATTTCCGGTCCCGACCAATACAATCTGGACAGCTTCTTCTGGCGTCGCGTGGTAGCGCAATCGCCCATCACGGCGCGTTCATGGCGGCCATATGAGCTGGGCTGGAACGCCATCAACGAGCTCATCCGCTCCGACGGCACCTGGGCAGGATACGAATCCAATGCATTTTATTGCAATCACGGAGATGGCACTTTTTCTGAAGTTGCAGGAGCCATAGGCATGGATTTCCTGGACGACAGCCGTGCGTTTGCCCTTGCCGACTTCGACCACGACGGGCGGCAAGAGGTCTTCCTCAAGAGCCGCACGAGCCCGCAAATTCGTTTGCTTCGAAACGCGATGGCAAACCCTGCTGAGGCGATTGCCTTTCACCTGCGGGGCGAGAGAAGTAACCGCGATGCAGTCGGGACCGTAGTGCGACTTAGGACCAATCTCGGAGAACAGGTGAAATTCGTGGAGTGCGGCGCCGGCTTCGCCTCCCAACATTCCCGTGAACTGTTCTTCGGTCTGGGCGAATCTGCGGGACCCGTGGAAGCGGCGGTCCGCTGGCCGAGTGGTCTGATGCAGCATTTTGTGAACCTGCCGCGCGGATGCCGGGTCTTCATCCGAGAAAGCCAGGAGGGATTTCTCACTCGTCCCTTCGCCGAGCCACCCAAAATATGGCTCGAAAACCGCCCGAATGTGTCGCCGGAGCCGCTGCCCGTGCGCAGTGAAACCTGGCTGGCCGCTCCTCTCGCAGCGCCGGATTTCATCCTTAACGATCAGCATGGCCGGCCGTTGCAGCTTGCCAAAGCCCGCGGAGTGCCCGTGTTGCTCTTGTTTTGGAGCATGGAATCCACAGATTCTCGCACGATGCTGGCAGACTTTCATCAGACTTTGGCCCGTAAGTCTTCCGCGCCACCGTTTTCGCTGGTGGCCGTCAGCCTCGACCGCCCGCCGGCCTCCAATCAGGTGAATCCGTTTGCCATTGGCAGTTCCTTTGCATTTCCCGTTGTGATTGCCACGGATGAAGTTGGCGGCGTCTATAACCTGCTCTTCCGTTATTTATTCGATCGCCATCGGAATCTGCCTCTGCCCGTGCTTTTCTTGCTCGACGGTGATGGAATGATCGTGAAAGTGAACCTCGGTTTATGGAAGGCCGAAGCGATGCTGGCCTCCCTATCACAAATTCCCAGAACCGCTGAAGAGCGCGGGAGAAAGGCCTTGCCGTTTCAGGGCAGAGCTTACGGCCTGGATTTCTCTCGCGATCACCTTACTCCAGCCATCGCTTTTGCCCAACACGGCTACGTTCAGACCGCGGAGAATGCGTTCTATGAGGCTCTCCGCCAGCGGCCTAACTCGTGGCTGGCCGAATACAGCCTGGGGACCCTCTATTTGAAGGACCAACAATGGGCCAACGCCCGCCAGCATCTGCTGCGGGCCCTGCAATTGAACCCCGACTACGGACTTTGCTTGACGAATCTTGGCGTGCTGTCTGCGCAATTGGGCGAATACAGAGAGGCGGAATCCTACTTCGACCGCGCGCTCGGCATTAACCCGATCGATACGCTCGCGCTACAGAACTTGGCGGAAGTTTACCGGGTCGAGCACCGTTGGAGCGATGCCGAACGGCTCTTGGCGCGCGCCATGCAGGTGGCTCCCAACAACGCGACGCTTAGCTACATTCTGGGCATGGTTTATGCTGACCAGGGTGACAAAGACCGTGCAGGCCAGTATCTGGAGCAGGCACTCAAACTTCGCCCCGATTATCCACAGGCGCTCAATAATCTTGGCGTCATCGAAATTCTGAACGGTCAACCGAGCGCGGCTCGCCAAGATTTCGAGCGATGTCTCCGCATCGATCCCGGATTCGATCAGCCTTACGTCAACCTCGCACGAATGGACGCTTTGGCTGGCAGGCGAGGCGAGGCTGTAGCCTTACTAAAAGAACTTTTGAAGCGGCAGCCCGATCATGCCGTCGCACGACAACTGCTGCGCGAGCTGCAGCGTTAAGCGTAGAATGTTTGACGTGATCCGGTTTCCCAGGTCAGAGGGAGATGGGAAAAGCGTCTGCGTAGCGTCCAGCGGTACGACGATGAGCGTAAGACCAGCGCCGGAGATTCGGAACCACAGGTCGCAGGCGATCCGCGCACGGTTGCAGGTCGCACTCGTCATGGCGCTCGCGGTCGGGGTGGCAATGGTGGTTCGGGCGAAGTGGGTTGCCGCGGAAAGTGGCGTCGCGCTGGCGGCTCAAAACACGGCGCAGCAGGCTGCGCCTGCGACTGCGCCGTCCAATCATGTGACTTCAGCACCCACGTCGTCATCCGCAAGTCACAGCTCTCCAGCCCATCCTGTCAAAACGCATGAGCAGGAAGCAACCAAGCAACTTCTGCAACTTCAACTCGACGAAAAGCCACAATTCCAGACCGGACGCTTATCGAATCCGTCGGCTGGCGCCGGATACAGCGACTCCGCCACAGTGGAAAGCCGCACGATGCTGGAAGAATATCTGCGGTCGCATTTCGACAGCGGCGTTATCCCAGCATTCAGTCGTGGGGCGACCTGCTCCGGTCTGAAGCCCCTGGAGATCGGAAGCACCGTCAAGGAATCCGTTTTTGAAAAACAGGGCACAGCGTTCCTTGCCTGCAGGAGGTTTCAAGCGGCGGCCAAGGTGTTTTCCCTGGGTCTTGGCCGATATCCGCATTCTGCGGACCTTGAAGAAGGATTAGGGATCTCCCTTTTCTCAGCGGGAAAAATTGACGATTCGGTTAGGGCGCTGATTGCGGCCTCAGACGAAGCTCCTTCCAGTCCCACACCTTACTCTCTTTTGGCTCGTGCCTGCCGTCTCTCTCATAAGGAGCAGCCAGCGGCCCTCGCTCGCCTTCAGCGTTTTGCCATGCTCCAGCCGCGAAATCCGGTGGCACTGTACGAGTATGCAAGTGCGTTGTGGTCGAGCGGCGCACGTACTCCGGCCGCGGCTTCGCGCGTGAAACTCTTACTCGAACGGGCTGTTCGGCTCAACCCGAACGATGCTGGCGTCCGGCTCTCCCTGGGCAAGGTTTATGCGCAAGAAGATCAATGGGCGCGTGCAATTTCAGAATTCAAGCGCGCCATCGAGCTTGACCCGACCTTGACCTTGTGCCATTACGAGCTGGCGTTAGCCTATTCGCGCAGCGGCCAAAAAGAAAAAGCTGAGGCGGAGATGGCGCTTTATCAGCGGCAGCGAGCCAACACGCATCACCCCTGACGACATGTTGCTCAGCAACCTGTTAGAGATGATGTGTTTGTGGGATGATTTTCTGCAGTCCGCCCAGGTAAGGCTGCAGCACCTCCGGGACGCGGACGGAACCATCACTTTCCTGACAGTTTTCGATAATGGCCAGCCAAGTTCGTCCGATCGCCACGCCGCTGCCATTCAGCGTGTGAAGCAGCGCCGTCTTCCCTCCCTTACCACGCCGAATACGGATGTTGGCACGCCGTGCCTGAAACGCCTCACAATTCGAGCACGAGGAAATTTCGCGATAGCCTTCGCTCGAAGGGAGCCAGACTTCCAGATCGTAAGTTTTGGCGGAACTGAACCCAAGGTCACCCGTAGAAAGTGCCACCACCCGATATGGCAACCCGAGAAGCTCCAGCACTCGGCCGGCATCGCGCGTGAGCGATTCAAGCTCATCATACGAACTCTCCGGCGAGGTGAGCTTCACCAATTCCACTTTCTGAAATTGGTGCTGGCGGATGAGGCCACGTGTGTCTTTTCCATAAGACCCAGCCTCGCTGCGAAAGCACGCCGTCCAGGCACAAAGCTTTATCGGGAGCGATTCCTCGAGCAAAACCTCACCTGCATAAAGATTCGTCAGAGGAACCTCCGCCGTGGGGATCAGCCAATAATCGGAGCCTTCCAGCTTGAACAGGTCTTCCTTGAATTTGGGCAATTGGCCCGTACCGAACAGGGTGGCCGAGTTGACGATGAAAGGAGGAAAGATTTCCGTATAACCGTGCTCGCGCGTGTGAACATCGAGCATGAAGTTCGCGAGCGCGCGCTCAAGCTGGGCGCCCACCCCGGCATACACGGCGAATCGAGCGCCGGCAATTTTTGCAGCCCGGTCAAAATCTAAGATTCCCAGACTGGGCCCAAGCTCCCAGTGGGGCTTCGGCTCAAATTCGAATTGGCGCGGCTCACCCCAACGCCGAATTTCCACATTCTCTTCGGCGCTCTTGCCCACCGGGACGCTTTCGTGCGGAAGGTTGGGAATTCGCTCGAGCACGGCCCTCAACGTCTGGTCCCGCGCTGCGGCTTCCCGATCGAAATCATCAATTTCCGCTCCCAACAGTTTCATTTCCGCGACGAGTGAAGCAGCATCACCGCCCTGCTTCTTCAGAACGGCAATTTCACCGGACACCTGATTTCGGCGTGCCTTGCGTCTCTCAGCTTCCACGAGGTATTTGCGCCGTTCATTATCGACAGTCTCGAAATCCGCCAGCAGACCGCTAACGCCTCGGTCGTTCAGTTTTCGACGAACGAGTTCCAGATTCTGGCGGACGTAGCCAAGATCGAGCATGAACACTCCTTCTGGGTGACCTGGATTAGGGATTGGAGGTTGGGTCCAGCGCGTTGAACAATATCGAGTGTGTTCCGTGCCGGACCGCGGGATTTCAGCCGCGTGGCCGCTTCTTCGCGCGGGCGGAGGACTTTGGCTTATTTTTCTGGCGAGCGGCCGCCTTCTTCTTGGCTTGGCCTGCAATGGAGCTGCCGCCCTGAAGGGCGGCAAGCAGCCCTGCCCCATTGGGGCTGCCCCAACCGGTGCAGGCATCCCATCCTGGTCCGGCAGAGTAACCAGGAACGCCTGACACAATTTCGTTGTTCCCGCTCACGATATCATTGAAGGCGCCGTGAGATTCGCTCAAAGGATAAATCAGCGGATTCAGAAATCCGACTGGCTTTCCGAGCTCCTGATTCACACATGCAATCAGCCCAGCCCAGAGCGGCGTGGCAGCGCTCGTTCCGCCCACCACTTCCTGCTGCCCGTCGGAGAGGATTTGGATGCCGGTATTCGGATCCGAGTCTGCGGCCACATCCGGGACTCCACGGCCAATGTGACCGCCAGGATTTGCGGAAGGCGGCACACCGGCCGAGGTTTGCCAGGAAGGGAGAGGAAACACGTCGCTCACGCCGCCGCCCGTAGCGCCTCCCTGCTCGCCATCGTTCCACACGACTTCACTGGTGATCGTTCCGTTGGAAGAAACGAGCGTCGTGCCTCCGCAAGCCAGAGTGTATGGACTGGAGGCTGGAAAATCCACGTGCGCGAGTCCATCGCTCACTTCGTCTCGCGAGCCGTCATCGCCCGCGGCAAGGCAAAGGGTAATTCCGGCCGCTGTGGCCGTCTGGAACGCGTCGCTCACAGCCTGCATCGCTTGCTGGGTCCAGACATCCTGTCCTTCCGGATAGCCCCAACTGACCGAGATAACGGATGGGTTGTGCAGGGTGTCATGCACGGCCGTCGTGATGGCGTCTACCCAACCCTGCTCGGTGAAATCAGAAAAGTAGACCACGATGCTGGCGCCGGGAGCCACGGTTCCGGCAACTTCGATGTCCAGGTCAACTTCCGTGTCGGGGCTGTCCGAGCCCGGCGATGGAGAATTCTGCACGCCATCGACCGACACTGCCGTCACCGACGGCTGGGGAATGCCCAGTTGTGAAAAGTAGGCTGCAAGGTCCGACGTCTGATAGCCACCGCCAAATTCGATAATCCCAATGCATTGGCCCGTGCCGTTGCTTCCGGCGGGAAACTTGTAGAGTGACGCGAGTTGATTGGCCGTATAGACCGTATCATCGGCTGGGTTCGCAGCCTGGCTTGGCCGCCGAATTCGACAGCGCGGCCGCGCCTGACGGCGATTGTCCAGTCCAAAAACACCCCGCACGATGCCGTCGAGCTCTGCAGGGACGGTGAGCGGTCCGGTGCGCCCGCGGAACGTTTCGCCTTCGCGTGAGTAAGCAGAAAGTTGGGCCTCAAAGGCTGCAGAGAGTTGGGCCACACTACCCGAGAGAACTATGGCTCGGCGAGGGAGGCTTACCTCCATCACGGTCAGGTTATGCTCGTGGGCGAATGCCTCGATTTTGCGAACGTCGCGAGGGTCAGCACCGTAATCTCTGGCCAATTCCTCGCGGCTCAGATACTGCCGATCGCGAGGAGGGACAGCCTTGAAAGCGGACGATGATTGCAGGCCACGAAGTGACCTTCTGGGGCGCAGAATGACGGAAACCCTGACCCGCTCATCCGGGCGGACATCACCAACGCGATCAGCGCCGCGCGGCGCAGATCGCTCGCTTCCGGGAACGGGAACACGCTTGGTCTTCTTAGGCATGACATGCTCCTTATGCTTTACCTGGGCGGCATAACATCAGTGATGGCCCCGTCAAAAACGTCGCAGAAAAAGGTAAGAATCACCGACGCGCTGACCTTCAGCCCGACGCGCGATCACGCCTCCTCTACAGCGAATCGCAAATCCCTGGCTTCGCGCCATACAGTTTCACGACCCGAGCGGATGGCTATCTGATTATACTTCGTATCCGTCACCAGGTGGGCGCGCCGAGAGAGCTGGATGGCGAGCAACCGCCTTCAAGCGCCGCCTTCGACGCACAGGTTCAGCCCCCTTCAGAGGAGACGTTCTGAACTGGCTGCGGCGGATGCTAATCGTTGGGCACAACATTCCAGCCGCTTACTTTGACGAACGGCTTCGCAGCGCCGAGGTCACGCGCATGGTAGGTGGCCGTGATATTCCGTTTTTCTCCTGGCATCAGCTCAAAATCGTTGGCACTCCAGACGATCGGATGCACGTCGCTGCCGCCCTTCCCTTTCAGCACATCAAGATGCACGAAGAACGCGAGATGCGGCGTGGGATTCATAACGGCCACTCGCTCCACGCCTTTCTCGCCAGCAGGAGCCGATCGCTCATCTTCACGCGACTTCACCACAAGTTTGACCTTCGGGAGTTCCTGCAGTCCTTGAAAATCTGCGAAAGACTGAAGCGGAGTGAAATACCACGTAGAAGCGTTCCAGTTGTAAACGTCCGGGTGAGTCGAGAGCCAGTAAAAGTTTCGGTCCACAACTCGGCCCGAAGGGCTTTCCAGGCGGAGGCGAACGAAGTAAGTTTTCGACAATCCGTTCAGATCAGGAATGATGAAGGCCCGAGTGGAGCTGTTGGCCGGTAGGTTCAGTGTCATTGTCTTGCTGAACTGGCGCGCCAGGTCGAGGTTAAAAACATCTGCGACGACTTTGTAACCCGTAATGGGGTGAAAATAAGAATTCACGACCACGATCGACCGATCGTCATAAGAGTATTGAACGTGGAGCGGCTTGCAGGCCTCCTGCGTTCCGTAGAACCCGCCCCCGGGCCGTAAATAGTAGTCGTAGAGGTGCCAAATGATGGATGGCCAGCCATTATTGAGCATCCATTGAATGACGCCCGTCGAAGTGAATTTGTTGCGGCCATAGGCTTCGAACATAGCGCGCTCACCTTCATAATCCATCACCTGTGCTTCTTCCGCGTAGCCAGCCAGATTTTTTGCTTTTCCGTAACGATTGTCCATAGCTTGCGTGTAGACGTCGAGGGTGGTAAACGCTCCTCCGCCTGCATGGGCATCCCATGCGTAATCGATCGGCCAAAGATGATCCGCAGGAAACATTTGCTTAAGGCTGGCGAGCACAGGAATGGCAGGACCGGGGCTGGTTTCCGTATTGAATCCGAAAGCGCCGCCATGGCGCGTGTCCAGATACCAATAAGACGGGCCCACGTATTGGTAAGGTCCCGTCATCTTTACGCCCGTCCAGCCTGCACCCGCCGTATAACGCGAGGAAGCGCCGGCGATGTAAGGATTGGGCCAGCGCTGGGCTTTCAATACGCTGAGGTAAATGTCTTCAGCCTTCGGTGGCGGCGTACCATCGCTTCCGTAGAGCCAGGCCAGCATGCAGGGGTGGTTACGAAGCCGGCGAAGCTGATCTCGCAGAGATTCTCCCGCGATTTCGTAATCAGCCGATCTCCACCTGTTCCAGCGCTCCCAGTGCGAACAGCAGCACCAGCCGGCCAGCACCAGGATGCCGTACCGGTCGCAAAGACCGAAGAAGTGGTCGTTCATCAGTTTCCCTTCCAGGCGTACTGCGTTCAAGCGCATCGCCCGCACGTAAGCCAGTTCGTCAGCTTCACGCCGGCTGGACCATCGCTCAAGCATGTCCGGAGCCCAGCCCCCGCCGCGAATGAGGATTCGGTGCCCGTTCACAAGAAAGACGCGATGGTTCTGCGCATCGAGCTGCGAAGTGATTTCCCGGATTCCAAACTGCACGGCTTCCTGGTCTGAGACTTGCCCACGCATTTCGAACTCCACGCGCAGGGTATAGAGATTTTGCGGCCCGTAAAGATAGGGCCACCAGAGTTCAGGGTGGGCCAGATTAAGCTGAGGGTGGTCGGCCGGCGACAAGACAACCCGCATCATTTCACCGGCGGTCAGCCGAACAGGCGTTGTCACCTCGACCGGCCCGACGAATGCCTTCAAGTCTCCCGAAACCGTTTCATGGCTCACGTTGTGGAGAACAGCCGAGATCGTGAGATGAGCCTGCGCGAGCGAGGGCAGATCGAGGCTCGTCATCGCCTGCGGATAACGCACTGTGACGGGTCCGCTTGTCGTCAGAAACACGCTCCGGTAGAGGCCCATGTCTTTGTCGGGCGGCAGCGGCATCCAATCGACAAAACTGATCGAGAGGTCGGACGGGGTGGGTGCGAACACCTCCACGGCCAATGTGTTCACCGCACCCGGCATCAAGGCTTGGGTTACGTTGAACTCATACTCGCGGTACATCCCTGAGACTTCGTCCGGGCCGGCAATCTGGTGACCGTTCAGCCACACATCGGCGCTGTTATTGATGCCATGGAAATGCAGCCACACTTGCCGGCCGCGGACGCTCGTGGGAAGACGGAATTGCGTGCGGTACCACCAGCCCACAGCGAAAGGACTATCGGGCGCCATTGGAATCATCGCGAAGTTCGCGCCGACCGGATAAGTGACGGAGGGAATCCTGCGGAGGTTCATGCCGAAATCAGGATCGGGATACACGTGATTTCTGACGAGCGCAGCGAATACCGTGGTCGGAACAGAGGCAGGATACCAGCCGTCCGGATGAAAGCCGGCAGTCGAAATCTCGGCTCCGCTCTCCGGAACCTTCGCGGATGACTCGATGAGCCATCCTGATCTCAGGACCGTTCTCGACCCTGGAAGGGCAAGGCCTTGAGCAGCCGGCTGCGCTCTTAGAACCTGCGATCCCGGCGCGCCCATGAGTAAAGCGAGGAAGATGCAAGGTAGCGTTCTCATAGGGGTCATTACCTCCGATGGGGGTTGCGGCTGGCCTGCGTTCCAGGCAATCCGGCGGCCTGTATCTCAATAATTCCGACTTTGTAAACAACGTTAACGAACGCTCTAAGGTACTCGAAACTGCGTAGGTAATCAACAGCCGGATTTCCGCTCAGTTGACCTCATGGGGGGCGAGTGGCATCATACCTAGTAAATGCGCCGAGGAGGGCGCCTCCATGATGCTCAGCAAAATGTCCCGTTTTGTGGCGATCATTGGGCTGGCAAGTCTACTGGTACTCGTGGGAGTCGCTGCGGACTTTGCTTGGGCGACGCCTCGGCCCGGGGCCACGCCAGGCCCGGACCCACGCGAAGAGGTGCCAATTCCTCAGCAGCAGGGCCCTGCTCAACAGCCGGGCGAGACGGTGATTGTTCCCAAAAAACAGGCTCCGCCGCCCACTCAGCCAACGAAACCACTCAAGATTAACCCCAACTCCGTTTACTCGATTTCTACACAGTCCAACCTTGTCAATATGAGCGTGTCAGTCCAGGATGCGAACGGAGATCCGATTCCCAATCTTCAGAAAGACAACTTCAAGATTTACGATGACGGCGTCCAACAGTCTGTAACGAACTTCGCCGCAGTCAAGGCTCCCATTACGGTCTGCATGCTGGTTGAATTCAGCAACGAATTCTGGACTCTGCTCTACCAAGCTCTTGAGTCTGCCTATACATTTCTCAATTTCATGCAGCCGAAAGATTGGGTGGCTGTAGTTTCCTTTGACTTAAAGCCCCGGATTCTTACCGATTTCACGCATAGCCGAGCGGGAGTACAATCGGCGCTCAGCACGCTCGTGTTCCCAGGGTTCTCAGAGGATAATCTTTACGATGCACTGGCTTTTTGCATCGACAGGATGAAGAATGTCCAGGGGCGGAAAGCCATCCTCGCTATCGTCAGCGGTTACGACACGATGAGCAAGCTGACCTATAGCCAGATGCTGAAAGTGGCCAAGGCTTCCAGCACGCCCATTTATGCCGTAAGTATCCTCGAATGGACGGCGGTTCGCATGCCCAACGGCTACAACAGCAACTACTGGGTCGCTCGCAACGGCCTGACCTACATCACGAAGTATTCGGGTGGGCTAGCCTACTTCCCTCGCTTTGAGGGCGAATTGCCGAGCATTTACCGGCAGATCGCCTACCAACTCCGCTCAGAGTACAGCATCGGATTTGCGCCGTCGGATCCTACGCTGAACGGAAAGTACCATAAACTAAAGGTTGACTTGGTCGACGCGCAAGGGAACCCGCTGCGAATCGTAAACCAAAAGGGAAAAAACGTGAAGTACAAGCTGGTTTACCGCGATGGATACTACGCGCAGCAGAACCAGCAGTAAGTCTTCAGGGATAAATCCCGGTTGATTTCCGTTAGAAAAAGCCTTATGACGACCGATGTGGTCTCAGAGAGGGCTGTGCTGGCGCAAATTAAGCGAAATCGCCTGCCTCGGCACATTGCCATTATCATGGACGGCAACGGCCGCTGGGCCCAGAAGCGTAAATTACCCCGGATTGCCGGTCATCGCGCCGGCATGCGGGCCGTGCGCCAGGCCTTGGAAGGCTGCTCGCAACTTGGCGTCCCTTTTCTGACCCTTTACGCCTTCTCCGTCGAAAACTGGAAGCGTCCGCAGAGAGAAATCAGCTTGCTGATGTCTCTGCTGCGCGAATACCTCAAGAAAGAACGGGCGGAGCTCAAGCGCCGGGACATTCAGCTACGCGTGATCGGACGCGTCCACGAGTTGCCTCACGCCGTTCAGAAGGATTTGGAGACGGCGCTCACCGCAACCCGTGACAACAGCGGTCTCACGCTCACGCTCGCCCTCAATTATGGCGCTCGGACCGAGCTTGTGGATGCGTTCCGCAAAATGGCTGAAGAGGGGGTGCGGAACGGGAGCGTTGGCTGGGACGAGGCTTCCATTAGCCGCAACCTTTATACCGAGGGAATGCCTGATCCCGACCTCCTCATTCGCACGAGCGGCGAAATGCGCCTCAGCAATTTCCTTTTGTGGCAAGCCGCCTATGCGGAGCTGTGGATCACCGAGGTCTTGTGGCCGGATTTCACGCGTAAGGACCTTTTTCGGGCGGTCTCCGATTTTCAGAAGCGTGAGCGGCGATACGGCGGCCTCGGATGAACCTGGGTCGCCGCCGGACGTATTCTCTGCCGTGAGCCTCCTCATCGCAATTCAGCAGAAGGCGGATTAAAAGGCGCACGACTCGCCGTTCCCCAATTCCTCTGGCAACTCACATTTTCCACCAGGAGACTTTCAAGATCACCGCAACGCACCGGAGCACCGAGCATTGGTGGTCGGACACGACCCTTCCATGAAAGCACGCGTCCTCACCGGCATCGCTTTGGCCATTCCAGCGGCGTATCTGATTGGCTGGGCTCCGAAGTGGCTTTTCATGATCGCGCTGATCGTTTTATGCGAGCGTGGGCTTTACGAATACTTCCTGATCGCGCGGCAAACAGGTGTCAAGGCGCTATCATGGGCGGGGTATATCGCTGGCGCCGGCATTTGCCTGGCCTGGGCCTTCAGTGGCGGCCCGTCTGTAATTCTGGGCGCACTCCTCGCATCCATCCTGATCGTATCCTCCCTGGCCCTCTGGTTTGCGCGCGACCTGAGAGATTACTTGACGATGGTTGCGGCCACGCTTTCTGGATTGTTCTATGTTGCTTTTGCGTTTTCGTTCGTCTATCCGCTTCGCTTCTTTGGTTTAGGATCGAGCCTGGCCAACGGCCGGCAAATGCTGTTCTTTCTCGTTTGCGTGATTGTTGCTGGTGACATCTTTGCCTATCTCACGGGCAGACTGGTTGGACGAAGGCTCCTGTTTCCCCGCATTTCGCCGAAGAAGACGTTTGAAGGAGCGGCGGGTGGATTGGCTGTGGGCATCGGCGCCGGCTGGGTGTACTCGATCGCGTTCTGGCGGACAAGCGACTGGAAAACCGTTATCCTATTAGCAGGCTGTATCGCCGTGGCCGGGCAGTTCGGCGATTTGTGCGAATCCGCCTTAAAGCGCGGCGCAAACCTGAAGGACTCGGGCGAACTTCTTCCGGGCCACGGCGGGCTTCTAGACCGTATCGACAGCCTGCTTTTCGGCGCACCTCTCTTGTGGCTGGTGCTGCTGGTGGAAGCAGGGATTCACAAGTGACGGAGTGGTCGCCCTATCTATGAAGGGACTGTGCATTCTGGGCTCAACCGGTTCCATCGGACAGAACTCGCTGCGAGTGGCGAGAACCCTGCCGGATCGTTTTCGAGTGGTTTCGCTTTCGGCAGGCAAGAACATCGAGCTCCTGGCCCAGCAGATTGAGGTTTTCAAGCCTCGCCTAGTTTCCGTCATGTCGTCCGGCTGGGCGGAATCGTTGCGCGCATTATTGCAGTCGCGCGGTTATCGCGAACCAATTGAAATCAGGACGGGCGACGAGGGCAGTATCGAAGCGGCCTCACATCCTGAAGTCGACATCCTCATTTCCGGCTCCCACGGCGTCACGGGATTGCTCGCGACGTTTGCCGCGGTGTGCGCCGGCAAGCGAGTGGGGCTAGCCAACAAGGAAACACTCGTGGCGGCCGGCGAGCTTGTGATGAAGGAAGCATCCAGAAACGGCGCCGAGCTTCTTCCCGTCGATAGCGAGCACTGCGCCCTCCACCAATGTCTCCGATCAGGTGAGCCTCGGGAGGTTGAACGATTGATCCTGACAGGGTCTGGAGGGCCATTCCTGAAGACGCCTTTGCGTGCCTTCGCCGCCCTCACGCCCGAGCAGGCGCTGCAGCATCCTGTCTGGCGAATGGGTGGCCGCATCACGATCGATTCGGCCACCATGATGAACAAAGGATTGGAGATCATCGAAGCGTCGTGGCTCTTCGGGCTCCAACCCCAAGCGATTGAGGTCGTGATCCATCCCGAATCCATCATTCATTCGATGGTAGAATTTAAAGACCGTTGCGTATTGGCTCAACTGGCTGTTGCTGATATGCGCATTCCCATCCAATACGCCCTTACCTACCCTGAGCGACTCACCGCTGGCGAAGACGGACTCAACCTTGACTTGCTTGCCCGCCGCCGCCTGCAATTTCGCCGTCCGGATATCCGCCGGTTCCCATGCCTGGAGTTGGGCAGGGCGGCGATCGAGGCCGGAGGCGCCATGCCTTGTGCGCTGAACGCCGCGGACGAAATTGCTGTGGCGGCGTTCCTGGAGCGCCGTCTGCCTTTTACAGGGATTCCCAAGGTCCTGGAAGAGGTCATGCGGCGAACGCCGGGCGTGCATCTAAGTTCCATGGCAGAAGTTCTGGAATGTGACCGCGAGGCTCGGCGGCAAGCTGCCGATGCGGTTGCTACAACCTGGGCGTCAGGAGCGTAAGCCAGACAGCATGCTTTCGCACATTGCGACAGACGCGGCGGTCGTCGCCGTAGTGCTCGGCTTTCTGATCTTCATTCACGAGCTCGGCCACTTCACGGCGGCGAAGTGGTTTGGCGTAGGCGCTCCGGTGTTCTCCATTGGGTTTGGTAAACGTCTGGTCGGCTTCGAAAGAGGCGGGACGGATTACCGTATAAGCTTGCTACCGTTTGGAGGATACGTCCGCCTGATGGGAGAAGATCCAACCGATCCCAACAGCCGGAACGACCCGGGCAATCTGCTCGCTCATCCGCGCTGGCAGCGATTTATCATCTCGTTTGCGGGTCCGGCGGTCAATATTCTCGCGGCGGTCCTGCTGCTTACGGCGCTGTACAAGTTTCATTATGTAAGACCCCTTTACGAAGGGCAGCCCGCACAGATCGGAGCCGTGGATCCTTCTTCACCGGCGGCGCGAGCAGGAATAGAGCCTGGAGATCTGATTGTTAGAATGGGTAACGAGATAAGGCCGACCTGGGAAAACATCGAGATGAAGGTGCTTCTTACCACTCGCGAATCCATACCTCTCGAAATTCGCCGAAATGGAGAGCTGATCCGCCTTTCCTTGAAGCCGCGTGCGGAGGGGGAGGGTGGAGGCGGCTACGCGGGTATCTATCCGTGTCTCTCGAACGTAGCCGCACAGGTGGAAGCGGGTTCTCCTGCAAGCCGCGCCGGGTTGGAACCAGGGGATCAGCTCTGGGCTGTCGATGGCCACCGGACTCCTTGCTTCGAGCAGATTTCTACAGCGATTCAAGCGAGACGCGGCAATGCAGTGGATTTGACAGTGGAACGGAAAGGCCATTTCCTGCACTTCGCCATTCAGCCAATGAAGGATACAGCCGGTGGCGAGACGCGGTGGATTATCGGCGTGAGAAGACGAGACGAAATGGCCGTAAGACACCTTGCCCTGGACAAGGCCTTCGCTGCTTCGGTAAGAAAGAATGTGAGCTTCGCTGTGCTGGAGTACACGGCGCTGAAGGAAGTTCTCACCCGTCAATTGTCGGCGCGATCGATGGCGGGTCCGGTCGGCATCGCCCAGATGTCCGGGGAAGCGTACCGTGCCGGCTTTGCGGACTTAGTGGGATTTGTGGCTTTTATCAGCCTCGACCTCGCGATTGTGAACCTCTTGCCGATCCCAGTGCTGGACGGTGGCACGATCTTGCTGCTCATCATTGAAGGCGCTATGCAGCGAGACTTGAGCGTTCGCCTCAAGGAGCTGATCCTGCAGGCGGGAATATTCTTGATTCTCATCGCGTTCGTGCTGATCACTTATAATGATATTGTAAGGGCGTTGGCCCATTAGTGAAAATTCCTGGATTCCGGTGATGTCATGAATTTCAGCGAAACTGAACATTTTCCTCCTCGTCGGAAAACGCGTCCAGTCAAAGTGGGGCGCTTCACGATCGGCGGCGACGCGCCTATTGTGGTCCAGTCGATGACGAAGACGGACACCAGAGACATTGATGCGACCGTCCGGCAGATTCAGGAGATGGAAGCGGCGGGATGCGAGATCGTCCGGCTGGCTGTTCCCGATCTCGATGCAGCGAAGGCCCTCGCGGAAATTCGCCGGCGCTGTCCCGATTCTGTGCTGGTCTCCGATATTCATTTTCAATACAAATTTGCGTTGATCGCCCTTGATGCGGGAATCGACAAATTGCGCATCAATCCAGGAAACATCGGTGACGCGGAAAAGGTCCGGACGGTGGTGCGGAGGGCGCAGGAGCAGCATGTGCCGATACGGATCGGCGTGAACGCTGGCTCGCTCGAACGGCGGCTGCTTGAAAAGTACGGCTACCCGACGCCGGAGGCGATGGTCGAAAGCGCCATTTACCACATACGCATTCTGGAGGATCTCGGATTTGGCGATACCATCGTTTCGCTTAAGGCCTCGAATCTGCGGCTTTGCGTCGCGGCCTATCGACTCCTGGCCCGCCAGGTCGATTATCCGTTCCACGTAGGCATTACCGAAGCCGGGACCCAGTTCTCCGGTACCGTGAAATCGTGCGCAGGAATCGGCATGCTGCTTGCTGACGGCATTGGTGACACAATCCGAGTCTCTCTCGCGACGAACCCTGTGGAAGAAGTGCGCGTGGCCTACGAACTGCTCAAGGCGCTGGAGTTGCGCAGCCGCGGCCCGATGGTGATCGCTTGTCCCACGTGCGGCCGGCTTGAAGTGGATTTGTTCAAGATCGCCGGTGACATCGAAAAGGCCACGGCGCACATTAAAATGCCCGTGAGTCTGGCAGTGATGGGGTGTGCGGTGAATGGCCCCGGTGAAGCACGAGAGGCGGATTTGGGGGTTGCCGCCGGCCGAGGCAACGGCATGATTTACCGCGAAGGGAAAGCGATCCGCCGTGTGAAGGAAGAAGAAATTGTGCCCGCGTTGCTCGAAGAAATTGAGAGATTTGTGGCGGAAAAAACATCCGGCATTCCTTCATCACCACCGGCGCTCGATCCGGAGCCAGCGGAGACTTCAGCGAACCCGCTGACCGTCCTTCGATAGCAACCCACAGAGCGAAAGCGGCGTCCCTGAATCTCGACGGGTGCAAAACCTGCAAGGCTCGCGATCGCGAGGGGCGTTTCGCCCACCCCTTGATGCGCGCACCCTCTCTTGTCAGCCCTCCGTTGCTGCGCGATCCCGGAACAATACTTTAACAGCCTCCCGCCAGGACTGATTCAGCCCCACCAGGATTACTTCAATCGACGGGTTGAAAAACTGCAGGATTTCGCGGGTGGTCGAATGGAAGCGAAATGCCGGAGAGACGAGATAAAGAAGCGGCGCAGCGGGGGAAAGATCGAGACCGTGAAAATAACCGAACGGCTGGAATTGCCGGCGGTCATTCAGCCATTTCACCCGCAACCAATAATCCAAACCTTGCACGGGCAGAGTAATTTCCTCGTATAGCTTCAGTTCAATTACCGCCAGCCGGCCGCCGGCCGTGACGCTCAGGATATCGACGACACCGCGATCTCCTCCCGAAAAGGCAGGGACCTGCGAGTAAGCGAATTCAGCGCGGATCGCGGGATCGAGTTGGCTGAGGTCGCGGAGCAGGAGGCTCTCAAGCCATCGCTCGGGCTGTAGCCTATAATACGGATGATCCTTACGTTCACTATCCGCGCGCCGCGTCTCAAGCACTTCGCGGAGGAATTCATCAAACTGCTTTCGCTCGCCTTCGCGGAACACTCTGCGATCATTTCCGGTTCCCCAAGTGAGCCGAGGCGCAAGCTCGCCGTAGAGCTGAGCGATTTCAAGACCGTGGATCCGCAGTGAAAGCGCATTCCCGGAGGCGTCAGGAACGGCGTCCAGGCGCTCGATCCAGCCGCTTAGCGCTCCTCGCAAAACGTCCTCCGTCCTTTTCAGCCACAGGTCCGCCTGACGACGGGGTGTGAGGCGTGTCTCCACGTTTCCATAATCCTTCAAGTCGATCGGCTTCCACGGCTCGTCATCGGACGGCCACGCGAATATCTCGATGTTTGCGCTGCGCGGGTCGAGACACACAGCACGATGCGCAGCAAGCGGCACGGCGCAGAAAGGAAGAAACAACTTCAGGCCTGATACGTGGCCACTCTTAAGATTTCGGCGGAGCCAGTCAAGCCAGATGAGGCCGTACGACACAGCGGCGTCTGCCGCCGCCGGCGTTTCCTCTTCGCCAAGACCGAGAAACGCCCACCCATCGCTCCCGCACCTTGCCAGACCGCGCGTATACCACGTGGAGAATGAATGCTCGCGGTCTGAGCGGTTGCTGACCCGTTCAAAACTCCAGCCGGGAAAGTGTCGCCGCAAGTTCTCGATCAGCGCGTGGCGAACCCTTGCTCGCTCATCGCTCTTGGAAAGTGAGACGCTCGCACCGCTTTCGCGCAGCTCTAAAGTGGTCGTTTCACGCGCGCCGGGCTTGTGAACGAAAAGCCCTAACCGCCCATCGTCGCGGTACGCTACGGAGTCTATGCGCCAGGCAAACGAGGAACCAGGCCGCCAAATCTCCAGCAGCAGCTTGCCGAACTGCAAACTCACTTTCCAGTCGTGGTGGGCGAGATTGAGAAACGGGTCGCCAGCCTCAACTACCACCAGGCTCTTTCCGCGCCGGATGAAATCTTCAAGTTCCTGCTTGGTTTGTTCGGGCTTGTCGTTGTCGAATGAGGTCATAGGCGGAACGCCCCATTATAATGAATCGGCCTTCTTGCAGAGAGTGACGCTGTGCCGTAATATCGGTGAGGCTATGGCTGAACGTGTTTGTTCCTCGTGACTAGGTTCTTTTGATCAGCCCTTTCCGGAGAACGCTGCAAGACGCCACTATGCCTGCTCGTTACATCCTCGCCCTCGACCAAGGAACCACAAGCTCGCGCGCCATCCTCTTTGATCGTGCAGGGGCGATCATAGCGTCTGCTCAACGCGAACTAACTCAGCACTATCCGCAACCCGGTTGGGTGGAACACGACGCGAACGAGATCTGGTCAGGACAGTGGGCGGTGGTGGAACAGGTTCTTGCTGAAGCGGGAGCGCGGGCGAGTGACATTGCCGCCATCGGCATTACCAATCAACGCGAGACGGTTGTCGTTTGGGACAGGGAAACGTCGCAGCCCATCCACCGCGCCATCGTGTGGCAATGCCGGAGGACGGCAGCTCATTGCGACCGAATTCGCCAGGATGGTTTTGAGAGAGTCTTGCGCGCGAATACCGGCCTTGTGGCAGATGCCTATTTCTCTTCCACGAAAATCGTCTGGCTGCTCGAGAATGTTCCGGGAGCGCGCGACCTGGCCGCGCGGGGCCGGCTGGCTTGCGGGACGGTAGATAGCTGGCTTGTGTGGAAGCTCACACAGGGCCGTGTCCATGCCACGGACGTTTCCAATGCCTCACGCACGCAGCTCTTGAGCCTGCGCTCTCTCACCTGGGATGATGAAATCCTTCGTTACTTCTCGATTCCTCGCTCTTTGCTGCCGGAGCTGAAACCGTCGAGCGGAATTCTGGGCGAGACGGATTTGCTGGGCGGGCACGCCATCCCAATTGCCGGAGTGGCCGGAGACCAGCAGGCATCGCTGTTTGGCCAGCGGTGCTTCATTCCCGGAGCGGCGAAAAACACTTACGGCACTGGTTGTTTTCTTCTGATGAACACAGGCGATCACTTTGCCGTCTCTCCCCCCGGACTGCTTTCGACTGTTGCCTGGCAGCGCAGGGGCGCAGCGACCTATGCTCTGGAAGGAAGCGTCTTCATCGCCGGCGCTGCGGTGCAGTGGCTGCGCGACGAGCTGGGGTTGATTGCGACAGCCCACGAGTCCGAAGAGGCCGCTCGCTCCGTGCCGGATAATGGAGGGGTTTATTTTGTCCCGGCGCTGACGGGGCTCGGAGCGCCCTATTGGAACCCGCACGCACGGGGCGCGATTCTGGGACTTACTCGTGGAAGCAACCGCAATCATCTTATTCGCGCCGCGCTCGAATCCATGGCTTACCAGACGCGTGACGTGACGGATTGCATGGCTCAGGTTTCCGGCTTTCATCCCACGGACCTGCGGGTGGATGGCGGGGCTGCGCGAAATGACTTTCTCCTGCAATTTCAGGCGGACATTCTGGGCATTCCCATCGAGCGGGCACCGCTTGCTGAATGCACGGCTTTGGGTGCTGCGTTGCTCGCAGGCCTAGCTGTCGGGTTCTGGAAGGAGAACGAGATTGTAAGCAGCGAGTTTGCGTCTGGTTCGGACAGAGCGAGGCAACGAAGGTTTGAGCCCTTGATGGAGCCCGCGCGACGCGAGGAACTATGGTCGGGCTGGCGCCGTGCTGTCGCGCAGGTGCTGTTTCGCGGCGATTAGAAGCCTTGTCAGTGGGTTGTTCCGCTTGCGGCCTTGTGAGATGGATCGGTTTGGTTTCTGAGCATGTTGGGCGGTAAGTTGATCGTCACGTCTTCATCAAGCCGCATGCCCAGCAGCGAGCCTGCCAGGAGAACTGCCGCCTTTCCTTTCGGAATCACGAGAGCTGCAACGCCGCTGGCAACACCCACCGCGATCCCCGGTCCCAAGCCGCCGGCGCCCGCGAGAAGAGTGGGAAGGGCAAATATGGCCAATTGCTTTTTGTGTGACGGTCCGCCGCCTTTCAGGTCACCCTCCGGTCCCACATCATAGCTTCCGTTTTCCGCGCTGGAAAAAACTTCCGTCAGGGACCCGAGAATTGCCACCTTTTCTCCGTTCGGCAATTCAACCTGGTTGAATTCGACAGCCAAGTATCCGGACTTTCCCCGGTGGCCAGCATGCTTAATCTGGGAAATGCGGCCGTAGACGCGCACGCCTTTCGGCAGGACGGTCATATCCTCTACGTCAACCGGCTCAATCAGGGTACTGATGAGGATATCTCCCACTTTTGAGGTTTTTGAGCTGATCGAGGTGTGCAACTGGAGCTTGAATTCAGTGCCTTCAGGAATAGTGATTTCGTTGAGGCTGGCCTGGAGGGCTGCCTGGTCCTGCGGCGTCAATTTACCTTCAAGAGGCTGCTGCGCCGGGAGGCTAACGGCGAACACAAAAGCGCCCAGCAACACCGCGACGCAAGTTATCGGTTTCTTCATCTTGCTAACTCCACAAGCTTGCTATGCTGCTGGTCCCAACGTCCATTGTCTCCACAGCAGCCCGCAAGCTACCCCCGGGGGTTACTCCCCCGACTTTCACGCTCTATTTCATCACCAACCCCGTTTCACGTCAAAGAGAAAATCCGTTTGAAGGTGAGGAAACAAGCCTGTTCGGCTGGTATGAAGATTAAAAATCCGCCGCCTTACTTTTCAATCAGTTGACGGCTTTCGAAACTAGTAACCACATTTGTTTTCATTAGTATAACGGCTTTCACGGCTTCGTTTTTGGTTAAGCTTTTCTCATGTGGCTGATTCCACGTAGCTTAACGGCTTCGCTCGTCAAAAAAAATTTTGATTTTCGAGCTGAGCGAACCAATTTCTAATCTTCGCCCCTGTGTGGTCATTTGTCCGCTTTCCCTGGTCATTTTGCTCTTTGCCTTCCGCATTATGCTTCGTGCGGGTCGCCTGCGGCCTACTGGCCCTCCCTGAATTTCCCGGCTGGCCGGCGTCTCTTGTCCGTAGCCTGTCTCCTTCAAACGTTCGACCGCTACCGGCCGCTTCCCGTCCACACCTCACCACGGACCACGAACAACGGTCCACTGACACTATGTCACATCCGAGTGAGACGGTGGGGACAATTACTGTCCCAAGACACGTTTGTAAAGCTGCTCGTAGAGAGGAATAATGTTGGCACTGCAGAAGCATTGTAGAGCGCGGGCGCGGGCGGCGCGCCCCATGCTTTCGCGCTTTGCGGGATCGGTGAGAATTTCGGTGGCGCGTGCAGCCATCGACTGAATATCGTGCGGAACAACGAGGAATCCGTCGATTCCGTCGCGAACCACTTCAGGCAAGCCACCGACGCGCGAGCATACCGGAGGCACGCCGCAAGCCATCGCTTCGAGCGCCGCTAATCCAAAAGATTCCAACGTGCTAGGCAGTAGCATTACGTCGGCGCAGCTCAGCAGTTCCGGCACGTCATTCTGCTTGCCCAGGAAGAAGACGTCAGAGGCCAAACCTTTTTCCCGCACTTTCCATTCCGCGATCGTTCGCTCCGGGCCATCGCCGATCATCAGAAGCTTGGCCCGAACGTCTTTCCGAACCATTCCAAAGATTTCCACAACGTCCGTGACGCGCTTGACGGGGCGAAAGTTCGAAAGATGAACTAGAATCCGCTCGTCGGATTTCGCGAACTCCTTCCGACGGGAGCGGCCGTCCGCGGGCTGAAACACTTCGCAATTCACGAAATTTGGAATCACCTCCACGTTTTTGCGCACATGCAGCTCATCGTCCGTCACCCTTTTCAGATAGTTGGAAATGGCGGTGACAGCGTCACTCTCCTCAATGGAGAACCGCGTGATCGGAAGGTAGGACCGATCGCTTCCCACGAGCGTGATGTCCGTGCCATGAAGCGTGGTGACGAAGGGAAGCTTGCGAGGGCCGACCATCGCACGCGCGAGATAGGCGCTAACCGAATGCGGAATGGCGTAATGCACGTGGAGAAGATCGAGCGACTCGTTGACCGCGACGTTATACATTTTGGTGGCTAGCGCCAAAGTGTAAGGAGGATGATCGAAGAGCGGATAATCCGTCATCTCCACTTCGTGGAAGCGAATCCGGTCGGAGGCGGCGGACATTCTTACGGGAACGGCGTAGCTGATAAAATGCACGTCGTGGCCGCGCTGCGCCAACTCCAGTCCCAGTTCCGTCGCCACCACTCCGCTGCCACCGTAGGTGGGATAACACGTAATTCCGATTTTCATGGCAACCGCCTCATCCAATTCTATCAGGTTGCATCGGGCGGTTCGCGTCACTCAGTCTTGTGAAACCCGCAGGGCGATCTACACCGAACCGGGGCTCCAAAACATAGACGCCCAATCCGCCGGTTTTCAGTTTAGCGAGTGTCTGCCGGCAGGTATCTTCCTCGCTCCACGAAATGCCGGCGAGCAGGCCCGTGGGGCAGCGTTTTAACCCTAACAGATCGAATCCGCCATGGGAAATCCGCTCATTCAATCCTCAATGCCTGCATCGGGTCAATCGAGGCGGCGCGCCGGGCAGGCACCACAGCAGCCGCTATGGCGCATCCGGCCAGAACACATACTGCCAACGCCAAAATAAGGGGATTATAGCTCTTGACGCCGTAAAGCAGGGTTGCCATCAACCTTCCGCCGGCGAGCGTCACCGGAATTCCTATTGCAAGTCCGACGCCCACTTGAAACAGTGCGTCGCGCAGAATAAGCCACAAGACGTTCGCACGATTCGCGCCCAGTGCCATGCGTAAACCGATTTCGCCCCTGCGCCGCGCCACGAAGTACGAAGTGACTCCATACAACCCAACGCAGGCTAGGATTAGCGCAAGCAGCCCGAAAAGCTCCGTGAGCCGTGCGACCAGTTCATCCTGATTGAAATTCCGGTCGAGCTGCTCCTGCAGGGTCACCATTTCGAGCACCGTAAGATTGGGGTTGATGTTGGCCAGCGCGCGGCGAATGGCGGCCTCGAGATTTTCCGGCCGGCCGGCCACCCTTAACTCGATGTCGCCAATGTATTGCGAGCTTGCGAGCCAGTAGAGCTTGGGATCGTTCGTGGTTTGCAGGAACGGCAGGAAAAATGTGGGATAGGCAGGCGCGCGGGCGTCCTGATATTTTGCATCTTGAACGATGCCCACAATCTCAAAATCGCCCGCATGGCTTTCACCTCCGATGCCAAAGTGCTGGCCGATGGGATCTTGCTTGGGGAAGAATTTCTTGGCAAAGGCTTGATTGATCACAACGACTCTTTGCGACGCCGGCGTATCCTCAGCATTGATGGCGCGTCCGCGCAGCAATCGCGTGCCGATGGTTTGGAAATAATGCGGCCCGACGCGATCGAAAGAAGCGCCATCGCGTTCTTCAGGCGGCCGGCCTTCAATGTGGATGCTGTAGCCCCAGTTGTCGCCACGCATGGGGCTGTAAAGCGAGTAGCTGGCGTCGAGCACGCCGGGAATGCGGGGAAGCTGATCCTGAAGCTGTTGATAAAGTCCATAGAGCTGATCGGGTTTGTATCCGGCCAGCGCCGGATCTACCCTCACAATCAGCCGCCCGCGGGCGTCGAAGCCGAAGTTCTGATTCTCGATGTTCCGCAGGCTTTGAGTCAGCAGGCCGGCGCCGACGAGCAGCGCAATGGAAAGCGCAACTTGCAGAACTACAAGCGACTTCTGTGGCACCGACGTTCGGTCGCGCGCGGAGCGGCCGGCCCCGTGCAGAGCGTCAGCGGGCTGGGAGTGCGAAGCCACCCACGCCGGCGCCGTTCCGAACAAGACACCGGTCGCCAGCGAAACCAGGAAAGCGAACCCCAGCACCGTAAGAGAAGGCGTGGCGCTGATGGGAACGAAGCGAGCGCCGCGAAAAGCGACCAACAAAATAGCACGAGCGGCAACG
The DNA here is from genome assembly GCA_030041095.1 of Terriglobia bacterium. Taxonomy (GTDB): domain Bacteria; phylum Acidobacteriota; class Terriglobia; order UBA7540; family UBA7540; genus JASHON01. Next base: position 55,107 of record JASHON010000026.1, read on the forward strand.
AAAGCCACTGCGAGTCCCGAGAGGCCGCCGAGGATTGCGAAGACCACGCTCTCGGTAATCACCTGGCGGACGAGCCTCACTCGCGATGCGCCGAGGGCCAGACGGATGGCAGTGTCCGCGCGAGAGGCTGCGCCGCGCGCCAGGAATAGATTGCCGATATTGGCGCAAGCGATCAGCAGCACGAATGCCGCGACAATCACCAGCAGGCGAAGGCCCGATTCTGTCTGGCTCTGCATGTCAGTGACGCCTGCGCCGCCCGGCGCGATGATAATCCGCTGCTTGGGAACTTGTGAGCGGTCGAAAGCCGTGAGATCAGGCTGTGCGCCGAGCCATCTCTGCAGCTCGAGCGTCACTTCTGCCTGGACCCGTGCAGGCCACGCGCCTGGTTTCAACCGTCCGATCACATGCAGCCAATGGGCGTCCGCGTGGTTGAGGAGCTCATTCTGCCCGTCCAACGCAGGCTCGGTGGAGAGCGGCAGCCAGAAATCCGGCGGATCGGGCCGCAACGTGTCACCGAAAAATCCCGGCGGGGCAATTCCCACTACGGTGTACGGCATCGTGTTGATGACGAATGTGGCGCCGATAACAGAAGGATCGTGGCCGAAATGTTCTTCCCATGCGCGGTAGCTCATCACCGCGGCGGGCGGGGCGCCCGGCCGGTCGTCTGCAGGCGTTATCATCCTTCCTGCAAAAGAGTTGATGCCGAACATGGAGAAGTAATTGCCTGAAACGAACTCTCCCAGATATGCTTGCGGCAGGCCGGAGGACGAGCTGCGGCGCACGCTGAGGTTGGGCAATGCAGCTTGAAATGCGGCCATCTGGCTGAATTGAGCTGTGTGATCGCGGAATTGCTTGTAAAGAGCGGTGGAATATAGATCCCAACTACCCTGCATTCCGCTTAGCACGCAGCAGTTGTTGGCATTGCCGATGCGATAGAGTTGTCCCGGATCAGCCACCGGAAGGCTTTTGAGGAGCACTGCGTTGACCAGAGTGAAAATGGCGGTGTTCGCGCCAATTCCCAGCGCCAGAGTGACGATGCAAACGACGGCGAAGCCGGGCGAAAGTCGCAGGCGGCGGAAAGCGTAACGAAGATCCTGCAGAAGTGCAGACATCTCAGCTCCACGGACCGGGCGATGCCGAAATCGGCACGGCAGATTGGCCTTCTCAGTAACTTTAAGTAAGACGTGGTTTGCTGCGGGAGGTTAGCGTGGCAAGAGCCCCGCTCCCAGCGCGTCAGGAGCCTCTCCTCACCGGCTCCTGCTGCCGCTTCTCTTTGCACATCAGGAGATTCTGGCGGGCGAGATCGTCGGCAGGATCCATGGCCGCTGCACGTTCGAGGACTTCTTGGGCTTCATTGAAGCGGCCTGCGAGCAAAAGGCTCCGGCCCAGATCGTTGACGAACTTCTGAGGCTTGCATCGATGCATTCCAAGTTCGCAGCAACTGTGCCCTACACTTGCTCCAGCCGGGCGCTCAGAACCCTTCCGATCGCGGCGACCAGGCGGTTCCAGCCATCCTCTTCCTCGCGCAAGTGCGTTCTGCCTGCCTTGGTGAGCTCGTAAAACTTCGCGCGCTGATTGTTCTCCGAAACGCCCCAGGCAGCTTTCAAGAAGCCCTTGCGTACCAATCGAAACAAGGCTGGATAAAGCGCGCCTTGCTCGATCACCAGTGCGCCTTTGGAAATCTGGCCAATCCGCAGGAGAACACCATAACCGTGAAGAGGACCGAGAGAGACAGCCTTGAGGATTAGGAGATCGAGAGTGCCGGGCAGGATTTGAGCGCGCTTCTCCATGCTGTGTCCTAAGATGATTATGACTATAGAGGCGGATTCATGCGTCTGTCAAGCCGAAACTTCCGGCCCGCGGTGAATCGGCTGCCCATCCGGCGTTGTGGGACCCCGAAGACACTGCAACCTGGCCCGATCCGCGGCGATAAGAAGCGCAAAGAGAAACTCAAGCCGTTTGTGACCTGGATCACTGACGCTACAGCCTCGGGATCGCAAAATCCGGAAAGCTTGCGCCGCACTCAGGATGGCACATGCCAGGCCGCGGAGGCGTCCAGGACCGCGGCGTGACTGGCTCCTGCGTGCTCTTCGAGGAGGTGGAGCGGCTGCCGGCAGCGCGGAATCCAGGAGGAATGCTTGGGAATTGTCATCGAGCTAAATGAGATCACAGACGGAGAAGTGAAGCGGCAGGCAGAAGAGGTGATTCTTGGCTGTATCGGCAGTCGCCCGGAGGAAGAAAAGTGGCAAGTATGGATTCATGCCTCATATTTCTATTCCCGTGTCGTAGTCAAGGGTCCGAAGCAAACTCGTGATCGATACTTTTTTGAAGATCACCGCGCACTGCCCGAAGCCATCCGCAACTGGCTTGATCTTTATCCGCTCAAGTGACGAGGAGTTCGAGCTGAGTTCTGTTTCCAAGCAAGGTGGGCGGCAAAATGACCCGATCCTTTTGCAACACGCCTATCGACGCGCTTTCGAGCGGCACGCGACCTGGAGTGTGAATATGGACGATAAGATCGGCCTTAAATGGGTTCTCGAATTGAACCGTTACGCGCCACCGAACCGCGCCACCTTTCCGCGATTCTGAAGCTGTGGTCCAACTGATAAGCCCAAAACGCGTGGGACAATGCCAGACGCGAATGTTTTGCCCTGCAGCAAACCATTCTTTTGGCGCAGCCTTCTGCAAATGAACCACCTTACGGTGATGCTCTTCGTAGCAAAGGAGCCACCGTAAGCCCATCGCCGGCTGAAGCACGCTATTTACCACCGCAGACCAACCGTAAGGGCTTCCTTCGCCCGGCCAACTTCCCGGCAGCAGCGCGTCTTCGGGCGAGTACCGGCTGCCGCCATCCATCGTGTAGCAGCAGAGGCTATAGAGCGTCAGCAGGAAAGGGCGATAATCTTCCTGACGGATGCGGCCCGCGAGCGTCCCGTGCGACATAAAATTTGACGTACGCGGGTAAGCGCCGTCGGTATTCAATCCGAGAATCTGCTCGCCGGCAATCTGCCGATGGCGGAAATGGCCTTCGTCGATCTCCGGAACGCCCCAGTCGCTTGTCCACCAATCCATCATGTAGCGATGATTCTCATAACTTGAAAGCTCAGTTGGCTTCCGTTTGGTATCGAAGGGGGTGAACGGCGTGATGCCGGCTGCTTTCATGGCCGGATTGCGGTCCGCGAGGGCTATCGCAAGAGAAGACTCAATATCCGCTCGCATTTGCGCCGCTAGTCGCGCCACACTTGCGGATTCCCGGCTCAGCGCCGCATCGTTGTGCTCGCTCGACGCACGTTTCAGGCAGCGCGCGTGCTCCTGCAGGCCGCGCCACGTCCAGGAGGCGTTCTGGTAGTAATAAGGATGGGATTCCGGAAAGTCATCGTCTGGCTCGCCCTTATCTGCTTCCGGGGAACCCCAAATTAAGCCGTGGCGCGGATCACTTTGGGGAAAAGTTTGCTTTGAGTATTCGTAGCGTTTTACCACAAAGTCCATCATTCGGCGAAGCGTGGGCAGGCGGCGCCGGAGCGCGTCTACGTCATGGGTGTAGTCGTAAGCGCGCGCGGAGTTTTCCAGGAAAACTCCTGCGTTGAGAGGCGCTTCCACCTGGTCTTGCGTGTTGTAAAGGAAATTGCCGTCCGGCAGGATGTAGTTCTCGAGATAGCACTCGAAGTAGGGTTCGACTTCTTCACTCAGGTTCCAGAGTTGATGCGCCCAAACGAATTCGTAGTGAGCAACAGGAAACAAGGCGTGGCTGCGCTCCGGAATTTTGGTGTAGGCGCCTTCACCGATTTGGTAAGTGGGATGCAATCCGCGATAGCTGCAACGGCACATCACGATGCCCGCGCGTGCGGCATCGAGCAGCCACTCATCCGGAATTTCCACTTGCATTTTATGATTGAAAAAATCGTGCCAGTGATTCCAGATGCCCACCAAAGCTGAAAAACATTCGTTCCGGGAGCAGTTCCAATACCGGTCTTCGAAGGAGGGACCGCCAGTGGATGCAGCTTCCTCTTCCGGCACCGGCCTTCGTTGCGCCCGAATACGGCCGAGGGGCGTCGCGTTCAGGCCGGGAGGTAAAAGCAGCATCACTTCATACCCGGTCTTGTAACGTGGATTCCACACGCCAATGTCCGCGACCGGCAGATAACCTCCCAGCAAGGTTCGTTTGCTATATCCACGAATGTAATCGTACTGATATTCACCCGGCAGAAAGCGCCGTGGGTCAAACAGGCTTCCGGTGAGGTCCGGCGCCCAGAGCGATTGAGGATCGTCCGGCAACTGCCGCGAGACACCCTCCGCTTCGAGCCATAGCGATTTTTCCGGGCCAGCCTCCTCATTGGCTACCAGCGTCCAGCCAATGTATTCGGGGCCGAGGGCGGCGATATTCTCAAACGATGGGTCGTCAGAAGATTTCAAGATAAAGTCGCCCAGGCGATCCGGGCCGGGGATATATTGAGCCGGGCGTCTGAATTCGAAGCCAGGAGGGGCATTGATTGGCCGCGGTTGGATTTTGGAAAGCTCGCCGATACGTTTGGGGATATGCGCCATTTCGCCTTCAACCGTTACGTAAGCCAAAGCTCCCTGATGCGTCACGTGTTTCTCAAATACGGCCGTAGCGACGCCCTTGAGCCCCGGGACGATGGTCAGCAAGCGCCACCCTTCGATGGAGTCGCCAGGATGCAGCGTCTTGGTTTCAGAACGGATTCGCGCCGTGACGGCGTCAGCTTCAATGGCGAGAGCACGAGGAACGGCGTGCAATGCATCGCGCTCACCCGGAAGAAGCAGTGCGTACTCGTTCGGGATGCGGTATGGAGACGGAATACGCTTTCCTTCTCCGGCGCTGACCGCACGCGGCGGTTCGGAAGCGCTGCCGGCGCCGCTTCGCGCCGCCGCACCCATAACCGGCAATGCGGCCGCGCGTTTCAAGAATGCTCTTCTCTTGAAGGTTGCCATCGGCAAAGTAGATGCTATTGTACCTTGTGAAAGGCTTTTGAACTCACGCTGCCACGATGGGCTTCGACCCAGGGCTGTCCAAATTAGCTTCGGGCCAGCAAACCGCTTGTTGATTCTATTGAACAAACTTCGCCCCTGAAGGCTGGTTTGAAAACCAGGTTCCCCCGGCGGCGGAGGGGAACGGGTCGGCAGGGGCACGGAATTTTTCACGGTGCTGTCCAATTAAACCGGGCTAAAACCGAGAGAAAGTTGAGTGTCATGAATT
>JASHON010000027.1 GCA_030041095.1 Terriglobia bacterium
AAAAATTCCGTGCCCCTGCCGACCCGTTCCCCTCCGCCGCCGGGGGAACCTGGTTTTCAAACCAGCCTTCAGGGGCGAAGTTTGTTCAATAGAATCAACAAGCGGTTTGCTGGCCCGAAGCTAATTTGGACAGCCCTGGGTTTCAAACCCGCCCCTACTCAATTTTCAAGACAGGGCATGACTTCAGTCATGCCGCAGTGCGTCGCAGACTCTAACGGCTTTAGCCGCTGGCCGGCGCAACCAGGGGCTAAACACGCCGTGGCAAAAGGCCACTTTGTCATGCTCAGCGAAGCATCCCTGCATTCGCTTTAGAGCAAAATGCGGAGATCCTTCGCTCCGCCCAGAGATGAAAACGCTCGGAAAGCTTTTCCCGGAATCCGTAAACGCAAGCTCCCGGCGGGCCACTGCCGCGCTATGGGGCGCCGCTCTGTTCGCCCTGGCAGCATGCGGCGCGGGCGGCAGCCCGCCGGCGCCAACCGCCAATCCGCCCGCTCCCAGCTTCATTCAGATGGCCAGTGACGGCATCGCCGCCCTGCAAAGCAACTGGTACAACCAACAGACCGGACTGTGGAATACAACGGGCTGGTGGAATGCTGCGAACTCAGTAACCGTCCTGGCCGACTATTCCAAACTCACTCACTCCACCCAATATCTCTCCGCTATCTCGAACACCTTTGCGGCCAATTCCTCCGGCCATTTCCTCAACCAATATTATGACGACGAAGGCTGGTGGGCTCTGGCATGGATTGCTTCGTACGACGCAACCGGCAATCGGAATTACCTGACCGAGGCCAGCCGGATTTTCTCAGATATGACGGCAGGCTGGGATAACACGTGCGGCGGAGGAATCTGGTGGAATAAGACCCACACTTACAAGAACGCCATTCCAAACGAGCTTTTCCTCTCCGTCGCCGCCAATCTCGCCAGGCGCGTGGCTACCTCCGCGCAGCAGGCCGCGGATCTCGCCTGGGCCCGAAAGGAATGGCAATGGTTCTCGCAATCCGGCATGATCAACTCCGAAAGCCTCGTCAACGACGGGCTCACTGCCGCCTGCCGGACCAATGGCGAGACCGAGTGGACCTACAACCAGGGAGTCATCTTGGGCGGCCTAACCGCGCTTTCCGCCGTCACTCATGAACCGTCTTTGCTTTCGACCGCCCGGTCCATCGCGCTTTCCGCCATCTCGCATCTTACGGATAGGAACGGCATCCTCCACGATCCGTGTGAGCCTCATTGCGGCGCCGATGGTGTGCAGTTCAAAGGCATCTTTGCCAGAAACCTTGCCACACTCGACTCCGCCGCTCCTCAAAGCCAATACGTAACGTTTCTCGAAACCAACGCTCGCAGCATCTGGAACAACGACCGGGGCAACGGCGGCCAGTTCGGGCTCATTTGGTCCGGACCGTTCGCAACCGAAAGCGCACCCAATGCGGCGACGGAGACATCGGCAATGGATGCCTTGCTTGCCGCTGCGGAGGTAAGTGGAGAGTAGCTATCCGAACCGGTAAAACGAGCGATCGATAGTCAATGAGAGCGTAGCCGTTGCGTTTTCAACGTAGGCGGCTAACGCATCGTGATAAAAACTGAGGCTGCGCTCGCGAATGGCATTCTCCGGCTCCTGCGGGGAGACAAGGTGGTGTGTTTCGTGCAGGATGATGCTCAGCATCTTCAGGCGAAACTGCTTCGTTCTGAAATCCTCCAACCGGCTTCCTTCGAGAAATCGCGCGTCGAGTGCCGTGTCGCTCAGCGGCAAGGCCTGCCAGGCTTCGATGCGCCGGTAGGCCAAATCCATTTCTCCCGCCGCGACGCGGCCCAAAGCGTCGTGCGGCTCAGCGAAGGCCCTCTCTCGCACAGCCGGATGCAGGTGGCCCAGGCAGCCGCACACGTTGCTGCGGCGAAGCTGGATCACCATCAATCCCGGAGCCTGAAACAAAATGGCATCGTAGGCGTCGCGGCACGAATCCGGAGCCAAGGACCAGTCCTGCTCCACAGCGAGCGATAACTGGCGAGCCGCGCGCGTGTCCCGAAACGAATAGGCCACAAGGAACAGGGGCGTTGAGCGATCGCTGAAGCGGGCCGGAAGATAGCGGCGTCCGGACGCCCACTCCACGCCCCGAATCCAGCCGCTCCGGGAATGCAGATATTCATGAATCGCTGCAGGAGAGACGATGGCGGGGTTCATGGGCTCACCAGTTATCTTCACCGTAAATAAAGATGCCGCCCATACGCACCCGGATCACGATCACCTGTTTTCCGTAAATGTTGGTGAAAGAGATTCGCTTGCTGAATCCAACGCCATTCTGCGGCGTCCCCTGAAGATCGCTTTGAACGTATCCGAGCCACGAACGAGCGTCGAGCAGCCGGACTCCGTAGGCGCTGGGCACGTCAACTTCCACATCACCGTAATTGTCATCCAGCTTGATGGATTGCGTCAGCCCCCGGACTGTGACGTCGCCGTCGACGCACTTGAGCCGGAGATTGGCGTCGTAAGGCATCCGGATATGAAAATTCACGGAGAGCCGGGTTTCATCTCGAAACGGCCGCCACAGGCGGCGAGGCGGATAGACAGTGTAGAGGTGAATGTTGTGATCGTCGCCCTCAATCCTCACCTGAACGAGGTGGTAATAGGCATCGGCCCTCTTTTTCGACCGCGCATGGACGATGGTACGCGCCACGACGGTGAGACGAGGGTCATCCCATCCATCGATCGTGACGTCTCCGATCCGGGTGTTGACCGTCAGGGTGCCATAGGAAAAGAACCGCTTTGAATACCTCGTGGTTTTGCTGTGCTGGAATCCGCAAAGCTCTGCAGGGCTGAACAGGAGGATCAGCACGCCGAAAGAAAATAGAGCTCGGCAGAAGCTCGATGACCTCACGATGTACAAATGGTACGCGCGCCCCAAGTCCCTGTCAAACAGGACGTGACTTCACTCATGCCGCCCGAGTTTCTACATTTCACACGCCGTTTCCCGGGCGCTCCGGCAGCCGCTTCGGTGCCCGGTATCAGGGCATGACTTCAGTCATGCCGCAGTGCGTCGCCCACTCCAACGGCTTTACAGGCTGCAGAAAAACGGTTTTTCGGAGCCAAAATCGGCCGAAAATGGCGGTCGCTCGAACGGAGAATCAATAACTTACAAACCTTGAGGAGTGCCGTTGGGGGCTCTCGGAGGAGTTTTTCCGCAACCTGTTTAGCCGCTGGGCGAGCAGTTGAGCTAATGTCACATGCGAGCGGCGGGTCCGAACTCAGACACTTGCGTGTGAGACCGACATCCATAACCAGTCTTCGGAGTGTCTCTAATTTATTGATATAAATGCCTTAATCTAACATTTCCAACTAGAGTCAGTTGTTTGACTCTAGTTGACACAAACACTAAGATCAATCTATGGAAGCCATCTCAGCAGAGGATATCGTGCGAAGGATCCAGGCAGAGAACCCCTGGTGGGGCGGGGACCGCGCGATAGGCCCAGCCCTACGCGAGATGAAGCCGCGCCCTTATCTTGGTTTGTTCCTCCCGCTGGTAAAAGACCGTTCCGTGCGGAGGGCGCTTGTATTGATGGGGCCAAGGCGGGTTGGCAAAACGGTGATGACGTACCACGCAATCCAAGCGATGCTTGATGAGGGTATCGCAGCCGAAGCGATTTGTTATTTCTCGGTGGACCACCCCATTTACAATGGGCTCAGCCTCGAAAAACTGCTTGAGCACTACCAACTGGCGAGCGGCGTCGATTACAGAACGCGCGAGGTGTGCGTATTTTTCGACGAAATCCAATATCTCCGGGAGTGGGAATTACATCTCAAGTCACTCGTTGACCATCATCCAAACATAAGATGCGTCGCCTCTGGATCCGCGGCTGCGGCGTTGCGGTTGATGAGCCGGGAATCCGGCGCTGGCCGGTTTACGGACTTCCTCCTTCCCCCGCTCACCTTTTACGAGTACCTGCATCTTTTGAGCAAAAATGATCTGGTGGTCGAAGGCGCCTCGCCCCGGCCAACTGAAGGAAGAGCGATGGAGGCTCTCGGGGTTGACGAGGACTGGCCCTCTGCGAAGAACATCGAGGAGTTGAACGGCGAATTCCTACGCTACTTGAACTTCGGAGGCTATCCGGAGGTGATCTTCTCGCCGACAATCCAGGCCGACCCTGCGCGTTTCATTAAAAGCGACATCATCGATAAGGTCCTGCTGAGAGACCTCCCGAGCTTGTACGGGATCGCGGACATACAAGAACTCAACCATCTCTTCACGACATTGGCCTTCAACACCGCGAACGAGGTGTCGCTGGAGGAGCTCTCTCAAAACTCTGGAGTAGCGAAGAATACAATCAAACGCTACATTGAGTACCTGGAAGCTGCCTTCCTGATAAAGACGGTTCATCGCGTCGACCACAACGCGAAGAGGTTTCGGAGGGCCAATTTCTTCAAAGCTTATCTGACCAACCCCTCAATGCGTGCGGCGCTGTTCTCACCGCTCGATGCCGAAGACAACGCAGTCGCGCGACTCGCCGAAACTTCCGTTTTTTCACAGTGGTTTCATAGTGAGACGCCCCTTTACTACGGAAGGTGGCGTCGTGGCGAGGTGGACATCGTACACCTGGGGCCGGAGCAGAGGGCCGACTGGGTTGTCGAAGTGAAGTGGACAGACCATTTTTGCGACAATCCTGACGAATTGAAGAGTCTCATCAGCTTCTGCAAGGAGAACGGCCTGAAGCGCCCGACCGTCACGTCAAAAACGAAAAGGGCTCAGCGCGAGGTCGACAGCATACACATCGAGTTCGTTCCGGCGAGCGTTTATTGCTACACCGTGGGATATAACCTCATTCAGGGTAAGAAGCTCCGCCGCGCAAAGAGCAAAGATCCGGGAGCACCGAGACTTCCGGGCAAGGCACAACTCTGAATCTCAGTTAGCCGCCTGACGTGCGGCCAGACTTGCGGAAAGCCTTGCCTTTCCGACTGCGCCAGCGACCAAATTATTTAGGGCGAGGCTGCGCCTCGCCGTGGAGTTTCTACATTTCACATGCCGTTTCCCGGGCGCTCCAGCAGCCGCTTCTTGCCCCCGTATCAGTTGGGCATGTCGCTTCGCGACACCCACGAAGCGATGAAAGCGTTTGGGGTAGGGGCGGGTTTCAAACCCGCCCCTACTCAATTTTCAAGACAGGGCATGACTTCAGTCATGCCGCAGTGCGTCGCCCACTCCAACGGCTTTAGCCGCTGCCCAACGCAACCAGAGGCTAAACACGCCGCGCGAAAACGCCACTCTGTCATGCTGAGCGAAGCGAAGCATCTCTGTATTTTTGGAGGGAACGAATGCTGGGATTCTTCGCCAGAATGACATTCGTTGAGGGCGCTTCCCAGCATCCTGCAAAGCCCGGAAAGTATTCAAGGCGAGGCTGCGCCTTGCCAAATTTGCTGAAAAGGTCCGCTTAGCGGGATCAGCCTTCATCACAGCGTAACTCGGGTGTAACCATCCGTTAAATTGGGCAATGATATAATGCGCCCATGGCTCAGCGAATTGTTGTGATTGAAGACGAGAGAGATATTGTCGAGCTGCTGGACTACACGCTTCGCAAAGAAGGCTTCGACGTGCGAGGCTGCAGTCGCGGCAAGGAAGGGCTGGACGCCTTGCGGCGCGGGCCCGTGGACTTGGCGCTCATCGACATTATGCTGCCAGACCTGAGCGGATTGGAAGTCTGCAAGCTGCTGCGCGCAGACGAAAATCTGCACCGGCTGCCCGTAATTTTCCTCACCGCCAAAGGCGAAGAGCTGGATCGGATTTTGGGCCTGGAATTTGGCGCGGACGATTATGTGGTCAAGCCTTTCAGCCCGCGCGAGTTGGTGGCTCGCATCAAGGCGGTGCTGCGCCGCCAGGGCCGCGCGGAGGAAGATCACGTCCAGGTGGTGGAAGTTCAAGGACTGCGGCTTGACCCGAACACACAAGAAGCCATCGTCCGAGGCCAGTCCGTGGAGCTGAGCTCGCTCGAATTCAAGCTGCTCCATTTTCTGGCGTCGCATCCGCGCCGCATTTTTCCGCGCGAAAGTCTGCTGGATCGGGTCTGGGGGCGGGACCGGTTCGTCACGCCGCGAACCGTGGACGTCCACATCCGCCGGCTGCGCGAGAAAATTGAAATGAAGCCGGCTAAGCCGCAGTATCTGCAAACCGTGCGTGGCTCGGGCTACCGGTTTTCAGTTGAGGCGGACGGCGCTTAGCAGCATGCTGAAAGACGCTTTCAACAAATGTCATTCTGAGCGTAGCGAAGAATCCCGGCATTTGTTTTCGAAGAGATGCAGAGATCTCTCGCCTCACTCAGCAAGGCAGACAGGCTTTTTCTGCAGCCTGTTAGCGCCAACATGAAACGCGCCAGATCTATTTCTCAGCTCTTTTTTTGGTGCGCGCTTCTACCTTCCCTGGCCACCCTCCTGTTTCTGGGCATCGAGTTGAGGGGCGCCGCGCACGGCAGGCTTCTACTGGGCCTGTTGGGCGGCGCCGTCATCACCCTGCTGGGCGCGCTCGCCGCCGCCGCGCTCGGCCGGCGCAATCTCGCGCTCCGCATCAACCCCCTGCGCGAACTTGCCAAAAGTCCCGAACAGCCGCCCAAAAACTTCTCCAGGCCTGCGGGCGCCGCGGACGATGAGCTTGGCGCTCTTGCGCGCGTCCTGCTCGCCCGGTCAGGCGAATGGCGGCAGTTGCTCGAGCGCCTTCAGTCGGAATCCGCACGCAGTGACGCCATCCTCAAAAGCATGGCGGAAGGCGTGCTTACGGTAGACCACAATCTCCGCGTGATTTTCTGTAACGATTCGCTTGCCCGGCTTCTGGGCGTGCAGATTCCTCTGCCACCGCGGACGGCGCTCCTGGATATTGAGCGCGATCCGGCTTTGACCGAACTGATCGCTCAGACTGTGGCGTCGCGCTCGCCGTCAAAACAAACCCTCCAACTTGCTTCGGCCGACGCGCGCGTTTTCGAAGTGAGTGTCAACCCGTTGGACGAATCGCCGCAATCCGGCGCTATTGCGATCCTGCATGATGTGACTGACCTGGAGCGGCTCGAGCGCGTCCGCAAGGACTTTGTCGCTAATGTATCGCACGAGCTGAGAACGCCTTTAACCGCCATCCGCGGCTACGCTGAGACTCTGCTCGACGGCGCCATCGACGATGCGAACAACCGCCGCAAGTTCCTGGAAGTGATCCTGGCCCATTCCATCCGCTTGAACAACATTGCCTCGGATCTGTTGGTGCTTTCGGAGCTCGAATCCGGGCGCGACCAGGCGGAGCCTGAGCGCATTTCCGTGCGGGCAGCGATTGAGGGCGCCGTTCGCGCCGTCGAACCCGAAGCGCACGTTCGCAAGGTGGCCATCACCACTGGCGCGCTGGAAGAAAGTTTCGTTTGTGGCGCGCGCACGCGGCTGGAGCAGGCGCTCATCAACCTCATCGATAATGCGGTGAAGTTCAACCGGCCCGGTGGCTCCGTTACCGTGAGCGCCGGGCGCACGGACGGCAACCGCGTCACCATCTCCATCAGCGATGATGGAGTTGGGATTCCTTCCGAGGACTTATCGAGGATATTCGAGCGCTTCTATCGGGTGAATAAGGCGCGATCGCGGGATGTTGGCGGAACGGGGCTGGGACTTTCCATCGTCAAGCATGTGGTCGAGCGCATGAACGGCGCCATCGGCGTAGAAAGCCAGTTGGGGAAGGGAGCCGTCTTCACCATCAGCCTGCCGGAATGCACTTCATCACCCGGGTAACTCACGTAAGGGAGGGATGAGGCAGGGTAGCGCATCCATCGCGTTGCCTGCGATGGGTGCAGCCTGGGACTCCGCACGCAAGGCCCAGCGCAATCCGCGTGAAGTCGTCCGCCCTTATACAGAGTACTTTAGTCCAGGTCCAGATCCCGCAGCGGCCGCTCGACAGGCTCGCCCTGGGACTTCTTCAACGCTTCCTGGAATTTGCGATCCAGAACGTCTGACTTCACTTTCTCGTCAGCTACGCTTTGCTGAAACAGGAGGTCTCGGCGGGCGGCGTCGCGCTTCAACAGCTCGGCCGCATGGTCGAGGTCTCGATCCGCTGGCGTCTTCACCGCTTCTGTCGAATAAATAACCCGGCCCAGTGCCGGATCAATCGTCAGACGCGCCCCGCAGCATGGGCAATTGACCTCCAGGTTGGCAGCTTTCTTGCTCCCCATCACCAATAATCCCTCCACTCGACCCCATGCTACTCAGCCGCATAGCACGTGTCAAACGGACGGATTGATTCATTGAATCATTGGGTCATTGGGTGATTGAGTCATTGCTTCATTGAATCAATGGCTCAATGAATCAATGAATCAATCAATCAATCAGTGGCTCGATGAATCGAGGGCTCAATGAACCAATGATTCAATCAATTGAAGGGTTCTGTCATCGTGCCATGCTCGGCTTCCGGGAGCACTGAGGAGAGCGGAAAGGTTTTAAGGCCGGCTCCACGGCCGGCGTTGGAAAATCGCAGGAGGGCGCCGCCCTTTTCGTCTTCTGCCAGAAAGTAACGGATGGGGCCGAAGAATTGCGCCACCTGTTCCGGCAGGCAGGTGGGAAGGAACTTTCGCAGGACGCGCGGATCGTAGAAGCGAAAATAAACCTGGCCCTGCCCTTCAATCGTCACGCGAAGGAAGGCTTGAAGATGCTTGCGAACTTCTGCCAGCGGGCGGTCGCACACAAGATACACTCCCCAGCTCTTGCCCCAACCCACACTCACAAGCGTTTCCAGAACTGGCGAATCCGGCGTCAGCTTCACCAGATAAGGAGCGAAGTGGGCCAACTGGTAGCCTTGCGTGCCTTCAAAGAGCGACTGGCACTCTTCCCGGGATTCCACCAGCACTTTAAGAACGGAGGGTTCGCGCGCCGCGTCGAGGATGGCAAATTCCGGATGAAATTCGGAGCGCAACAAGGCGAGCAGGCGTGTTTGCGGACGGGTGAGACTGCTTGCCCCGGCAGGCACCACTACCGCCTCGGGCGACGCTGTCTCGACGCGGACAAAAAAGTCTGTGGTCCCTGCCGTAATCATCTCGCCCCCTGAAAGTGCTGCCTCCACAATCTTGTGGCCGTTCAGGAGGGTTCCGTTGGTGCTCTTGTAGTCTCGGACCCAGCAGGAATGCTCGTCCGATTGAACGGCGAAGTGCACGCCCGACATGTGCGCGTCGTTCCGAAAAACGATGTCAGACCGAGGCGTGCGGCCAATCCGCACGAGATGGCCCGCGGTCACTTCAATTTTTTTGCCGGTTTCCGGTCCCGAACGGACCTCAAGTATCAGTTTCACGGCTGCCGGGCTGCTGAGCGTCGCAGTATCGTACCACATAAAGGAGGGAGATGATCAAGCGCTGCAAAACCGCGCGCAAAGCCGGATTCGAGATTTGAAATCCAGCGAACCTTTCTGAGAGGCGAAGAAATCTCCCGTTGGCCGTACCGAGTGTTGGTCGCCATGTGCCGATACGATCATCGGTGACCTCCTGGCCCCGGAAAGCCGGCGAGCAATTGCGAGCACGGTGCGTTAGTCCTGGAAGCGCGTTAACCGGCCACCGGAACCCGTGCTATAAGATATATCGACAAGCTCAGCCAGCATCATGACCTGCTTCTCCGGCTCCTGCGCGCCTCCGCTCGCAGGTCACCCACCTTTGCCTTTATACTAGCCCGACATTAAGCAGGTGGGCAAGCAAGAAGCCTCTGCAAAGGCTTCAATCTCTGCAGCTCCTTTGCGAAACTTTGCGTTCTTCGCGACTTTGCGAGAAACGGCCAAGCTTTTTTCGTCCCCTGCCGGCGCGCGCTCCGACATTAAGCAGGTAGGCAAGCAAGAAGCCTCTGCAAAGGTAACCTCTCTCAAGGAACTGAGAATCTGATCTCATTGTTTCGGAATGGTGATCTCTCTCAAGAAAATAAAAGATTTACGTCTTTTGCCTTCAGTAATTTACTTTCAGGTGGACTGAGCATGGCCCGGCCATGTGAAACGCTCAGCATTGGCGGTAGATAACGGGACGAACGGATCGATCCACAGACAGCTTGCCCTGCAAGATGCCACGGTCGAGGTGACCCAGAAATGGATAGCTGAGCTCCGTGTGTGCCGCGGCCGGCCATTCGCCGAGCTTTCCTCCCAGAGACTGGCACAGTTCGCGCAGCGTACCTCCCTGCGGATGGCACGCCAGATAATCGTAAATGAGACGGTCGGCAGTTTCCACAAAGTTTCTCGAAGAAGCACAGAATTCGCGAATCTCGTCCTCCCCCTGCCGCACCGCCCAGTGGCATCCCACGATACGCTCGGCACCGAGATGCTCGATGCAGTTAATCGTCTGGAGGTAGGCGTCTACGTAAAGGTAAGTGGGGCAGAGGACCCATCCACCGGTCAACGACTGGTAACCTCTTCCCTGGATTGCATCGCCATAAAAAAGGGTCCGATAATCGCGATCGTAGATGCCCAAGTGTCCATGACTATGGCCGGGAAGATGAATGATTTCGAGAATGCGTTTCCCGCCCAGGTTCAGGGTCTCCCCACCTTTCAAGGTGAGGAAAACCGGTTGATTTCCATTACACCCGTCGCGGATACCAGACGCAGTCTTCTCATCGTAGAAGATGTCGTGCTCCTCGCGATAATGATCGTAGCGGCGGGCGAATAGTTGCTCGGGCTCTTCGATTAAGAGCCGATCCGCTGCGCCGCACATAACGCGGAGGTGGGGACACCGCCGTACCAACTCACCCGCTCCGCCTGAGTGGTCGACGTCAGGATGAGTTATCACCAGAAAGGTGAGCCTGCTGGCGGGAAGCCCGATCTTGTCTATATACCTCGGAATATCACCCGCCGCATGAGACCTGGTACCGCAATCAACCAACACCGTGTCAGATTCCCCCATGAGTAGCGGCAAACGCAGAGGACGTCCACCAATTTCACATTCGATGAGATGAGCGCCCGGATAGATTTCCATATGTTTTCACCAGTTACGAACAACGTCGTCTTCGCCTTGACGGTTATTGTACGTCATCGCCTGACGGGGCTGTCCTGTCATCATGAGCACCTTTCCCAGGCTGAGATTTGCCTGCGCACTTCCCGGGTCCATTCGTAACGCACGGCGGTCGTGAACGTAGGCAGATTTCACCAACGATGGGTCAATCGATACGGCGCTGCTGAGGCACTTTAACGCTTGTGAATAATTACGCTGATGGAACGCCACTATCCCCAGGTCGGCATATGCCTCGGCGTTTCCTGGATCGAGCCCAAGAACTTCGAGAAACTCCTTCATCGCCTTTGCCGGAGCGCCGGCGTTCAAAGCGGCTGAGGCGCGCCTAAAGTGAATTTGGACTTCCGGAGAACTCGTGGCTGAAGATTGCCCACGGGCGCCTGCCAGGGAGAAGGCCGAAACGAGCAGCAGAATCGCTGTCCTCATACCAGCACTACCTAAACGAAAGGGGCGTGCGCGAGATCGAGGGCCAAGCCACCTCTTCTTCCGCTGGGCTCACGCAAAGGGGAGTTTCCGCTCGCTCCATTATTTTGGCCATTTGTACCATCACCGCGAGCTGCATAGCCACCTGAAACATGTGTCACGGCGTCGGCGTTGTCAAGCTTTCTCTCGGCACGCGTCCGCGGGCCGGAAGGGGTGTCAAAAGCGCCCACCGGAGCGGAGCGTTCTTCGAAGTCCCTTGAACCTGCGAACGGCTCCGCACACTGGACCGCGTGAAGAAGCAAAGCTCGCAGAACGAAGCTCAGTCCCTTACTGTAACGGCCCGATATCTTTTCCCTTTTGAGAAGCAATTTTTCTCGTCCGTCTAGTCGCAAATTATCGGGCTGACTCAGTTGGGTGGGAAGATGTGTTCACTGAACGGATGTCTTAGGGGAAATCATCCACCTGCACTCGACCGCTCGCAAGCAATTCAGGTTTCAGTTCGACGCCAAGCCCTGGCCCTGGAGGCTCACCCAGACAGCCGTCACGAGGCGCGCCGGGCGAGGTGACGAAGGGAACAAAGCGGTCCGAATAGTGTCGCCGGACCGTTTCAAGGATCATCAAATTCCGGGTTGCAATGGCCAAGTGCCAGGACGCGAAGTGAACAACAGGTCCGCCGCAGTTATGTGGAGCAATTGGCAGGTAGCTTGTCTCCGCGGCGGCGGCGATCTTACGCCCTTCCGAGAGACCGCCGCACCAAGCTACGTCCGGCATGATGATGCTCGCCGCGCCGTTTTCGAGGAGTTCACGAAAGCCCCAACGGGTGGCAAGCCGCTCGCTCAGGCACAAAGGCTGCGAGACCTCGCGAGCAAGCGCCGCGTAGGCCTTCAAGTTGTCCTGGGGCAACATTTCCTCAAGCCACATCACGTGATAAGGCTCGAGAGCGTTGGCAATTTTGATCGCGGCAGGCAAGCTCCAAAGGCCGTGGAATTCCATGGCAATCTGGATCTCCTCGCCTAGAGCTTCCCGGATCTTGCGAACCGGCACGAGGCAGCGATCCATCTCGTCAACAGATATGGCCTGGCCACGGTTTCTTCGTGCGACATCATCGAATGGCCAGATTTTCATCGCCCGGATTCCAGCCCCTAGCAGATCGCGGGCCAGCTCGGCCGGGTGAGTATTGAAATCGTACGCGTCGTCGTAGCAAGTGTTGTAGATCGGCACAGTCTCCCGGCATCGCCCTCCCAACAAACGATAGAGCGGCAGATTTACGGAGCGCGCGAGCAGGTCCCACAGGGCAATATCTACGGCGCTCAGTGCGCGAATTTCGGCGCCCGCCCATCCGCGATACTGGACCGAAGTAAACAAATCGAGCCAGATGGCCTCGATGTCCCTGGGGTCGCGGCCAACAAGCTGCGGGGCGAAGTCCCGCAACACGACGGCCTTTTCGGGCGAGGTTGCTGGAAATGTTTCCCCCAGACCCGAAACGCCTTCGTTGGTATGAACCCGCACCCAAAGCCAGCCGATACTGCCTGCATGAACCTCGGTGCTCTGCGGAAGCTCGACGGTTTCGACTCGGACAATTCTCATACTTAAGGAAGCTAGACCAAAGTCACGGTGTAGAACCGGTGAGGTGCTTCTACGGGAGCAAACGACTGTTGAATCCCTGCCGGAGAGCTAAACACCACTTGGACGTAATAATCCAGAAACGAGTCTACGGTGTCTCCTGCTGACAGTCCTGCGCTGAACGTTCGGCGGCCGGCGTGTCTCATCGCAGTACCCATCCAGGGTCCGGCCATTGACCTCCGGGTGAATAGTGTAGGTTTCTCCTCGATTTTACCGCCGACAGCTACTGCGAAAATCTGCACCCGCTCCCCGCGGGCAAGCACCGTTGGCCGCGTGGGAATGAAAACACGCGTCCGAGCCTGCGCATCCGCCTTCAGCGCTTCTTCGGCAGCGTTGGGAACTTCAACAGGGAGGTCCAGGAGGTACTCTTTCATCGAAGACGGCAGGCGGAACAAAGCTAAGCGTTCGTACTTGTTGTGCATTGAGGCCAGGGTCCCGAGATCGTCCCTGGTGCTGACAATTGCCTGAAAATCCAAAATCGCCTCCCGGACCTTCGGAGCCAGCTTGAGCCAGGTCGGCACACCTTCATTTTGCACGGTGTTTTTGGCTTCATTGGCTTTCCCGGCCTTTTTCAGCTTGTCCGCGCTGTCGAGCACCTCGTACAGATGAAACGCCAGACTCCAGGTATCGGAGTACGGAACCAGAAATTCCACGTGGCGCGTCCAGTAGTTCAGCCGTTCGTATTCCGCCGGACTTGCAGCCTCATCGGTCAACTTACGAAGCTCCGTCGCTACCTGGGCCTGCGATGCCTTGATCTGCTGGGAGGGTTCGTAGCCGTTCCAGTACTGAAATGCCTGATCGTAATCTCCCGTGTACTCATGAATTTGGCAGTGGCCGTCGACAATTTTCCCATCCCATGCGGAGAGGATCTGGCGGTCCCGATCAGCTTCGTTCAGAATCGCGGCTAACTTTGGGGCGCGCGGAGGACGGGCTAACGCCGAGGCAAAAGATTGGTAGTACTCTTCTGGCCGCAGCGATTTTTCCCAAGCGTAACGCTCGAGGTAGCCGGCGTTAGCGTTCATGCTGCGCGTCCGCCAATGAATTCCGAACACGCCCTGGCAGCCGTATTGGGAGGCAAGATCCATGTCCCGCTCGAAGCGATAAACATGAAGTTGCGGCAGCCACATCGTGGGATCGTCCTCCAGCCACGGTATTGGCCAGCGCTCGCGCGAGCCCAATTTACCAAACTCCTCGCTTACGGGATCCCAGCCAACGCTGTCATTGAGTGCGGAGAAAACGACATCTTCCGGTAGGTGTTCGTGAAAGTAGGCGAAGTGCCGCACTACGCCGCCCCAACCCGAGATTACCATGCGCTTTTGGGGAGCGTGTCGGCGAAGGAAGTTGTAAGCCTGGAGGAAAGGAGTGAGGGAAAGTGGGATACGGGCATTGCGGCTGGCCCAATTGCTGGCCTCGTCTTCCCAAAGCCAGACGTAATCAACCTCCGGGTAGACGTCTAGCACGCGGCCTAGGCGCGCCTCAAGAATAGTCTTGGCGGCCATGGAGTCTGGATCGACAGGTGGAGCAGGAAGCTTGGCATGCGGATTCACGAACAGAGCTTGCGGCGGAACGGCGCGGACTATCTCCTCAGGGAGCGAATAAGGTTCAAAGCCGACGCCCGTCCGAATGCCCAGCCGCTGAGCGTAACGGAAGGCCTCGCCCCATAACTTCTGCGCGTTCGATTCGTCTTCCCAGCAGCTCCTGGATTGCGTCGTCGCCTCGGAGCCAAAAACCTCGCTCGCGTAATAATCCGGGGCGCCCATACCGAAACGCGAGGTGCGCTGCGGCAGGCAGCCCCAGCGGTTCGTAGCCGTCGTATCAGTGAACGCCCAGTGGCCGGTGGGACCGTACTCAAAGGAAAGAAACGGTTCCGTCCATTCGTTGCCCGAAGAATAGACGTGGACGCCTAGAGTGTTGAAACGCATGCGTGCCATGGCTTCCAAATAGGCGCGCCAATCCTCGCGATTGTAAACGGTCACGCAGTTTAGAAAATCAGGCCACGGCAGCAGGCCCCGTACTTTAAACCGGGGCTGGACTTTCCAAGAGCGCCCGGGCGGGGGCACACGCAATGCTTTTTCAGGATCGAGGGGACAGACGGGCCCGTCCAATCCGAAAAAGACGCCTTGGCGCTCGAGAAAATCGAATGTGGCGTAAGTCAAGGCATGTGTTGAAGCGGCCGCAAACTCAACCCTCAATCCAGGCAAGTTTCCGCCGTTTACAATCTCGTAAGCCTCTTCGTTGGCGGAGATCGCAGGATTCAAAACCAGCCTGAACACCGCATCTTCAGACCGTGGCTCCGCTTCATCGATGAAGGCAAGGCGAGAGGCAGGAGTCAAGCCGAGGTTCCTGAATCCTCGCGCGAGCTCGCGCGCGGCAAACTGGCCTTTGAAGCCTGCCTCTCGCTCGCGTAATATCCAAAGCTGAGCGGATTGGTTCAGGCTTACTCGGACTTCGGCTGAGAGTGTGGGATTCACTAGGGAAGTCAGTGCTGCCTGGGCTGCTGGGAGTGCCGCGCTTCCTAGTGAAGCGGTCGCGAGCGATCGCTTCAGGAAGTCGCGCCTTCCGATGGAGTTTTCTGCACTCATTGTCTCTTGTCCGAGTTTGTTCGTTGCGTGGCCACGGGTCACCCCATGTAGCTTCCTTTTGACCCGTCGACGCTCTGGGCGCCTGAGAATGAAGTAGAAAGGTGGTTAGATCAGAATCTCAGATGGGCGCCCAACTGGAATTCTCTCTCCGTGTTCGCCGATGAGATGACCCCTGCCCCTAAAGTGCCAATGCTTGAGTCCGGCTGGCCAAAGTTTGGATTATTCAGAAAATCGAAGGCATCGGCCCGGACTTCAAACGTGGCATCCTCTCCTAGCTTCCTGATCTGAAAGCTCTTAGAGAGTGAAAGGTCGAGGTCCTTATAGCTCGGACCAAATAAGACATCGCGTCCTGAGTTCCCGAAAGTGAAGGCGGCGGGTTCAGTAAATGCTGCCGGGTTGAACCATTCGTTGATCGATGGGTTCGCAACCGTTCCGCTGGCAATCCGATTAGGATACCAGTCATTTTGCAGGGATCCGCTCAGGTTGGCTGTTCCCATAGTCGGAGTGAACGGCGATCCCGAATGCAGCCAGAGTATAGAGGAAAGTTGCCATCCTCCAATCACTCCGTTAACAATCCCTCCGCGATCCACAAACCGCTTGCCGTTCCCCAACGGAAGCTGATAGACGGCTTCGGCATTGAATATGTTCGGCATATCCATGTTTCCAAGACCATAATCGGCCATGGTATTGTAACTATTTTGCACGAGACCGGAATCGCCGCCAACCCAATTTGAGACCGTCTCTGTATCTTCGGCCTTTGACCAGGTGTAGTTGGTCGCAAACAGCAGGCCGTTTGCGAACCTGCGTTTCACGGTTACTTCAAGCGCATTGTAGTTTGACAAGCCATCATAAAAGTTCCCGTACAAGCCGGTGTACTGCGGGTAAGGCTCCCGAAGCTGGGCGTTTCCCGGTCCCAGGAGATTTTCAGGAACTTGGTCGAAGTTGGCAAACCAAGGAAGATGGATACCTCTCGTCCACGCATAACCGACGTCTACGAAAATGCCGTGCGGCAGTTGGTGTTGAACATCAAGATGAGCCTGTTGAATGTAAGGAATGGGAGCATTATAGGGGTAATAATCTATCGACTCGCCGTTGAGGAGGGAGGCAGTACGCGTTTTTGCGTTAGGAACTAAGGCGGGCGCGGGACCCTGTGTCAAGGAGGGATAATCTGCCAACAGCGTCGCGCTTGGAGGGGACATGCTGAAAATCGGGGTGTATAAGTCGGGAGAAGTCTGGAAGCCAGTTGGGTCCCACCCCTGACCCATCGCCCCGGCGTAATTGGCCCCCGCCCAGACTTGGTCGAAAATTCCGTAGGCGCCGCGAACGGCCCAGTTACTGTTACCGCGGGGCGACCACGCAAATCCTATACGTGGCTGCAAGCCGTGATAGTTGGTAGCTTCAGTCGTAGTCCGTCCGTCTTGCCCAGCGTACCACAACGCGCCCGGCGTATTCGTGGCAGAATTGATAATGGAAGGGTCGAAGTCGGAGAGTCTGTTATAGGCCTCGCTAAAACCTCCTAAGATCCCATATCGCAACCCTAGATTCAACGTAAGATTTTTACGGATCTTATAGTCATCCTCGAAAAACAAACCGCTGTCCCAGCCTCTCCACCCCATTGTTGGGTACTCCGTAACTGACCATGTCTCCGGCAAGCCATAAAGAAAATCTGCATATCCCAGGCCCGTGCTCGCCGGATTGGCAGGGTTCGCTGTCATAGTGCCAGTGAAAGTGAAATTTCCCGTGTTGGTACCAGACCACCCGGTTAGATTATTTTCCAGCCTGTCATACTCGCCACCAACTTTGAGAATATGTTTACCTTTAACCATAGTCACCACGTCGGAAGGAGAGTATACGGATTGACCCATGATACACGTAGTCCCGCCATTTATAGTGGTCGAGACAGTTCCGCTCATCGTTAAATCTGGAAACAGATTAGACATTGGATTCGACTCACCCAAATCGAACGGGCCTGGCTCAGCCGGCGAACAATGTTCCGCGACACGCACCATCCCAAAGTGGAGGTCGTTTACCTTGGTCGGGCTGATTGCCCATGAGTCGGAGAGTTGGTGCTCCTGCTCCCGATAAGGGTCATAATAGGACCCTACTGGAAATATGTTCGGTTCCGGAATTAGCGATTGATCGACCAACACCGACAGCGAGAGCTGGTTGGACGCGGAAAAGTGGTACTCAAAGCTCCCGCTGTACCACGCAGTCGCATAGGCGTCGATGAGATTGTTGAAATAGTTGTTGTAGAGCCCTGACCCCAAGTTAGGTTTCGGAAAGTATTTCTGAGCTGCGGCGGCAAAAGGAGAAATCTCTGAGGCGGGAATTGTGTTGTTAGGTAGCGGAGTTCGGACGCCACTGACTAAACTTGGCGGATTGTAGACGGTTGGGAATATGGGATTCGAAAAATCACCCGCTTCCGTGGTCGCGGTCGGGACGGTGGTGATCGTAGGACTGTAGGTGACCACCCGCTCATCCTGGTATGAAAAAAAGAAGAACGCCTTGTTCTTTTTAATGGGGCCGCCCACGGTTCCCCCGAACTCATTCCAATGGACAGGGGAAGTGTTAGCCTCAAAGAAGTTTCGGGCGTCAAAGGAAGTATTCTGCACGAACTCGAATAACGAGCCGTGCCATTGGTTCGTACCTGTCTTAGTGATTACATTCAACACTGAAGATCCATTCCCGTATTCGGCGCCGTAACTATTGGTATTTGCCACGACCTCTGCGATGCTATCCATCGGAGTGTTGCCGGCGATGTCAGGATTATTATTGTCCGCGGTAAACATTGCGGCAGCCCCGTTAACAAGCCAGTTCGAGGTATAGGGCGCGGAGCCGTTCACGCTCATGGAATTCCCTCCCGCATTGAAAGACACTGAGCCCGGTGCGGTGCCAGGAAGCAGGCTGGGGTAGGTATACCACGTCATCCCCACGTTCGGTAGATCGTAGACCTCCTTGGTCGATAAGCTGGTGCTGCTCCCTGAAGTTTGCGTTTCCACAAGCGGGGTGGCTGCTGTCACCGTGATCCGTTGCGATACCGCCCCCACGCTCAGTTGCGCATTCACCTCGATCACCTGGACCCCGAGTGTTATTCCTTGTCTGATAAAGGTATGGAATCCGCTTTTCGAGAAGGTGATTGAGTATGTCCCGGACAGAAGAGTGGGCGCATCAAAGGTCCCGCTTGAATTCGTCCTAAGCCGTGTACTGACCCCGGTCAGCACATCGATAACCGTGACGTCCACGCCGGGGATCACTGCTCCCGACGTATCAGTTACGATTCCACGGATCTCTCCCGTATTAGCATTCTGGCCGAAAAGGACGCTGGAAAATCCAGCCATCAGCAATACGGTCACCCATGTAAGCAGTCTCGATGTCCAGGACGTTTTCATTTTGCTGTCCTCCTGGGGGCCAAACCGCGAGTGTGTTGACCCCAATCTGCGTTAACGATAACGCAGTTTATGCTAGGGACCTGATCTTCGTCAACACAATTTTTCACCCGTTGTCCTTAGACCAGTCTCAACCGGGCAGGAGCTTTAGTTCTACGTTCGGAGGCGGTTCGGCCTGTGAGCTAGGCATGCAGCCAGCTTTATGCATCAGGAGAAACTGTTCCGACCTGACGCAGTTCGCGGAACTGGCTCAGGTTAGAACGAATGACGAGGCTAGGATTGAGGTAGTACGTGGCGGGAAGCGGATGGTTGCTAATGATATGATCGACTATCAGCCGTACCGCGCTCTGCCCCTGGCGGTAAGGGCGCTGGTACATTGACGCCACGATGATCCCCTTTTCAAAATACGGAACCATTTCCCGGAAAAGGTCAGTTGTGATTAAGGAGACGGCCCGGTGATTCTTGCGGGTTGACAGCGCACGGCAAACCGGGAGGCAATTGGCCGTGGTCACGTAGATTCCGGCAAGGTCTTTGCACTGTTTCAGGAGACGTTCGCATTTGAGAAATGTTTCGTCCTCGTCTTCGTGTCCTTCGAGAACCTCGGCAACAACTCCGCCCGGCAAAAGGCGAGGAAACGTGTCCGTAAAACCCTTAATCTTTTTTCGATGGTCAGCCGTGCCGAACATTCCCGTGACCACAGCGACGCGGGAGCCCGGCTGGACGAAGCGGACCATTAACTCGCCCGCCATGCGGCCGTTCAGCTCCGGCTCGACGCAAACCACGGACGAGCGAAGGCTGCCCGGGGCGTCGCTGGCTACACAAATTACTCGGATGCCGCGAGCCTCGGCCTCATTTAGAAGGGGACCCAGACGATCGGGGTCGCCGGGAGTGACAATGAGGGCCTTAATGTTCTCTTTGAGCAGTCCACGAACACTCTCGGCCTCACCTGCGCCTAATCTGTTGACCGGGCGATGGACCAACTCCACGCCCATATGTTCGTAACGCCGGGCCTCCGAATCCAACCCTTGCCGTACCTGATCGTAGAAGAAATGAATCTCCCTGGGAATACAGACTCCGATGCGGATCGTCCGTCGCCGCAGGGCGCGTGCCGCCAAGTTAGGCCGGTACCCGACCTGCTTGACAATCTCCAGAACCCGCCGGCGGGTCTCTTCGCTGACGCGACCGCGGTCGTGCAAGGCGCGGTCCACAGTGCCGATTGAAACATCAGAAAGACGAGCAATGTCCTGAAGACCGATGCGCTTCATCTACTCTATCTTAACCTGGATGAATTGTATTTAGCCGCTGCTATTGTGAATCCTCGTCTAAAGATGTAACCTTCTGTACGATCATTGCAAGCCGAAGGAGCTTTGCGTTATCCTTCACGCATATGGTCAACATTGGCCGAACTGATCGTTCGGGAACTGAGTCTCGGGGCTGCCGGGTTCTAAAGAGAAGTCATGGCAACTGGGAGGCGATTTGTCTGTGCAACGGCGTGATTGAGCTTTGCGTGGCGCCCGAAATCGGCGGACGGATTATTCAATTGTGGTTAGGTGACGAGGAGTACTTCTACGTCAATTCCCGCCATTTCGGCCGAGTATATCCGCCGGAAGAAAACAATCAACGAAGCGGCTGGAAGAACTACGGGGGGAGCAAGGTCTGGCCGGCGCCGCAGGGTTGGTCCTGCAAAGAAGAATGGCCTGGACCTCCGGATCCGGTACTGGACGGCGGCCCCTATCGCTGCGACGTCCTTGAGGATCGCCCGGAGACAGCAGCCCTTCTTTTGCGCAGCGCGCCCGATCCTAGTACAGGCCTTACCCTGAGCCGCGAGATCCGAATATTCGATCGTGACTCGACAATTCGCATTCGGAACTCGATGCAAAACATGGCGGCTTGCGCAGTGGAGTGGTCCATTTGGCAGGTAACCCAGCAAATGGCCGGTGATTCCACCAAGGTCATAGTGCCGGCGACCTCCTGGCGGCAGATTTACGGCGATATGCCTTACACGCAAATCGAGTCCGAACCTGACGCTGCTCTTCTTCGAATCCATTATGAAAATCGTGTCGCCAAGCTGGGGGTGAAGCCAGAAGCTGGCTGGCTGCTCACCGTTGATCCGTCTCGGTCCCTGGCCCTCGCCGAGACTTTCCCGCTGTTTCCGACCCTCCCGTACCCGGACGATGCGCCCATACAGATTTGGGTGAACGGACAAGGCACCTATACTTTGCCTGCGGGCCGTGTGGATGCCTCCGCGGATCCCAACGGCTGCGACGCCTATGTCGAAACCGAAGTGCTCAGCCCCCTCGTTAGACTTCTTCCAAGGCAAAGTTACACTTTCGAAATTTGGTGGTACCCGCTCAGAATAAAGAAGGAAGAGGAGTGCTTGTGGCTACTTTCGGGCCTGACTGCCTCAGAAGTCAAAAAATTTTGATCACCGGCGGCTTGGGTGGAATCGGCGAAGTGATTGTCGAGCGTCTTCTTGGGCACTCAGCCCGAGTCCTCGTCAGCGATATTCTGCCGGAGGCTGAAGCATCGAAGCTGATGCACCAGAAGGGCTGGTCCCAGGATCGGTGCTGCTACTGCCAGGCAGACGTCCGAAAATCCCTCGACGCGCAGCGACTGGTGGAAACCGCCCTCACCTCCTTCGGCGGCTTGGACGTCGCCCTCTGTCATGCCGGGATTGTGTGCTCGAAGCCGATTTTGTCGGTGCAGGAAGACGAGTGGGCCGCCATACTGGACGTGAACCTGAAAGGAGCGTTTCTAGTAGCGCAGGCGGCAGCCGGCGCCATGATCCGAGACGGTCGCCGCGGAAATATCATCTTTACATCGTCCTGGGTGCAGGATGTACCTTGGCCGGAAATCACTCCTTATAGCGTGTCGAAGAGCGGAATGAAGATGCTGATGCGCGGCATGGCTCGCGAACTAGCGTCCTATAACATTCGTGTAAATGCTGTCGCACCCGGCATTGTCGCCGTGGGAATGGCCAAGCGGCAATGGGATACGGAACCCGGCTATCGACGCCGCGCCGAAAGGGCGATCCCTTTGGGCTACATGCAGCCTCCGGAGTCTGTGGCCGATGCGTGTGTCTTTCTCTGCTCCGATGCCTCAAGTTACATGACTGGAGCGACCCTGCTGGTGGACGGCGGTTGTAGCCTCTATCCCATGGACTGAGGGGTAGTGAAGGAATCGGCGGAGGCTCTGAACAATGGGAAATTTTGCGAGAAACGGTCAAGGTTCTTTCGCCCGCCGGCAGGCGCTCCGACATTAAGCAGGTGGGCAAGCAAGAAGCCTCTGCAAAGTCTTCAATCTCTGCAGCTCCTTTGCGAAACTTTGCGTTCTTCGCGACTTTGCGAGAAACGGTCAAGGTTTTTTCGCCCCCTGCCGCAGGGCGCTCCGACATTAAGCAGGCGGGCAAGCAAGAAGCCTCTGCAAAGTCTTCAATCTCTGCAGCTCCTTTGCGAAGCTTTGCGTTCTTCGCGACTTTGCGAGAAACGGTCAAGGTTTTTTTGGTCCCCTGCCGGTAGGCGCAGACGCTGGTCCTTCCCCAAAGTCAAAGTATCTTGTTGGTGCTGAATAACTTAATAGGGTTTTGCCCAACTTTATCCCTCCACGAACATTAAAAAAAACTTGTCCTATTTGTCCCCACTGTCTCAAATTGGCCTGCTAGCATTTACTCATGAGTAACCAGATCGGTGGATTTTCTATGATGAGCCGTAAAAAAGAAAAAATGCTCGTACCCATCTGCGCGCGGGTTTCACCTTCGAAGTTCCGCACGCTCGAAGTATGGTGCGACAACAGCTTCCGGAAACGCTCGGAGGTGCTCGCCATGGTCGTCGAGCGCGTGCTCGATCTCGTTGAGGAACAGGCGCGCAGCGAGCAGCCGGTAGAGGAATTCGTCCGCAGTCTGCGCGCGGTCCGTCCACAGTAGTTTTTTTTCGCTCGTCGCGTCTGATACGTCTCATACGTATCAAAGGTATGAAATGTATCAAACGTATCAAATGTATAAAATGTTTCCGACGTGCCAAACGTTGTTTACTAAACATACAATCTATACCAGGAATGCGTCCTCTCGCCACGCTATGCTTCTCTCGGCCCCTTCGTTCAAAGGGCAGAGGGGAGATGATCCAGCATGTGGCCGAGACCTCCAATGGTTCCGCACAAATAGCACCAAATCTTGGAGACCGGGGGCATTCCTGGGCGGAGGTCCCCGGTGAACAAGATTCTTGGCTTTTGGATTGCCTGCTCGCTCGTTCTATTCCTTCTCTCGCTTGTCTATCTGCATAACCAACTTCATCGCAGGAACTCCATCTTCGCGTGGTGGCTGTGCCTGGGTGTGTCGATGCAACTCATTTCAGCCTATGGCTTGGCGCTGGGATGCCCGCGCTGGTTGCTCCGCTTGTGGCCGGTTGCCGACGCGTTCAGTTTCGCGCTGGCCATTGGCGTTTTGGTGATGGCTTATGCGAGGCGATCATGCCCTGTGAACCAGGTGCTGCTCTACGGCATTGGCGCGATGGTCGCCCTGAATATGGTCAGCCGGTTCTGCGGCAACCACCTGACAGTCGCGCAAAGAGCTTGGCTGGTGAACATCGCTTTCTTCGGGCCCGCGATCTTTCTTCTTCTTATGTTCTCCAACGTTCGTACGGACCGACTGCCCCTCTATTTGAACTCCGCGCTTCGCTCGCTCTCCTCAGCAGCCGAAACCATGGGGGAACAAGTCGCGGCGCGGTCGCAGGTGCACCCGAGGGTGATAAGAAAAGTGGCAGGCGACAAGTGGTAAGTGCCAAGACACGTTGGCTCGGCCAATGGCCCCGAGCGGAGGTTTCAGTTGGTCATGCCGCTTCGCGACGCCCACGAAGCGATCAAAGCGTTTGGGGTAGGGGCGGGTTTCAAACCCAGGGCTGTCCAAATTAGCTTCGGGCCAGCAAACCGCTTGTTGATTCTATTGAACAAACTTCGCCCCTGAAGGCTGGTTTGAAAACCAGGTTCCCCCGGCGGCGGAGGGGAACGGGTCGGC
>JASHON010000028.1 GCA_030041095.1 Terriglobia bacterium
TTCCGTGCCCCTGCCGACCCGTTCCCCTCCGCCGCCGGGGGAACCTGGTTTTCAAACCAGCCTTCAGGGGCGAAGTTTGTTCAATAGAATCAACAAGCGGTTTGCTGGCCCGAAGCTAATTTGGACAGCCCTGGGTTTGAAACCCGCCCCTACCCCAAACGCTTTCATCGCTTCGTGGGTGTCGCGAAGCGACACGACCAACTGATGCAGGGGCACCGAAGCGGCTGCTGGGGTACCCGGGAAACGCCGCACAAAATGTAGAAACTCCAGTCGCATACATCACAGAACGCGCGATCTATGCGCCACCCGCTCAGGTCACATTTGGACCTCAGCTAATCTAATCCGCCCGCCGGCGGGAATCGAGTGCGTCGAACAGTTCATCCGGGCGCATTCCTTGAGCTTTCACCACCACCGGCTCGGAATTCAAGTCAAGCCTTCGGCCCCGCAGCGGGCGGCCAAACTCGTCGAACGACGATAACCCCTCCCTGCCAGTCTCCCGAGCCGCGTAAGGTCTGGCAATCTCCTCGTCCCCTCCTCTCACTCCCGTTCCCTTTCCTGCCTGCCGAATCTCCAAGCGGCGAGTGGAGGACAGGTCATCCCAAATGACGGCCACTGAACCCCAAGCTCCCGAAACAATCCTTCCGCCCACACCTTTCTGCAACTGTTCTGAAAGGTCGTCGATCGCATACTCTTCGGGATCGATATCCATGACTTCGGCCGAGATTTGGCTGGTTTCTGTTACCAGTTCATTCCACCGCCGAACCAAATGTTCCGTACCGGGAACGAGCGGCTCGCCTTTCAAATTGCCGCGAGCCACAAACGCCTTTTGCTGGGCCCATTGGTAGCGGGCAAGCACGAGTTCGACGCCCAAGCCCACGCCCGCTTGCGGATCATGCAGCGCCTTCACTCGTCTGGAGAACAACGTTCCTTTCAACAAATGGTAAAACAGCTTGGCCTGGCGCAGCGTAAAGTTCATGGAGTTTTGCTCGCCAGCCAGCCGCTCCCTGTAAGTGACGCTTTGGCTGCGCCGGGCAGCGTCGTTGAGCGAATCATTCGCCTTCGCCAGTGGTCCCGTTGCCGCTTGCTCCAGGCAGCGGAGACGAAATTCCAGCGCGCCGTCGCTCTCTCGTTCAAACTTCATCGAGTCCCACGCATCGCCAGGATGCTCGTAAGGGCAGACCTTCAGCACATCCTTCAGACCAAGGTTCAATTCCCGAAAGTATTCTATGAGCGCCGGATCGCCCCAATATAACGTTGCATACTCCTTCAGAGGTTTCCACAGATCGGCAGAGGGATTCCATAGCGCCTTGGGATAAAGAAACAGATTCGTCTGAGGAGTTTGAAAGTTGCTGGTATTGGTCATAAGGGAGCCCACGGCTGGGATGCCCAGCCGGTGGTAATACTGCGCGTCCCGGCTGATGACGTCAGGAAGGGGCGGATCGGTCATGTTTTCAAAGAGGATTTCATCAGTGTAGTATTCAAACACTTCGGCATCCGCGCGGTTGAACATCGGCAAGGCTTTCTCCAGCGCCTCTGCGTATTTCTGATTCAACGCGCATCCAGGGTCATCCAGCGCATGCGCATAACACCGCTCCCGAGGCGCGTAGAAGAAGGCGATGCCCGGAGCAGGTTTTTCAACTTGGGGCGGGAAGACCGTGTCATGATAAGCGAGGAACGATAGCTTGGCATGGGGTAGCTTCTGGCGCACCCGCCCGATCAGATTGTTATAAACCAGCAACGCCTGGTCAGACGGTGTGTAGCGCTGCTTTCCCGGTTCATGGCTCCAGCCGCCTCCCTCAATGTCATCTGCCCAAACGTGGAACAGGCTCGCCTCCGGCATCCGCACAAGAAAATCTTCTGCATTTGAAGTGAGCATGGCGCGGGCGCGGGCGCTGAAAGGATTCAGGTTGTAATCGTTCACCCGCTCGCCTTTCTGATTCATTCGGAACCACGCCGGATGCGTTTTGATCAGATTTCTGGGAAGAAAAGTCGAAAGAAAGTGCCCTCCGGTCTCTGTTTCCAGGCCTCGCTTCCTGAGCAGCGGCAAAAGATCCGCGCGGCGGTTGATATACCAATCTCGCGCCGGCCAAGTGTAGTGAAACGCCATCCGGTTCAAACGCATTTTCGCTGCAAAATCAATCCAATCCTCAACGGGCGAATAGCTGTTTGGCCAGTAAAAAGAGGATGCGTTTCCGAAAGGCCGGCGACTCCGTGATGTCGTAAGCTTCATTCCAATCGAGCGCTCGACGGGGGATAACCTCGTAGGGATTGCCCGGAAAGAACCAGCGCGCGCCCAATCGCTCCAGAAACGCATAGCAGGCATGCAGGTTGCCACGCGCTCCTTTGCCCAGTAATGCGATGTCCGGCCCAACCGAACGAATCACAAACCCGTCTTCTTGAAGCCCGCTGAGGCTGTTGCGCAGCTCTTGTGCTGCGCGAGCGGGAACGGACGATGGAATTTCTCCAACATAGATATGATGGCTGAACGACTCGTCGCCAATCGCCACCTCGCTTCCCGTTATCAGCATCAAGTACCGCTGGGGCTCTTCGACGGCAAATAAAAGCACCGGGTCCTGCCTGTTCGCGGCGATGATGGAAAACGAGGTCTTTTGCGAAGTCGTCTCGCCCCGGAAAGCATCGCCTGATCCGCTCGCCCCCATATTCTTCGCGGCCACGTTCAGGGCGGGTACACCCGTGGCGGCAATTCTGAGGAATTTTCTGCGCGACTGCCTGTCACCAAAGCTCATTCGCTACTCCTTGAGATTTCACGCCAGACATTTTTCTGGCCCTCGGGCCGTCCGTCAATCTTACTCCGAACCATCCACGCCGCGCTCCCGGGAACGGGGCGCGAAACTGAGAAGGTGTAAAGAAATTCATCGACCCTGTCATCCTGAGCGAGAGCGAAGGATCTCTGCAGCTTGTTCTGTTCACGGTTTCTGGCGGATTTGCAAACAGTCACTGCCTCGTATTAGGAGCCCGGCGTCAAAAGTATTAAAACTATAAAAAAGTCCGCTTGACTTGACAGTGAATTTCAAGTAACTTCTGAGGGCATCTACATGTTTTCAAATAAATCTTTAGCGAGGTCGGAAGATGCGTGACTCGTATTTCCGCCGTCAGATAATAATTCGGCCAGGCGTTTGCTTGTGCGTCGCCGGTCTTCTTGTGTTTCTCGCCGGATTGCCTCTTTGCGGCCAGGTTGTCAATGCCAGCTTGTCTGGAATAGTGACTGACCCGAGCGGAGCGGTCGTTCCGGCAGTGAGCGTGACGGCAACCAATCTGGGCACGGGCGCCAAGACGAGGATCAGCACAAACGCTTCGGGATACTATATCTTTCCCTCGCTCGTTCCAGGCAATTACACCGTCCAATATACAAAATCCGGCTTCAAGACGGGCCTGGTCAGGGGAATTGTTCTCCAGGTGGACCAGAAGGCCAACTTGAACCAGCAGATGCACGTTGGGGCCGTCAGCCAGCAAGTCTCCGTCACCACTCGTGTGCCGCTCGTCAACACCTCCACCGGCACCATCGGCACCGTGATTACCTCGCGAGAAACCGTGGAGCTGCCCTTGAACCTCCGTGAATATGGGTCGCTGGCTACGTTGGTGCCGGGCGCAGTCCCGGATAACGGCGGCTTCGCATCAAGCACCTTTGGGTCGCCTTTCAGCCAGACCAGTTACAATTCCGAGGGCCTGCGCTCAGCCAGCAACAGTTTTTTGATTGACGGAGTTGAGTCACGCAATCTGACCTTCGGTGGCTTTGGTTTGCAGCCCCCTCCGGACGCCGTGCAGGAATTCAACCTGGAGCAGAACATTTATGATGCCGCGTTCGGCCTTGCCGCCGGCTCGACCGTCAACCTCACCACCAAGTCAGGCACCAATCAAATTCACGGCGGAGTGTATGAGTTCCTGCGCAACGAAAAGTTAGACGCGCGCAACTTCTTTAGTTTAAATCAGACGAACCCATCCACAGGGGCGCAGATTCCCGGCTCCGCGAGGTCCGCATTTATCCGCAACCAGTTTGGCTTCGATTTGGGCGGACCGGTCAAGAAAAACAAGGCTTTCTGGTTCGTCAATTATGAAGGCTTGCGCCGGATTGAAGGCGGCTCATCGCTCAACACCGTTCCGACGCCTTCAGAGCTCGGCGGCGACTTAAGCCCGTTCCTCACCGGCAAAACCGTAAATCTCTGCGGCGCGGGCGGGCCGGCGAACATGAATTTCGATAGTGGCCAGTTGTTCAACCCGGCTACTTTGACTTCCGTCACCTGCCCCGCTGGAAGCGCGGACGCCGGGTCTTCCGTCCTTACGGGCACGCCGGTTCCCGGAAACATCATCACCAACATCAATGGGGTTGCAGCGCATACCATTTCTCTCAACCCATTCCCCGCGCCTAACTATCCTGCGAGCACGCTGGACGCTCCCAACTTCATCGAAACTTCGCCGATATCTGAATCGGACAACTCCTTCATTGCGAAGACCAGCCAGCAACTGGGTCAAAAAGACCAGTTCGTCGAGCGATACATGTTTGGGCAATCCAGTTGGAACGATCCCTACTCCGGCTACAGTTCGCTTCCCGGCTTTGGCGACAAGCTTTACTACCGAGGGCAAAACGCGGTAGTCGGCTGGACGCACACCATTAGCCCGACGCTTTTGAACGAAGCGCACATCGGTTTTCAGCGGGATTATGACATCAATAACTGCGCGTCTTGTCCGCGGGCGCCTGATTTTATGAGTAGCTTCGGCATCACCAACCTGAACGGGTTCTCCACGGACACGATTGGCTTTCCTATCTTCTCTTTCGTAAACTTTTCAACCATTGGTGATTCGGAATATCGCCCTGTCATCAGCCCTGACATGGTTGAGACTTATAAGGACACCGTCACGTGGGTTCGTGGCAAGCACACGGTCTCCTTTGGAGGAGAAGTGGACCCTTGGCAGGTTCTGCGTGAGGAATCACCCTTTTCGCCACACGGGCAGCTTGCGTTCAACGGCGAGTTTTCGGGCTTGGCAGGCGAGCTGCCCGGAGCGGCGCTCGGGTCAGACTTGGCTGACTTCCTCCTGGGCTACCCGCAGAGCGCCAACGAAACCCTCCGCTTCGAAGATACCAACCAGCGCGGCGGCAAGTTTTGGGACTTTTTTGGGCAGGACGACTGGAAAGTGACGCGGCGCTTGACCGTGAATCTGGGCTTACGCTGGGAATATCGCGAGTGGCCTACCGATACGCGGAATAACCTTGTCACCTTCGCCCAAACGGGGCCTGCTTTCAGTGGATATAGTAATGCGTTGCTCGTTACGGCCTTGCCTGCCGCGCAAAATGACGCACTATGTACCAGTGCCGCCTACTCGTTTCTGATCTCTCCCGTCACGGGCGATTGCCTGGTGGCAAGCTCCTCCGAGCGTTCTCAGCTTGGCTTTACCGGCGGCACGGCAAGAACTTTGATCTTCCCGTATTATCGCTACATTGACCCGCGGTTTGGTTATGCTTTCCGGCCTTTCAGCTCCGACAAGGTCGTCTTCCGCGGCGGCTTCGGCATCTTCACGGATTTGCCGAACTTCAACAACCAGCACTTTGTGGATGATAACCCCATTAACGGCACTACGGACCTTTACGAGACGGCCCTCGGGTCGCCCCCTCCGCTTACCAACGGCGTTCCAACGACGAGCGAGAACGTCTTTGCGGGCAGCGGCGGCATTCCGAACCTCAACGCGCAGTTTAGCTCCTTGTATGTCTCTCCAAATTACAAGGATCCGCAGATTCTGGAATGGAGCTTCGGCGTGCAGTCGGAGCTTGGCCGGAACTATGCTCTGCAAATTAATTACGTTGGCAATCACGGCTACTGGGAGGGTAACTTACAACTCTTCGGCAACCAGCCCTTACCGGGTGTGGGCCCGGTGCAGGCGCGCCGCCCCTATCCGGCCTTTAACCAGCTTCTCTGGACCACCCCGGATGCCGAGTCCATCTACAACTCGCTCCAGATCGAGCTTACCAAGCGCTTTTCAAACGGTTTTCTTTTTACGGCCGGCTATACTTGGGAGAACGCCTTTGACGATGGCGAAGGCGACGAGGGTTTTGGCACCGCGCCTGGAAATGCAAATCCACAAAATGAGAACTGCGTGATGTGCAATTGGGGACCTTCCTATGTTGACGCGCACCAACGCTTCGTCCTGAGCGGCGTCTATGAGTTGCCCCTGGGCGCGGGAAAGCGGTTCCTTTCGAGCTCGAGCGGGGCCGTCAACGGGTTGATCAGCGGATGGAGAGCTTCGGGCATTTACAGCTACCAGACCGGCTACCCATTCACCGTGCTTGCGAATGAGGACTACTCCAATTCCCAGTCCACCAACGAATTTGCTGATCGGGTCTGCAACGGCAATAACGGACCCAAGACCATCGCGGAATGGTTTAGCACAAATTGCTTTACCGTCGCGCCGTTAGAGGCGGCCTTGGCTGCGGGCCACCCGGAGTACGGCAACGAAGCTCCGGGCGCCGTCGTCGGCCCTCCATCCAACGACTTGGATTTTGCGCTTTTGAAAGAGATCAGGATGAGTGAGCGATTCCACCTGGAATTCCGTGGAGAGTTTTACGACTTCTTGAACGTCCCGAGCTTCGCCTACCCGGGTGCTACCGTGGGCACTGCAACCTTCGGCGAGATTACCGGCACGAAGAACCCGGACACAGAGCGTGAAGTTCAGCTCGGCCTCAAGCTGCTCTTCTGACAGTGCGCTGGCCACGGTCCATCCCTTCCGATTGGCCGTGGGGTTTTTCCCGTCGTGAGCCAGGCTCCGAAGAAATCAAAGGGCACCCTTGCTTTCTTGGCGGGGCTTGGCGGCTTTGCGCCTTTGCGTGATGTTTTTTCCCTTCGTTCTTCCCTTGAATTTCTACAATTACTAATGACTCATCTCGCGTCGCAATTGCTTCGAGAGCTTTTCAATCCGCTTCAAGCGCGGGAGTAAATCCTTCGGAAGCTTTCCTTGCGCCACTTTGTTAATCTCCGGAGGTACGGATTGCGCCAGGCGCGCCAATTCCTGAGCCTGTTTTTCGGCCTGTTTCGCTTGGAAGGCCTGCCTGTGACTCTTGTGGACGACACTGGGCGGCTGATCATTGGGAAACGTTGGATTCGGGCTGCTTTGGCCCGGAGGTGGAAAAGTCTGTGGGACCAGTGGGGTTCTATTTTGCGCTGCATAGAGGAAAATGGTCATCAGGCAAACAACTCCAAAGGCGCCGAATATCTTCATCTCTCACCTCCGACTCCCGAATTATGAATCGCCAGCCCGGAATTGTAAACGCGCTCGACGGGCCCGCTGCTTGTCTCCGCTTTGCGCTTCCTTAGCGGCTTAGCGCCTTGGCAAGAGGCCGTTCAAGCTTTTAGAGCTTCAACAGCACCGAGACAAATGACAGACGTAGGATGGAGAAAGAACAGCAATGCACCGAGTCCCGCAAAGAAGCCCAACGGTGAGTCTTTGCGCTTCCTTGGCGGCTTAGCGCCTTGGCGAGAGGCCGTTCAAGCTTTTAGAGCTTCATCCTTGTAACTTACTCCCCAGAAGCAGCCTATACTGAACCGTTCCACCCTACGCAAGCCCACTCGCGCTGGATCACAGCTTCTTACCCCCGGCGCGAACCAGGAGAGCAGTCGTGAATCAACATAGGGCAGTTCCCTTCCCAGGTTTAGCTCTCATTCTTATTTTGCTTTCGACCTCCTACGCTCTCCCCTCTTCGCCGGCTGCCGCTCCCTCTCAAATGCCTTCTGTCGTCATAATCTCGGTTGACACCTTGCGAGCGGACCGGTTGAGTTCCTACGGTTATCGGCATTACACAACTCCGCACATCGATGCCATCGCCAAAGGTGGAACGCTTTTTTCCGCCATTAGCTCACAAGTGCCCCTCACTCTGCCTTCCCACACTTGCTTGCTCACTTCCACCTATCCTTTTGCTAACGGAGTTGAAGACAACGGTGAAAAGGTTTCTCCCCACACGCTCACCCTCGCCCGGATCCTGAAATCGCACGGGTATCATACGGCTGCCTTCGTCGGCGGCTTCGTTCTCGATCGTCGCTTCGGATTGGATCAGGGCTTCGATTTATACGATAGCCCCTTTGACCTCCACAAAGAGCGTGGGACTGACGTAGGCGACATCAAGCTCCTGGGCAGCCGGGTGGTCGATTCCGCCACGCAATGGCTGCAAAAGAACTCCGGCGGCCCGTTCTTCCTCTTCATCCACCTGTACGATTTGCATAGTCCGTACAACGTTCCTCAACCGTACCGGACGCGCTTTGGAAATAGCTATGACGGTGAGATCCGCTACGTCGATGTGGAGGTCGGCCAGTTCTGGGATTTCCTCAGCCGCGCCGGCCTGCTCAAAAACACTCTCATCGTTTTCACCGCCGATCATGGAGAAAGTCTTGGGCAGCACGGAGAGATGACGCATGGTTATTTCATCTACCAGAGCACGCTTTGGGTTCCATTGATTTTTCACTGGCCGGCCGAAAGCAAACTTTCCTTTGCTCCGCGCGTGAGCGCGCCGGCGGGCCTCGTCGATGTGGCGCCCACCATATTGCAGTTTCTCGGGATTCCATCTCCTCCGCAGTTCCAAGGCAAAAGTCTCCTGGGCTGGCTGAGGAATGGGAAGCCGCACAGGGATCGGGAAGTTTACAGCGAGAGCTTATATGCCCATGACCATTTTGGCTGCAGCGGACTGCAAAGCTTAAGAGTAGGACGGTACAAGTATATCGATGCTCCTAACCCGGAGCTCTACGATCTCGAGCATGACCCGGAAGAGTTGCACAATCTTGATTCGCAAAAGCGCGGCCTCGCTCTTGCTTATCGCAAGCGCCTTCTCGCCTTGGTGGCGAAAAACGAGAGGAAACATCAACCGGCCGGCCACGCGCTGAGTGCGGAGGCGATGGCGCGTCTCCGTTCGCTCGGATACATAGCTGCCAATTCCAGCAGCAGCCAGCCGATTGATGCCGGAGCGGATCCAAAGGACCGGGTTCGCGCCTATGACCAATATGGCCGTGCTGTTGCCCTGGCAGCAGTGGGCAATCTTCGGCAATCCAACGCTTTGCTTCGTGCGGTACTCGCTCAGTATCCTCATCTCACCAATCCCCGTGTCAGCCTCGGATTGAATGACCAGAAAATGGGGCATTATTCTGCGGCGGCGAAAGAATTCAGACTGGTTCTCCAGGAAGATCCCGGGAATGAGATTGCCCACTTTGACCTCGGCGTCAGCTATTTCAAATTAGGTCAGCCCCAGAGCGCCATGGAAGAGCTGCGCGCTGCCCTGGCCATTGCGCCTTATTACACGCAGGCAGAAAATCTATTGGGAACCATCTGGCTGCATCAGGGAAACTACCAAAAGGCAGCAACGCACTTCCACCACATTCTCACGATCGATCCCGAGGATTTTGCAGCTAATTATGATTTAGGAGCTCTTGACATACTCGGGCAGCACTGGAGCCAGGCGGGTGAGCGCTTGCTTGCCGCCGTCCGCGTTGAGCCGGATAATTCCGCGGCGCACAACGTGCTCGGAAGTTACTACCTTCAGCGGAGCGAGCTAATCAGAGCCCAGGAGGAGTTCACGCGAGCGATTCAGATCAGACCCAGGTTCGCAAGAGCGCATTACAACCTGGGGCTTGTCTACTATCGTGAAAAGCAAGTCGGAAAAGCAGCGGATGAATTTCGGCGGGCATTGTCCATCAATCCACAGTTCACTGCGGCACGCCGGGCTCTGGAGATGATCAAGTCTTCTGATAATTAGCGCGCAGAGAGTGCGAAAGGAGCCACCGGGATCCGAGCTGCCTTAGCGCCCTCCCGGCCGGTAGAACCGAATGCGGTCGCTGTACGGGTCTGTGAGTGCTTTGAGCTCTTCAAGCCCGCCTCCGCCGACGTTGGCGCTCACGAAGGCCGCCGGTGGTTTTCCTTGATCGGCCAGAAGCCTGGCGGCTTCGATAAACGTCGCGTTGAGGATCGCAGCCCCGGTAATGGTGGAAAGGGGGCCCAGGAGCGTGGCCATTCCCGGGACTTGAATCGCCGCATCGCCAGGCGGACAACGATTGTCCAGCGTGACGTCGGCAACCTCAAATAAGCGCTTGCCGCTTGGATGCCGGGACGGGGCCGCGCGCGACTGCTCGACGTTGGTTAGGGCGATCACAGCCAGCCCGGCAGCCTTCATGCGCAACCCCATCTCCACCGGAAGGCTGTTGCGTCCGGAATTTGAGATGACGATCCCCGCATCGCCGGCGCGGAAGCCCGCTGCCCGAGCCAGGTCGTCCGCTCCTTCCGCTTGCCGCTCGAATTCCGTGCCTTCGATCGCGCCCCGCTCAAACCCCAGCCGAGGATCGATGATTGGATTCACGGCGACGAGGCCGCCCGCCCGGTGAAAAACTTCCTGTGCGAGCATGTTCGAGTGGCCTGTGCCGAACAGGTGCGCGATTCCGCCGAATTCGATCGCCTGCGCGATCAAAGCCGCAGCCTCTCGGACTTCCCGCTTGCGAATGGAGTCAAGCGCGTGGTGAATGGCGGTGAAGTATCTGTCGATGGGATCGGGTTGGAGGTCCTGCATGGGTCGCAAAGTCGCCGTCAGCTATTTTCCGGCCGGCGTAGATGAGTTTATATCACACGAACCTGCATTTCCCACTACGGCGGAAACATCCCGACGGCGAAGTGGAAGGGCGGCGTTTCAACCCCGCCGCTGGAGTTTCTACATTTCACGCGCTGTTTCCCGGGGCGCCTCGGCGCCCCGGTATCAGGGCATGACTTCAGTCATGCCGACTCAGCTCCGCCAATGGCCAGGCTTTAGCCCCTGCTGGGAGTTTCGCCGTCGCCGCGAACGTAGCGCCGGCATCTTGCCGGCCTCCGTTGAATTGAAGGGAGTTGCCGGCTGGAAGCCGGTGCTACGTCAACTCCCGAAAGAGTTTTTCCGCAGCCTGTTTAGCCCCCGTTGCTTTCCGCTTTGCCAAGCAGCCGCACCATCCCCATGCGAAGCGGCTGCCGGAGTGCCCGGTTACCGAACGGGCACAATCACCACGTGCCGGTCCGGACCGGCGCCCTGGCTTTCCGTTCGAACTTCGGATTTGTCTTTGAGCGCCAGATGAACCAGGCGCCGCTCGGAGGAGTTCATTGGGTTCAAGGCAAAGGCCTCACCGGTTTCCACGGCGCGGTCGGCGGCCAACTGAGCCGTAAGCCGCAACTCCGCAGCACGCGTCGCGCGATAGTCCTCGCAGTCGAAGTTAATCTTCCGGCGAAAGCTCTCGCTCAAATGCGCGCCGCGGCTGCCCACATACGCCAATGCTTCCAGAAGCTCGGCGTGCCCTTCCAGCAGAAGCGCGGAATCACTGCCGGAAAATTCGACCGCCCATTCCGGGCCGTCAGGCTGGGGCGGCGCTTCTGATACTTTGCGAATTTGTACCTTTAGCGCAAAGCCGCCCAGTTCGAGGATCTGCTCAAGAAATGCCTGAAGCGGCTTCAGACTCTGCTCTTCTCCCGCCGTTGCCTGCTCCCTCGACTCCATGGTCTTCGATTCCATGAACCAGCTCTACCTGGCCTTGACTCCCACGGGCTTCTGCGGGCCCGCGCCTTGCCCTGGTCCGAGACTCCGCCCCTTCTGGCGCGCGGCGCCGCCGCCGGCTTGAGCCTCCGCAGCTTTCTGTGAAGCGGATTTCGCAGGCGGTATCATCCGGTTGATCCAAAGCTGTTGGAATACGCCGATAAGGCTGAACACCATGTAATAGAGATTATCTCCTGCAGGCAGCCGAAAGAAGATGATTCCGACGAATAACGGCATGAACATCATCATCCGCTGCTGGGCGGGATCGGCGGCGGGCATCGGCGTCATGCGGTACATCAGAAATGAAAGCACGATTCCGAGCGCCGGGAGAACATAATACGGGTCCGGGACGGACAGGTCCTTAATCCACCAGAGCCAGGGCGCGTGCCGGAAAGCAATGCTGGTCTCCAGAACTTCGTAGAAACCATAGAAGATGGGTAGCTGCGGCAGCATCCACAGGCATCCGCTGAGCGAGCTGAACGGGCTCATGCCGTGCTGCTCGTACAGCTTCATGATTTCCTGGTTCATCCGCTGCCGGCGCGGGTCATTGAGTTTATATTGCTTGTACCGGTCCTGAATCTGCTTCATCAGCGGCGCGAGCTTTTGCATGGCCTGAGCGGACCGAACTTGTTTGATTTTCATCGGCATGAAAATCATGTTGAGGACGACGGTGAGGATGATGATCGTCCAACCCCAGTTGGCGACAACGTGCTTGTAAATCCACTGCATGCCTAAAAGAACCGGCTTGGCCACAATGCCTGCGATGCCGAAATGAACGAGGCTTTCGAGGGCCGGGTTGACGGCGCGCAAAACGCTCAACCGCTTGGGAACGACGGAAAGGCTGAATTGGAGCGGCTGTCGCCTCGCCATCAGCAGAGAAGCCGTGAGCGGCGCGGGCAGGTTCTTTTCACTCTTGCCGGCAGGACGCCAGCTTTGGCGCTCGAACTGGAAACTCTCGTCCGGTGACCCCGGCACGAAAATGCCTGCGAAGAATTTGTCCTCGACTCCGGCGGAAACCAGGGGGCCGGGTATGGCATCGATACCGTCCACCTTTTTCTCAACGGTCGTCTTGATTCCGGTCCCAGCGTCGTAAAACGCCCAAGTCTCATTGTCCCGCTCGGATTGCGGCAAAGATTGATCGCCAATATCTCCCGGCCAGCGAAGAGCTACTGGCAGTTCGCCCTTGCCGTCGAGAACAGATACCTTCACTCCAACGTCATATCCCCGCCCAAAAGAGAATTCCTTGCGCACTTCCACCTTGCCGTTGCCGTAAGTGAAAACGAGCCGCGCGGGAGCGCTGAGAGTAGCGCTGGCGGGCGCGGCCTGGTAAATGGCTGAATTAACCTGATCCGTAAGCTCAAGGCTTTCAAGCTGCAGGTTCATGGGAAAGCCGAGTTCGGCGCAGGCCGCAGCATTCACCAGGTCAAGCGGCTTGTAATGGGCATCCTGGTAATTCTTCAAGATCCAGCTCTTGATGACGGCGCCGCGCGTGGAGAAGGTGACACGATAGATGGGCGTTTCCACCACGATTTGCTGCGCCTTGGCGCCTGAAACCACGGGTATGACCGCTGCTTTCGCAGTTGCGTGAGGAACCGGGACGGGCCGGGAGGGCCCGGCGGGCGTCTTTGAGGCAGATTGCCTGGCAGGCGCAGGCTTAGGCGGAGGTGGCGCGACGAACGCCTTCCAGAGCATCAACACTCCGAACGAGAGAATGAAGGCCACGAGCAGCCGTTTTTCCGTGTCTGAGTTCATCTAGATCTCGTTCAGTGCCATGGGCGCTCGCGGAGCCGCGGATTCACGGCTTCAAGGGACAGGATCATAGCCGCTTCCCCCAAAAGGATGGCAACGCAGCAGGCGTCGCAACGCGAAGTAGGCGCCTCGCAGCACACCCCATTTTTCGATGGCCTCATACGCGTAAGCCGAACACGTCGGGACATAGCGGCAGGCAAATGGCTGAAGGGGCGAAAGGAGGACTTGGTAAAGCCGGATGAGAAAGAGAGCTAGATACCGGGCCGCACGGGTGGCTTGGCCGCAGACGCTCCTGGCGGGCGCGAAGGGAGCAAGTGAAGTATTTCCTGCGCCAGGTTGGGAAACGGCATGCCGGCCACTTCGGCTCGCGGATTGAGCACAACATCCCAGCCGGGCGGAAGCGCCGCCTGATTCAGACGGATCACTTCCCGTAGGCGCCGCCGCACCCGGTTGCGGATCACGGCATTGCCAATGGCTTTGGGCGTCGTGATCCCCACGCGAAAGCGCGAAAGATTGTTGGAGCGATAATACACGAGGCATACGCGCGTGCTTCGCCGCCGTCCTTCCTGATACACCTTGCGAAACTCACGAGGACGTAGCAGGCGCATCCCTTTGGGAAAGGAATACGATCGCTCGCCTCCACTCATGGGATCAGACGATGGCGTCCCTTTTGCCTCCGACGCTTGAGGGTATTACGGCCGCCCGCGGTTCGCATGCGAACCCGAAAGCCGTGCGTCTTGGCGCGGCGCCGCCGGTTGGGTTGAAAAGTTCGCTTCAAAGTTCGATCGGTCCTTTTTTCAGGATTTGGCGCCGGAAGCGCGGAAACGTGACGTGCAGCACCCTTTCCTAAAATACCGTGGGGCTCCGGATTCGTCAAGCAATGTCAACCATCTAACGAAATCTGTCCTATTTGTCCCCACCGTCTCATTTAAATGTGAAATAGTGTAAGGGGTCTGTTGTTGACGAAAACACGGAGATCCTTTGCTGTCGCGCAGCATCGCAGGCTGGCGCGATTGCTTTATACCTTCGACGCGATGGGAGGGAAAGAACCGTGAGCAGGCAGGAGTCGTTGAGCGTTGATAAAGTCCCAAGGCGGAAAGGCGGATGGTGGAAATTACGGACAACGGGCAACGGACCATTGGCGGGCGAAACTGGATAAAT
The DNA here is from genome assembly GCA_030041095.1 of Terriglobia bacterium. Taxonomy (GTDB): domain Bacteria; phylum Acidobacteriota; class Terriglobia; order UBA7540; family UBA7540; genus JASHON01. Next base: position 14,444 of record JASHON010000028.1, read on the forward strand.
AATCTGGCCGGCTTAAGAATAACAATTTTTTGGGGAAACGAAGCCGTTAAGTTATTCAGAATGAATAACATGAGAAAATGCTAACCAAAAACGAAGCCGTGAAAGCCGTTAAATTATTGAAGATAAATATAGTTATGCGTTTTCAAAGCCGTTAAGTTGTTGGAAATAGGTAGGGGACATCGACGATAGGTGGCTGCCAAGAGGCAATTCGTCAGCGGAGACGAACGAAAAAAGAAGGACAAGTGACAAAGGACAAAGCGCTGCTGGCTAAGGACGCTGGGCAAAAAAGCAGTCCAGAATTTTGCTCGCAGAGCTCGAATCTGACATCATGACGATTTCGCACTTCCAAGGAGCTTGAGTGGCGCTAGGCCCCATCGATCTTGCCATTGTTATTGCCTACCTGGCCGGCATCACGGTTTTCGGCGCTCACTTTCGCAAGCGGCAGCGAAGCCTTCGTGACTATTTCCTCGGAGGCAAGCGCGTTCCCTGGTGGGCCATCACGTTCTCAATTGTATCCGCCGAAACCAGCATCCTGACGATCATCAGCACGCCGGGCATCGCGTACAGCTCAAACATGAACTTCCTGCAGCTCATTTTTGGCTATCTTGCCGGAAGATGTGTTGTGAGCTTTTTATTGATTCCGAAGTTCTTCGCGGGTGAAATCTTCACAGCGTACGAGTTCATCGAGCAGCGGTTCGGGCGGCCGCTGAAGGCGTTCACAGCCGGGCTGTTTGTGGTGACGCGGGCGCTTGCAGAGGGAGTGCGCGTCTTTGCGATTGCCATCGTATTTGAAATCGTTTTTCGAACGGGCGTTCTTGCGGCAGTCGTTTTGGTGACGGTGCTGACGCTGATTTACACGTTCGAAGGCGGCTTTACGGCCGTCATCTGGACTGACGTGACGCAGCTTACAATCTATATCATCGGGAGCGTCGCCGCGCTCCTGCTTGCCCTTCACAGCATCCCTGGCGGCTGGAGCGCGGTGAGCCATCTGGCGACGATTTCAGGAAACAAGCTGGACGTCTTCAACTTCCATTTCAGTTTTCATCAGCCGTACGTATTTCTTTCCGGCGTCATCGGCGGCGTTTTTCTGGATAGCGCGAGCCACGGCGCAGACCAACTGATCGTCCAGCGTCTTTTGGCAGCGCGCACGAAGCGTGAAAGCCAAACGGCTTTGCTGACGAGCGGCGTAGTGATTCTGCTGCAATTCGCGCTTTTCCTGGTGATTGGCGTGGTTTTGTTTGCTTACTATCATCTCCATCCTCCCGCGCAGCGCTTCAGCCGGCCGGACCAGATCTTTCCCTATTTCGCGGTCCATTCGTTGCCCGTCGGCCTGTCCGGCTTGCTGATCGCGGCCATCATCGCGGCCGGAATGGCCAATATGAGCGCCGCCCTGAATGCGCTTTCCTCGAGCTCGGTAATGGATTTCTATCGCCCGTGGATCCGGCCCGGGCGCGAGGAGGGCCATTACCTGCGCGTCTCGAAAGGAATGACGCTGTTCTGGGGCGGCGTGCTGATCTTCATGGCGTTGCTGGCCCACTTGCTGAAGGAGAGTGTTCTGGTGCTCGCGCTGACGGTGGCGTCGTTTCCTTACGGCAGCTTGCTGGGAATCTTTCTTCTGGCCGTTCTCGTCAGGAAGGCTAACTGGAAAGGAACGCTATTCGGTGCGGTTGCCGGCCTGGTGGCGCTTGGCGGCGTTGTAGAATTCACTTCGGTTGCCTGGACGTGGTATGTCGCCATCGGAACCGTTGTAACGTTCAGTATCGGTTGGGTGGCCAGCGCGCTTTACGCGAGGGGGGAGACACTCAAGATGAAAAATGCGTAGGAGGCAGACATGAAATTCGTAGCGTATCTTCTCGCGATCGTGCTTGCAGGAGCTGCCGGTGCCAGGGCTGTCACGAAAAAGAAGATGGCCGCGTTCGATCCGCAAGCCGAGTTACAGTTGCTTCAGCCGGGCTCGCCGGCAAACTCCGGCCCGCCGCTCACCCTTACGCTGGCGGACGCCATGCAGCGGGCGCAGCAGAACAGTCCCGTATTTCAGTCTGCTCTTACCGCCGTTCGCATCGCGCAGGAAGGCCGCAAGCAGGCTACGGCCTCTATGCTTCCGTCCTTCGGAGATACCACTCAATATTTGAATACTCAGGGCAACGGTCTGGGTACAGGCCGGTTCGTGGAGAATGACGGTGTTCACGTTTATCACGAGTGGCTCGAAGCGGGCGAGCCTTTGCCTTCCACATTCTTCATCCGCGCTCTGCCCCGGCAAGCCGCGTATGCGGAGGCGCTGGCGAGAGCGAACGAAGAGATCGCACAGCGCGGATTAGTGGTGACCGTGACGCAGGACTATTATGCGCTGGTCGTGGCGGAGCGTGAATACGCGACGGCGCAGCGAAGTCTGGCTGACGCACGCCACTTTCTTTCCATCGCGGAGGCTCTCGAGCAGGGCGGCGAGGTCGCGCATACGGACGTCATCCGCTTCGAGTTACAATATAACGGCCAGCAACAGGCTCTGGAGAACGCCGGGCTGGCCATGGACAATGCCAGGCTGGCGCTGGCCGTACTCCTGTTTCCTGCGCTGAACCAAAACTTCACGGTCGTGGACGATTTGGACACGCCTCCTGTCCTGCCGCCGTTTCACGAAGTTCGCAGGCTCGCAGAAACGGCAAATCCGCAGGTGCGAGCTGCGTTTGCGCAGTGGGATCAGGCGGCTCTGGGCGTCGCCGTGGCGCGCGCCGCCTATTTCCCTTCCTTCGGCATCGATCTCGATTACGGCCTTGATGCGAACGCGTTCGCGCTGAAGTCGCGTCCTTCCGAGCAAGACGCCCGCGTCCCCGAGATGGGCTATTTTGTGACTTACTCGATGAACGTTCCAGTCTGGGACTGGGGAATCCGGCGCAGCCAGTTGCGGGAAGCGAAAGACCGGCGCAACCTGGCCCGGCTCAACCTGACTTACGCGCAGCGCAAAGTTCTCAGTGAATTGTACTCGTTCTATAATCAGGCGCAGGTGGCTTCGAACCAGTTGGATACTCTCCGCAATTCTTCCCAGCTCGCTGCAAGAAACCTGCAACTGGTCACCATGCAATACAAAGCGGGTGAGGCGACCGTCTTGCAAGTGCTCGACGCCGAAAATTCCCTCACTGCGGCCCAGAATGCGTATGCCGCCGGCCAGGCTCTCTATCGCACTGACCTGGCCGATCTTCAAACTCTGACCGGGAGATTCTGAGGAGTGCTGAATTCCGGGCGATTCACGACGATCGCGGCTCCAGGCAAGGGATGCTGGCCCCTACTTGCGTCCCTGGTCGTTGCGGTGGCGCTGGTGACGACTGCGTGCTCCGGCGGCAGCCCCGCTCAGCCCGAAACGATGGTCAAGGTGCAAACCGTCATCGTGCGCCCGGCCGCCATCCAACAGCTCGTCAGCGCGGAAGCGGTGCTTTATCCCATCAATCAGGCTCCCATCGTGCCGAAGATCAGCGCTCCAATTTCAGAGTATGACGTGGAGCGCGGCAGCCGCGTCCATGCCGGCGAGTTGCTCGCCGTGCTCGAAAACGCTGACCTCGCTGCCGCCGTTACGGAAACGCGGGGTGCTTACGAGCAGGCACAGGCGGCGTACGCCACCAGCGTGCAGGAAAGCCTGCCGGTCGAAATCCAGACGGCCGAGCTCCACGTCAAAGCCACGGAGCAGGCACGGTCTGCTGCGCGGCAGGTTTACCAAAGCCGCCAGAAGCTTTATAAGGCTGGCGCGCTTGCCCGGAATTTGCTGGATCAGTCCTACGTCGCGTACATACGCGCGCGCAACCAGTACGAGCTTGCGGTATCAACCCTCAAAGGACTTCAGGACGTAGGAAAAGAGCAGCAAATCAAATCCGCGAAGGCGCAGATGACCGCGGCCAAGGGCAGGTACGAGGCTGCTCTTGCCCAGCTCAAGTACTCGGAAATCCGTAGCCCCATCAACGGCGTGGTGGCGAGCCGTCCGCTTTACGAAGGGGAAATGGCGTCCGCCGGGTCGCCCTTGATCACGGTGATGGATATTTCGAAGGTCGTTGCGCGTGTTCACATCACGCCACAACAGGCGGCGTTTCTCCGGGTGGGTGACCCGGCTTACATTTCGCTTGGCAACCAAAAGGACGTCCAGGGGAAAATCACGGTCGTGAGCCCGGCGCTCGATCCCGGCAGCACGACCGTTCAGGTGTGGGTGCAGACCGCGAATCCACAGGATGAGTTGAGGCCAGGAGCCGCGGTTGACGTGACGATGGTGGCGAAGACGGTTCGCGACGCTCTGTGCGTGCCATCGTCGGCCGTTGTTACGGGAGAAGACGGAAAACCCTCCGTGATGGTGGTTGGTGCCGGCGATCTCGCGCGCCAGCGCGCGGTGACGCTGGGAATTCAGGAAGGTGACCGTGTGCAGGTGACCGGCGGACTTCGGCCGGGAGAGCGCGTGGTGACTGAGGGCGCTTTCGGCTTGCCCGACGGTACAAAGGTAGAGTATTAGTCTGCATTTCTTTGGAAACGAATGCTGGGATTCTTCGCAACGCTCAGAGTGACATTCGTCGATGGGATTGATCGAAGCCGCAGTGTATCAGGGCATGAATTTAGTCATGCCGCACTGCGTCGCAGACTCCAACGGCTTTAGCCGCTGGCCGGCGCAACCGGAGGCTAAACCGGCCGCGGGAAAAGGCCACTTTGTCATGCTGAGCGAAGCGAAGCATCTCTGCATTTCTTGGGAAACGGATGCTGGGATTCTTCGCTACGCTCTGAATGACATTCGTCGAGGGGATTGATCGAAGCCGCAATGTATCAGGGCATGACTTCAGTCATGCCGACTCAGGTCCGCCGTGGCCGGGCTTTAGCCCCTGCGGCTTTTCGATGGATGGCGTATACATCTCGCATGTTGCGATGTATGCGACCCGTGAAGACAGACATGGCTCAAAGCTGCCATGTCTGCGCCACCCAGATTAGAGCGAGGGTCGCAAGGCGCAGCCTTGCTTCGGAAAAAGAAAGAACGATCGGAGGGGGTAGGATCCGGAAAGGCAAGCCTTTCCGCACGTCAGTCGGCGGAGCCGCACCGTGCCTCGGCGACACTCTTCAACAAATGCAGAAACTCCAGGGCGGGGTTTCCACTCCGCCGCCGGCACGTACCCGCCGTCGTGAGAAATGCAGGTCAGGCGCTCGCCAGGCGGTTCGGCGCCGCTTGCTATAATGAAGGTGGGCTTCGGAATTCAGGAAATCTTTAAGGCCTTCACGCTATGCGGATCAGCCTGCGGCTCATTTTTTCACTCATTGCCGGCATTACGGTGGTGACGTTCCTTTTTGCTCGTTATCAGGTTCGCTCGCAAAAACGCTGGCTATGGAAGGATCTCGACAGTCATTCCCAAATGCTCGGGCAGAGCCTGGAAGAGGTTGTCGAGCCGCTCCTGGACTTCGAGTCCATCAAACTCCTGCAGGGCACGATTAACCGTTTCGCAAGAAGCGAGCATGTTTTGGGGATCGCGATCTATGGCGGAGCGGCCAAACGGCTCGCCATTACTCCCCGGCTCAAATCGATCTTCAGAGATCCGCCGGCGCTGGTGTTCAGATGCATGGGGCAACATCGGGGGTTGAGCGAAACGTTGAAGGCTGGTACGACGCCGATACAACTGTTCGCGACGCCGCTCGTCAACGGAAGCATTGTGGAAGGGACGCTGGTCATTGCTGAGGATGGAAGCTACATCGATCGCCAGAGCGCTCGCATTTGGCGCGCGACCTTGCAGCACGTGCTGGTGCAGGTGCTTCTGATCGTACTGATCACTCTGCTGATCGTTCGCTGGACCATTGTGAATCCACTGGCAAGGACGGCGCAATGGGTGCGGGCGTTGCGCACGGGAAAGGCCGGGCAGCGGCCGCCTGATTTAGACCACTTGCATCCCGTCGGAACGCTTACGGCTGAGGTGACGCATCTCGCCCGCAGCTTGACCGCTGCGCGAACTGCAGCGAGAGAGGAAGCTCGCCTGCGCGCGACGGCAGAGTCGACGTGGACGTCGGAGCGGCTTCGCGTCTTCGTGGAAAACAAGCTGGGGAGAAACCGCCTGTTCGTGGTCTCAAACCGCGAGCCTTATTCCCACCAGAGCCGCGGGAAATCGCTCGAAGTGGTCGTTCCGGCCAGCGGCCTGGTGACCGCGCTCGAGCCCATCTTGTGTGCTTGCCATGGCACGTGGATTGCTCACGGCTCAGGGGAGGCGGATCGGGAAGTGGTCGACGAGCATGATCGGATTGCGGTTCCCCCGGGCGATCCACAGTATGTCCTCCGGCGCGTCTGGATGGACAAGGAGGAGGAAGCGGGTTACTACTACGGCTTCGCCAACGAGGGTCTATGGCCGCTTTGCCATATTGCCTATACGCGACCGATCTTCCGCGCGAACGATTGGCAATATTATCAAAAGATGAATGAACGATTTGCGGATATCGTTCTTGATGAAATGGGACGCATTGCTGACCCGTCATTGCTGGTTCAGGATTATCACTTCGCCCTTCTGCCTCGAATCGTCAAGGAGCGGCGGCCCGGCGTGCGCATTGCGATCTTCTGGCACATTCCCTGGCCGCATCCGGATGCGTTCCGCGTATGCCCGTGGCAGCAGGAACTCCTGGATGGATTGCTCGGCGCTGACCTGATTGGGTTTCACATTCAAGCGCATTGCATGAACTTCCTTGAGACGGTGGACCGCACGCTCGAGTCTCGCATCGATTGGGAGCGCTTCGCCGTCAACCGCGGCGGGCACTCGACCACGGTGAAACCTTATCCGATCAGCGTGGTCTTTCCGGAGCACGGCAAAGACAGCGCGCCGACGGCGGGGCGGGATGCGCTTCTGAAGCAGCACGGCGTAGAAGCGCTGCACATGGGCATCGGTGTGGACCGTGTGGATTATACGAAAGGGATTCTGGAGCGCTTCCTGGCCATCGAGCGCTTCTTTGAAAAATATCCAGCGTTTCGCGGTCAATTCACCTTCGTTCAGATTGGCGCGCCCAGCCGCACCCGCATTCGCCGTTATCTCGATCTCTTGTCGGAAGTGCGCGGCGAAGCTGAGCGAATCAACTGGAAGTTCGAAACCGGCAAGTGGAAACCCATCGTTTTGCTCGAGCAGCATCATGGCCGGCAGGCGATTCAAGCTTATTATCGCGCGGCGGATGTGTGCCTCGTCACTTCTCTCCACGACGGGATGAACATGGTGGCTAAAGAGTTTGTGGCAGCGCGAGAGGATAACCAGGGCGTGCTCATCCTGAGCGCCTTTACCGGGGCGGCTCGCGAGCTCATCGACGCGTTGATTGTGAATCCCTACGACATCGAGGGAATGGCCGATCTCATCCACGCGGCGCTCACCATGGATGTGCGGGAGCGCGAAACACGCATGCGCCGCATGCGGCAGGGTGTTCGTGAAAACAATATCTACCGTTGGGCGGCGGAACTCATCGGCGGATTGTCCGAGATCCGGCCGGAGGAGCCCGCCACGGTGGGAACACCCTAGCAGGAAGATGGAAATTGGATCGCGGAGAAAGCCCTCGCGCCGGCCACTCCCGCTGTTCGAAGAGTGGCGTGCGGTCGCGCGCCGGTTGCGCCGCGCGAAACACGTCGCCGTTTTCCTGGATTTCGACGGCACGCTGGCGCCCCGCCGCCGGAAGCCCGACCAGGTGCGGCTAAAGACCGCAACACGCCGCGTCCTGGCGCAACTCGCCCAAGACCCACGCGTCACCGTCAAGATCATCAGCGGAAGAACCCTGGCGGACTTGAAGAAGCTGGCGGACGTGCCCGGAGTCGAATGCCTTGGATTACACGGACAGGAAGTTGACTCAGAGCGGTCTTCGAAGCTGGCGGCTTCGCCCATTCTCGAGCGCGCCCGCCGGCAGCTTGCCGCGCGGCTGAGCGGGCTTTCCGGAATTTGGATCGAGAACAAAGGTCCGGTTTTCGTGGTGCACTATCGCGGTGCGCCTGCAGCGGAGGTTCGTGAAGCGGCGCGCGCCGTCGAAGCGGTTGCCGCGGCGTTCCAGCCAGATTTACGAATGATGCCTGGCAGCAAAATTTGGGAGATGCTTCCCGGAAACTTCAAGAACAAGGGAGATGCGGTGAAGGAGGCGCTTTCGCGACTACCGGCCGCCACACTTCCCATATACGCTGGAGATGATACGACGGATGAGGATGCGTTCAAGGTGTTGACGAAAGGGATTACCGTGAAGATCGGGGCCGGCGGGTTTACAGCCGCGCGGTATTACCTGCCTCGCCCGGAAGGGGTGCGCGTCTTCCTCGATCGGCTTCAGGAGGAACTCGACTCGGCGTCGCCGAGGACAGCGCTAGCGGCGCGGTCACCGGCGGCTTCCGAGCCTGTGAAAGAATCCGCGGCCCCACGCAGAAGCGCGAACGCGCGGTGACTCAGAGAATAGAATTCGTGCGACGCCTTGGCGCTCGTATGCAGTTTGCGTCACTCGTGATGTTTGGTGTGCGGTATGGCTTGGCTTATCGTCAATGGAGATGATTTCGGGCGGTCGCCCCAGGTCAATGCGGGCATCCTCAAGGCTCACCGGGAAGGCATACTCACAAGCGCCAGCCTGATGGTGGCCGGGGAAGCGTGTGATGAGGCGGTCGTCGCAGCGCGCGACAACCCTGCGCTCGATGTTGGTTTGCACGTGGTCGCGTGCAATGGCAAGAGCGTTCTGGGCGCGAGCCGCCTTCGTGGACTCGTAGACGAGCGCGGGTATTTTCCGCGGAGCGAGGTTTGGGCTGGGTTCCGCTATGCCTTCGGCCGCACGCGACGGGCGCGGCTGCGCGATGAGTTTCGCGCACAAATCGAGCGCCACCTGGAACGCGTGGGGTATCTTTATCACCTTGACGGCCACCACAATTTACACCTTCATCCGGTCCTGGCGGACATTTTGCTGCCTCTTGCGGCTGAATATCACGTGCCCTACGTTCGCCTCGTCCGCGAGGCCATATGGACCACGCTGAGCATTGATTCGTCGTCAGGACTTCGCAAGCTCAGAGATCATGCTTTCTTCTACTGGCTTTCCTCGAGGGCGGCCCGCCAGGCACGCGCGCTTGGCCTTGGCTCGAACGATTGCACGCAAGGATTTCACCAGACTGGCCAACTCAGCGAGCGTTATGTGATCCAGGCATTGGAGCGTCTGCCCCGGGACGCTACGACAGAATTCTATTTTCATCCAGCGGTCGAGTGGGACCATCGGCCGCCGCTTCACTCCTCGCAATCCCTCGAATGCGAAATTCTCACCAGCCCGAGTGTCCGTGCCGCTCTCACCCGTTCGGCCATCCGCCTTACCACCTACCGTGAGCTTGCGAGCCGGAAGATGGTTTCAACAGAGGGCGGAAGGAATCGCGACGCCGTCCGTGCGTAGGGGTTCGATGTTAGACTGAGCTTGGGTGGGTTGTTTTTATTTTCCGTGAGCTTTTAAGTATGAGCACGGCTAGCTTCGCAGCCCGCAATGATGCCGCGTCCGAAACTGGCTCCGGCGCTTCCACCGTCCCGGTGGACCGGTCCCGGAAGCGTCTGTGGTGGCGTGTTGCGCTTCCTTACGCCGCGGCCGCAGGGATCATCATTCTCCTGGCGCGCGGTATCACGGTAAAGCAATGGACGGGAGTGTTGTGGGGAGTGAAGCCGTGGTGGTTTCTGCTTGCCAGTGTGGCATCGGTAAGCGTCTGGTTCGTGGGTGACACACTGAGTTTTTCCCGGCTATTCAGCGCATTTCACGTGAAGACGACGTTTCGGGAAATGCTGCCCGTGAACGCGGCTCAGTATTTCTTGCAAACGGTCAATCATGTGGCGGGTGGCACCGCCCTGGCATTTTTCATGCGCCGCCGCAAAGGAGTGCCAATCGTTTCTGCCGGATGTTCAATGATATTTCTTGGCCTTATCGATTTTCTGGTCATGGGAGTGATGGGGCTTCTGGCGGCCCTGCTGGTTCCAACATCGTTGATTGCTTCCGGATGGTACTACGCCGTGGCGGTCATTGCCGGCATCGGCCTGTTCGCCTGGTTTTGGCGCCGCGGCCGGCCTTCAACCGTGATCTTACGGTGGATTTACGAGCTTCCGGCGTTTTCCAGCTTCCGGAGGGCGCGGGCTTCGCATTACTTGCGCCTGATGCTTTTGCGCGCCTTGATCTTTACCGGGGAAGGACTCACGCTCTACGTCCAGTTGAGAAGTTTTGGGGTTCACGTGCCGCTCGTCCAGGTGTTGGCTTTCGAGCCGGTTGAGTTGTTCCTGACCGCACTTCCGGTGACGCCCGCAGGTCTGGGGATTGCGCAGGCCGTGCTCGTCTTAGGCTTCCATTCGTATGGATCTCGCGCTACGCTCCTGGCGCTCAGCCTCGCCATCAGCACGATGGGAATCATGTTGAGGCTGCCGCTGGGCGCGGGGGCAGGTGGCGCCTTCGCGCGCGAATTCAAGGGCACGCCGGATGCGCATCGGAATCTGGCCGTTTCTTGACGGGCTGGCAGTCGTCAAAAGCTGGCGACCCGTCAGTTTCGCTTGTCTTCAAGCAAGACGGCCATCGCCTCGGTGGCTTAACCCCATGCTGAGCCGCAGCTCACGGCCCCAATTCTTTCATCTCGCCGGTGCGCAGCAACCGCAGCTTTCTCCCTCGCCATTCCACCTTATTTCCGAACAAGCTGCCGAGCCACACGGCTTGCATCACGAGATCTTTGACGGGCGTGAGAACGAGATCGGCAATCCGCACGGGAAGTCCGAGGACCGTCCGGAGCGTGATCGCCGTCATCGCCAGGCGGATTCCCAGCACCAGAGCCGCCGATGCCACCGAGGGGGCGCTGAAGCTGCACGCGATCATCAGCGCCAGAGCCCAAAATGGTCCGTTAATGCCGATCCGCGCCAGGCTGACGGGACGGATTTTACGGTCGACGCGCGCCCAGCGCATCTGTCGGCCCCAAAATTCCGCCAGGCTGATCCGATCGGTAGCCATCGTCACAATGGAACTCGAAAGGACGATCTGGTAGCCGGCGCCTGCAACGCGCCGCGCAAGCGCGAAATCGTCTCCAAAGGCGTTCTTCACGCTTGTAAGCCCGCCCACTTCCTCGAGGGTGCTCTGCCGGATCGCAATGGTGGAAGCAAAAGCGTGGCGCATGGGCTCGATGTAATAAGAAAAAATGGCAGTCGGAGTGAAGTCCGTGTTAATGTACAACGCTTCCAGCTTCGCTCCCAAGCTTCGACGCGGGGCAACGCCGCGATACAGGCAGGTCACCATGCCGACGCGGGGGCTGCTGCACAATTCAGCCACAACGCGCTGCAAGTAATCCTCCTTCACCAAGACGTCGGCGTCGCTGATCACCAGGATTTCCGAAGAAGGGGGACGGCGCAACATTCGAAGCAGCTTGCCGACCTTCCGATTGGTCGACGGCTCATCACCGACGGTCTGAGTAATTTGCGCTTCCGGATGGCGCCGGCGCAGCTCCTCGACAGCCGCCACGGCGGGGTCGTCAACCGTCGTGACGCCGAAAACATATTCCTTGTGCGGATAGTTCAGGCGGAAAAAACTCTCAAGATTCTGCACGAGAGCCGGATCGGTTCCATGCAGCGGCTTCAATAGTGCCACCTCGGGCGCCTTGTCAGGAAGCCGGGCGGGCCGCGCCGCGCGCCGCCCGAACCGTAAGCCGGCGATGATCGCTAGAATATAAAAGAGCACAGAGGCGCCGGCTAAGCTCCAGCAGAGATCTCGAAATACGGTCAACGATTTTTTCTCCTTGGAAGGCTGCGCGCCCGTGGCATTATGCTGCAGAGCTTCGCCGGGGAGGCGGAAAAGCAGCCGCAAGCGTCGGGGGCCCTGGGCGAGCGAACGTGCGGGCGACCAAGCTGTTAGTTTACGAAGCGTGCTGAGGCGTGTCAAACGAAGATGAGCGCGTACCAAATTGCTTTGATTCCAGGCGACGGGATCGGTAAGGAAGTGGTGCCTGCGGCGGTCCGCGTGCTCGAGGCCGCCGGCAAAGGGATCGGCTTCAACTTCGAGTGCTTCGATTGGGGGTGCGAATTCTACCTTCGCACCGGGCGAATGATGCCAGCGGATGGCTTGGAACGCTTGCTTGGCTTCGATGCTATCCTCCTCGGAGCCATCGGCCATCCCAGCGTTCCGGACCACATTTCGCTCCGTGAGCTATTGCTGCGCATCCGCTTTGAGTTTGACCTGTACGTCAATCTGCGTCCCGTGGAGGTTCTGCCGGGCCTGGAATCCCCGCTGCGTTGGAAGCGTCCGGATCAGATTGATATGCTGTTTATCCGCGAGAATACGGAAGGGGAATACTGCGGAGTTGGAGGCCGGTTCAAGCGAGGCACGGCGGACGAGGTTGCCGTACAACAATCCATTTTCACGCGCAAGGGCACGGAGCGCATTATTCGCTACGCCTTCGAGCAGGCACGGCGACGCCGGAAGACACTGGCCAGCATCACGAAGTCGAACGCGATGCAGTTTACGATGGTGCTGTGGGACGAGGTGTTTGCGGAAATTGCGAGCGAGTTCCGGGATGTCGAAACGGCTAAGTATCACGTGGATGCGGCAGCGGCGCGCATGATTGTAGCGCCGGAGAGTTTGGACGTGGTGGTCGGTTCGAACTTGTTTGCAGATATACTGACGGACTTGGGGGGCGCGCTGCAGGGCAGCTTGGGACTTGCGGCCAGCGCGAACCTTAATCCGGTTGAGCGGCGAGGGCCACCGATGTTCGAGCCCGTGCACGGCAGCGCGCCCGATATTGAAGGCCGCGGCATTGCGAATCCGATTGCCGCAATCTGGGCAGCTTCGCTCATGATGGAGCATCTCGGCGAACACGACGTCTCGTCACGAATCATGACGGCTCTTCGTGCCGTGACGAAGGCGCGGAGTGTGTTTACGCCGGATCTGGGTGGCAACTCCACGACGGACCAATTCACTTCTGCCGTGATCGGAAAAATTGCCTGACCGGCTGCATTCCATGACTCTCCAATCAACGATCGAAAGCCTCTTCGCGGAAAGCATTGAGGGAAGCCGCGACCCTGGCTCCCAATGGGAAGAGCCATTCCGGGAACTGATGGCCGGACTGGATGAGGGCAGCATTCGGGCCGCAGCTCCGGATGCAGCCAGCCCGGTGGGCTGGAAAGCCAACTCATGGGTTAAAAAGGGAATTCTGCTCGGATTCCGCATGGGGAAGATCGTCGAAATGTCTGCCGGGGGACTGCCCTTTTACGATAAACACACATTTCCTCTCAAAAAACTTTCTACCAACCTGTCGGTGCGTGTGGTCCCAGGTGGTTCATCGATTCGCCGCGGGTGCTTCATTGGACAGCGTGTTACCTGCATGCCGCCGATGTACATTAATGTGGGCGCGTATGTAGATAACGAGACACTGGTGGACTCTCATGCGCTGGTCGGATCCTGCGCGCAGGTGGGCAAACGCTGCCATCTGAGCGCCGCCGTCCAGATTGGCGGCGTGCTTGAGCCCGTGGGCGCCCTGCCCGTGATTATTGAAGACGACGTTTTGGTTGGCGGGAATTGTGGCGTTTACGAGGGCACGATCGTCGGCAAGGGATCCGTACTCGGGGCAGGAGTCATTTTAACCGGCTCAACCCCCGTTTACGATCTTGTCCGGGAAACGGTCTACAGGAACGAAAACGGCCAACCCCTCCACATCCCTCCTGGCGCTGTTGTCGTTCCCGGCTCGCGCGCCGTCTCCAGCCGGCTCGGGCGCGAATGGGGACTCTCCCTGGCTACGCCGGTGATCGTGAAATACCGCGACGACCGGACGCGTGAAGCCGTCAAGCTGGAAGAATGGCTGCGCTAGCTGCCGCAACGGACCACCGGTTCGAACGGCGTGGTTCTGCGCGCCGCCGTTCTCCCCTCCCTCTGATTCATAACATACAGAATAATTGAGTAACTGCCGATAGAGTCTACGGCTGCGGCGGCTGGTTCATTGGTGGGCGATACAGGATTCGAACCTGTGACTTCTACCTTGTGAAGATAGCACTCTACCGCTGAGTTAATCGCCCATGGGCAAATCGACGGGTGAGTTCGCGAACAGGCATCCCACGACATTAGTAATACCAGATTCGCATAGGCTGGTCCAGGCGTATCGGAAAACACCATGAGTCATCTGCAGGTCCAAAACGGGCCGGCGGCCGGCGCCGAAATCCTCTCTCGGTTACAACGAACCGTAGGCCGCACCGTCCGGGGAAAGGATGACGCCATTCGCTTGGCGCTGACGGCGCTCGTCGCCGGCGGCCACCTGCTGATCGAAGACGTTCCTGGCGTAGGTAAGACCACACTGGCGCGAGCGCTGGCCCACTCGTTCCGCTGCACGTTCCAGCGGATCCAATTCACCTCCGACATGATGCCTTCGGATGTCACCGGCGTCAATGTTTACAACCAGGAGAGCAAGGAATTCGAATTCCGCCCCGGCCCCATCTTTGCAAACTTCATCCTCGCAGACGAAATCAACCGCACCACGCCCAAGACCCAGAGCGCTCTACTCGAAGCCATGAATGAATCCCAGGTAACAGTGGACGATCACACCTATCCCTTGCCGCAGCCGTTCATCGTGATCGCCACCCAGAACCCGGTGGAGCATCACGGTGCTTTCCCGATTCCGGAGTCACAGCGTGACCGGTTTCTGATGCGGATTGAAATCGGCTATCCGTCTCCCGAAAGTGAAAAGGAAATTCTTCGCGCTTCCGCCGCGCCGGATCCGCTGCGCGAAGTTGAAGCCATTATGACCGGTGGCCAGGTGGCGCAGGCGCAGCAGGAAGCAAGGCAGGTGTGGGTTGAAGACGACCTGCTGGACTACCTGATGACCCTCGTCGAGAAGACTCGAAGTCATCCGCAGGTGGCGATCGGCGTCAGCCCGCGTGGGTCCATATCCTTGCATCGGGCGGGGCAGGCGTGGGCCTACCTTGACGGGCGCGATTACTGCATCGCGGACGATTTCAAGCGCCTGGCCCTGCCGGTTTTCGCTCATCGGCTCGTCGTGAATACGGAGTATTCTTCGCTGACTGAGAACTTCGCCCAGGCCGGGACGATCGTGAAAGGAATCATCGAGAATACTCCGGTCCCTCTATAGTCGTGGCCTGCACTTCCATGTCGGCGCCGTCGCTCGAGTTTCGCCGCACGCGGGCTCGCGGGTCGGGTTCACTCTTTCCCAAGGAGAGCGCAGATTCGCAGGCTGCAGGAGTGCGGCGAAGAGTTTTTTTGGGTACGGCCGCGGGTCTCGGATTATCGCTTATTGGAGCGCTTTACTCCGCCGCTCTCGAGAGAGAAGGCCGCGCCGGGCTCGCGAGCTTTTTCGCCCTCCTGGCCTTAGCTCTCGCGGGTGTCTCCGGATGTTGGATCATCCGGGCGCTTCTTCGGCGGTCGCTCGCGAGAATGCAGGAAGGATATTCCTGGACGCGCGGCGGAGCGCTTTATGTGGCAATCGCCGGAGTGATCGCGGCAGCAGCCTTCAACACCGGCAACAATTTGTTGTACCTTATTCTGGCCATCCTGCTTGCTGGCTTCGCTGTATCGGTTCTCCTCACCAAATGGGTTCTCGACCGTCTCGAGATCGCGATCGATGTCCCCGATCACGTCTTTGCCCGCCAGGAAACACCGGCGTATCTGACGCTTCGCAATCGCAAGCGATGGGTTCCTTCGTATTCGATCACGCTGAGCTCGCCCCTCGCTGGGAACAGAGCTGCGAATTCCACGCCATGTGAGCCGGGAGCGACTGTGGATAACATTTTCGATCGTCCGGTCCACATACCCTACGTTCCCCCGCGAGGCGTTCTGACGGAAAGGATCGACTTGCGTCTTCCAACTCGCGGGCGGTACATTCAGAAAGGGCTGGTGGCTGAGTCGAAATTCCCCTTTGGCGTCTTGCGCCGAAGGCGGCTGGTTCCCTGCCATCATGAGATCCTCGTTTTGCCGGCCGTGAGCCACATCCCTCCGAAACATCCCTGGGTTTCCGAAGCCGGCGGAGAGCTTGAAAGCGCGTTGAAGGGAAATGGGGACGAGCCCTGTTCGTTACGTCCCTACGTTCCGGGTGATTCCGTTCGCCGCGTGGATTGGAAAGCCTCGGCAAAAACCCAGCGGCTCACGGTTCGCGAGCTCACCCAACCTCAGGGAAACCGGATCCGATTGATTTTCGACACAGGAGTTACGGATTGCAGTGCGGAAACTTTCGCGCGCTTCGAGAAATCCGTGGAAGCGTGCGCGTCTCTGGTCTGGCGGCTTTATCGAGAATCCATGTGGTTGGAATTCATGAGTCCGGAGTTCAAGCTTCCGATGTCGCCGGCGGCAACGGTCGTATTTCGCGTACTGGAAGCCTTGGCCCTCATCCGTCCCTTGGCGTTGAGCGGAGCAGAAAACGTGTCGCAGATGCCAGCGCGCACAGGCGCGTGCCGCGGGGAGATCGTTTTCTCATCGGCATCGTCTCTGCCATTGGACCCGGCTGGAGCGCGATCAGAAAATCCGTAGGTGCAGCGTGAGATATTTCTTGGGATTCTTTCTGAACTCGGCCAGAAACTCCCGAAGCGTTTCCGCACTTTGGCTGAGATTATCGTAGAGTTTGGAGTCCGTGGAAAGCAAGCCGAGCGATCCTTGTCCTTTCACGATACGGCTTGAGATGGTATCCAGGTTGGCCGCAATGTCGTTGACGCGGTCATAAAGCTGACGATTGGCATACAACTGGCCAAGAGAGCCCTGGCCGTTCTTGATCTGAGCGAGCATCGTCTTCAGCTCGGACGCGTCCTGGTTGAAGTTGTTATACAGCGAAGGATCGGTCATGACTTTGGCGAGCGTGCCGTTGCCGTGCTGAGCCTGGTCGAGCAACTGGTTCAGGCGGTCGAGGGTGAGGTTCATTTTATCTGCAAGCGTGTTGGTGGTGACCATCTGTCCCAACGTGCCCTGACCTTTTGAAATACCGTTAACGAGCTCTTGCATCTTGCCCACCGTATCGTTAAACCGGTTGTAGAGCGTTGGATCGTAGATGAATTTACCGATCGTTCCTTTTCCCGACGTAATTTGATCGCCGATGTGCTCGAGCTGGTTGCTCACCTGCCGGAGGTTCAACAACACGTCATTGACATTGTTGGTGACGGCCTTGATGTCCGAGCCTGCGCTGCCTCGAATCTCGCCGCCGTTTGCAATGGCAGGCTCATTTGCGCTTCCTCGAGAGATGTTGACAAAGCTCTCGCCCAGCAGCCCGGCGGTCTCGATTTCCGCAACGGAATCGCGGCGAATATCATTCTTGTACTTTCGCTGAACCTTCATCACCACCACGACGGCGCGCGCGGGATCGGTGGAGGACGAAAGATAAAGCCGCTCGACGTTGCCTACCGCGATGCCTGCCAGGTCCACCTCCGATCCTCCTCGCAGGCCTTGCGCGCCGCTAAAGTAGGCTTTAAGGCTGTAGTGGCCTCCGAGAACTCCAACTTCGCCGCTGATCAGGAAGATTGCGGCCATAATGATAATGAGACCTGCGCCAACTGTCAGGCCTACTCGAAGTTGTCCCCAAGTCAGCTCTTTGCGTTGCGGCATGTTTCTATTCCTTTCTTAGATTCTAACCAATCCCTATGATACAAATCTCAGGAGGTACGGGTCGCCGGTGGCCATGAGCTGCTGGATGGTTCCGATGAAGTGGATATTTCCGTCCCGCAACACCAGAAAGCGGGTGATCGGCGCCGGATGTGTATTGCCGTTGGGCGATGCAGGGATCAGCGCTTGCTGGTCCGGTGAGTAGACCGAATTGTCCAGCATCAGAGCATCTTGGATGCGCTGAGTGACGAGAAGTGACGTAACATCTTGAACGTCTCGGAGCTTGGCAATAAGGATGTTGATGGTGTGGGCCGTGACAGGATCCAGGCCGGCTGTGGGCGAATC
This sequence comes from Terriglobia bacterium, assembly GCA_030041095.1. Lineage (GTDB taxonomy): Bacteria > Acidobacteriota > Terriglobia > UBA7540 > UBA7540 > JASHON01. Next base: position 32,297 of record JASHON010000028.1, read on the forward strand.
GTAGAGCATCAGTGAGGGACGGTTGATGATCGCTCGCGCAATAGAGACCCTCCGTCTCATGCCGCCCGAAAGCTCAGCCGGCATCTTACCGATGGCTTCTTCCAGCTCAACGAAGCTCAGCATTTCGCGCACGGCTCCGTCCAGAACGTCCTCGTCTTCTTCGCCTGCTTCGCGGAGCGAGTAGGCGACGTTCTCGCGAACGGAAAGAGAGTCAAAAAGCGCGCCCTCCTGAAATACGATGCCCATGTGCTTGCGGAACGGCAAAAGTTGGCTTTCGGAAAGTGGAACGATATCCTCGCCTTCAATAAGAACGTTGCCGCGATCGGGCTTCACGAGGCCTGCGATAAGCTTCAGCAGAATCGACTTGCCGCTTCCCGTGACGCCGAGCAGCACCAGGGTTTCCCCTCGCGCCACTTGGAACGAGACGTCCTTAAGCACCTGCTTTTCACCAAACGAGATAGATAGGCCGGATACTGTGAGAGGATGATTCGAAGCCATAGATTCGATGCACGCCGAGGGAAAGCTGGTCCGTGACGCTCGACTCTTGGCGCAACCACGAACGGCTGCGTGAAAATCATTCTAACGCGGACGCAGGAGCGATGAAAAGTTGCTCCAGCCGCGGCGCACTCGTGGTGGTGAAGCGCTGCAGGCTGCGAACGGCCGCCTCATCTGCCCGATTTCACGGCATCAAGCCGGCGGGTTACGCTTAGCAGGATGCTGAAAAACGCTTCCAACGGATGTCATTCTGAGCGCAGCGAAGAATCCCAGCATTTGTTTTCGAAGGGAGGGAGGAATTCTTCTCGTTCGGCCTGCGGTTCAGCATGACAGTCCTCCGAAGGACTTCCTGCCAGCTTTTTCTGGTTGTCCCGGTTGGAAAATCCTTGTAAATTTGACAGAATTCAGCTTGTGTCTGCCTGAGTGGAAAATGAGGATTGCGTGAAGACTCAGCAAATTGAACCATGCCGGAGTGTCGCAGCTTCGCCGGATGTGAGCTTGGGGGAAACGATCCAGATGCAGCACCCGACCGAGATCAAGAAAGTCGGTATCACTTCCAAGCCTGGAAAGCCTGAAATCAAGCAGATCGTTCCGCCGCTTGCGGATTGGCTGAGAAAGCGGCGTATCGAAGTCTTTATCGATAAGGAGACGGCGTCCAACCTCGCCATGACGGATCCCGGAATGGCTCGGAGCGAGATCGCTTCCATCGCGGACCTGGTGGTTGTGTTCGGAGGCGACGGCACTTTGCTTGCCACCGCGAGATCAATGGACTGCCACTTGATCCCGATTCTGGCCGTGAATCTGGGTGGCCTGGGCTTCCTGACGGTGACGACCCTCGATGAGCTCTACTCCACGCTGGAAATGGTGCTCGCAGGGCAATGCCGGACGGAGCGCCGGGGCCGTATTGAGGCGGAATTGATCCGAGGCGGCAAAACCGTAGCAAAATCACTAGCCTTGAACGATGTTGTTCTCAACAAAGGTGCGATCGCCCGGCTCCTGGACTTCGACGTTTGCGTGGATGGCCAGTTCGTCTCAAAGTATAAGGCCGACGGCTTGATCATCTCCACTCCCACAGGCTCCACGGCATACTCGCTGGCGGCAAACGGCCCGGTGGTTGTGCCTGCAGTTCCTGCATTCATCATCACGCCCATTTGTGCCCATACTCTTACCAACCGGCCCCTCGTCGTTCCGGATTCTGCGACGGTTGAAGTGGCCACAAAAACCATCCACGAGTCCGCTTATCTTACGGTGGACGGACAGGAAGCTTTGGAGCTCGTCAGCAACGATCGCACGCTCCTGAGACGCTCCGATACGTTCATCGAGCTGGTTCAACCTCCGGGCAAAACGTATTACGAAATTCTGCGCCAGAAACTGAAGTGGGGGGAAAGATGATCGCAAGCGGAGGTGCTCGCGGATTGTGAAGTGGTTGACCGTGGTCCGGAGGCCCGAGTCCGAAGTGATGGAAGAGGAGGCCGGCGTGGAGGCCTACACTTCCGCCACAGCCCAGGTCTATTTGGACGCCATCGATGATACGCTGGTGGAGCAAGTGATTTCGCTGGGTCTTGAAGTGGGAAGCGTGCTCGACGTGGGGACAGGACCGGGTTCCATCCCTCTGAAAATCGCGCGCCGAAGGCCGGGCCTGAACCTGATCGGTGTTGACCGTTCGCGGCCCATGCTGCAGGCAGCCCGGGCTGCCGCGCGTGCCTGCGGGCTGGGACTCCGCGTTTCATTCTGCGATGGCGATGCGCTCCGGCTTCCGTTTCCTGACAGCCGCTTCGATTTGGTGCTTTCAAATTCCGTGCTTCATCATCTTCCCGATCCGGCTGGAGCGTTCAGGGAAATGGCCCGAGTCGCCAAGCCTCGGGGCCAAGTTCTGGTGCGCGATCTTCGGCGTCCGTCGCGCCTGATGTTCGCAGCGCACTTGCGCTGGAACGGCCGCCACTATTCAGGACGCATGAAGCAGCTCTTCGAGGATTCCGTTCGTGCGTCGTACACGCTCTCGGAGCTTGCGGAGTTGATTCGTGAGTCGGGTCTCACCCAGGCGCGCGTCTTTTCTCACAAGCGCACCCATCTCGGTCTGGTGTGGAACAAGCCTCCGCAGGAGAGGAACTAAAATGAAATCCATTGTTCTGGTTTGCTTGTGTGTGGCGGCGTGCTTTCCCTTAGCTGCCCAGCAGAAGCCGTCCCGCGCCTATAGCATTCCTACGCCTGCCGAGCCGAATTTTTCCAATGTGGATTGGCTCATAGGTGAATGGGCGGGCAAAACCGTCGGCAAAGGGCCGACCGGGGAAGTACTACTTTCCGCCTCTTACGAGCTCGGGCGTTATTTCATGGTGATTCGGGAACAAGTTTCCCTTCCCGCCACCAAGGGCGCGCCCGCAACACATGAAGGGGAGATGGGAATCCTGAGTGCGAGCCCCTCCGGCAAGAGCTTCGATCTAACCCTCTATTCCACCCATGGATTCGTGACGCGTTATCAGGTGACGGCAACAAAAGGTCAGATTGACTTCAATCCAGCCGGAGGACCGATGCCGCCTTCGGGCTGGCTTTTCCGCTGGAACATTGCCCGTTCGGGCAATAACCAGTGCTCCGTGCGCGTGGACGTTGCTCCGCCGGGACAGTCATTTTTCAATTACTACACGGCGCTTCTCAGCCAGGTGACTCGTGGAACCACAACGAGTGCGGTTCCAGCCGGTACCGCATCCCAGGGAACGCCTCCTAAGCACAAACGGTTTTCGCTTGGGCATCCGGAAAAGCAAGAACAAAATGGCGCCCCAGGGGGGAATTAGGGCTTACGGCGCCTGCTCGTTCTGTTCGGCATCCCTCGTTAGGCGGCCTGCCAGGCATATCCTCGAGTGCTCTCGCCAGAAAGGCCGCTTCCGGCCTCGCGTCATCGCCACTTATGCAGAAGTTGTCGCACGGTTATCCGGAGGTCGATTCAGCGACCACTGGGTTTTCGGAAATCGGCCTTAGGTGGCGGGCAGGACTTGCTGCTTCCCGAAGATTTCGGGCACGACGTTCGACGTTGTATTCGAGCGCCATCCGGTATAGACTCCGAGCCTGTCGGGCCAAGAGTTTAGAGAATCCCGATCCACGGGTTCGCCCGGCGACGGAACGCGCGGCAAGGTGTAAGCGTGGTTCCTTTTCCATCGGCAGGGCGCCTTAACAAGGGGATAGAACCGGCCTTACGCGTCACGCGGGCGCCTACCGGAGCCGGGAGACTCACATGAAAGGATCGCCTATGGCTTCCGCATTCGCTTCTTTGCGGGATATCGAAGGGGTATTCCCTCCGCTTGGCAAGGGCCTCAAAGCACTTCTGGTCTGGCCCAGGATCCCCAATTCATTCTGGACATTCACCGGAATGATGGAACTTCTGCCGGAGAAGGTTGTCATGCCACCGCTGGGGCTGATTACCGTGGCGGCGCTGTGTCCGGAAAGCTGGACACTTCGCCTGGTAGACCAGGGCGTGGAGGAACTCACTGACGATGACATCCTCTGGGCCGACCTCGTAATGGTCAGCGCCATGACCGTGCAACGCGAGGGCCTCCAGGAAACCCTGGCGCGCGCGCGACGCCTGGGTCGGCGGACGATGGTGGGCGGGCCCTACGCCAGCGGCGAACCGGCTCGCATGTTGGCCATCGCCGACCACGTCGTTGTGGGCGAGCCCGACGAAGTATTTGGTGAAATCGCCCGCGACCTGGAGGAGGGCACGGCGCGGCGTCTCTATGAAATCGCCCACAAGCCCGACGTCACCCGGACTCCGGCCCCCCGCTTCGACCTGCTCAACCTGAATTGCTACGCTTCGATGTCAGTGCAGTTTTCCCGCGGCTGTCCCTTCCAGTGCGAATTCTGCGACATCATCATCCTTTACGGGCGCAAACCGCGTACCAAGCTCCCCGCCCAGATGCTGGCCGAACTCGACACGCTGCTCCGCCTGGGATGGCGGAAGCAGGTCTTTATGGTGGACGACAACTTCATCGGCAATCACACCCGCGCCCTCGAACTCTGCGTTGAGCTCGAGAAGTGGCAGCAGGCGCGAGGTTATCCCGTCATGTTCTACACCGAGGCCTCGATGGACCTGGCGCGCAAATCCGCGCTCATGGAAGCGATGGTGCGCGCGAACTTCTTCTACGTGTTCCTGGGTATCGAAAGCCCTTCCAAAGAGTCCCTCCAGGAGGTGAAGAAGCTCCAGAACCTGGCGATGGACCCGGTAAGTTGCATCGACACCATTCACAAGAAGGGCCTCTGGGTGACCGGCGGCTTCATCGTAGGCTTCGATTCGGATACGGAAGGGATCTTCGAGCAGCAGGTGGAATTTATCGAGCGCACCGCGATTCCCTGGGCGCTGATCAACTTCCTGCACGCGCTGCCGCGCACGGCGCTTTACGACCGCATGCAGCGCGAAGGGCGCATGCTGGAATCGCGCGGCAGCAGCAGTGATGGCACACCGCCCAATTTCCGCACTCTCATGGAGCCGGACGCCCTGCTCAGAGGTTTCGGCAGTACCGTGGCGGCAATCTACGACCCGGAAACATTCTACGCGCGCGCTTGGCGTTCTCTCCAGAGCTGGGAGTCCAAGCGTTGCCAGCATCCTGCGCAGCAGCCCACCGCTCTGACCATTGCGGGGATTCTTGCGCGGTCCATCTGGCTTCAAGGCCTGGGCTCCTCATATCGGAAAGCCTATTGGAAATATTTCCTCAAGATCCTCATCCATTTCCCATTGAATCGCGCCAAGCTTTGGATGGGCGTAACCATTCTGATTTCCGGCCAGCATTTCATTCCTTACGCCGGGGAACTGGCCAACAAGGTTGAGAGCGAATTGGAACGCGTTGGGCGCCTTCGTGAGGTGATCCCTGTCTCCGTGGCGCGGTAGCCTTCCGCTGCCACCTGAGCAACTATTCGGTGCGGTCCCGACCTAAAACGCATCCAGGAGGGCTCGCAACTGTAGCTTGCCCGACTGGTTCCGGAGCTTGCGCAAGGCTTGGGCTTCAATTTGCCGGATCCGTTCCCGCGTCACGGCAAAACTCTCACCCACCTGTTCGAGCGTACAGGCATTTCCGTCCTCGAGTCCGAAGCGCATCCGGATGATCTTCTCTTCCCGCGAAGTCAGAATCTTCAGTGCTGCTTGCGTGCACTGCTTCAGACTGGCGCCGATCGCAACTTCGGACGCGGAAATAACGCCGCGGTCTTCTATCAAATCACCGAAGCGAGTCTCCTCTTGTTCGCCGATCGGCATGTCGAGCGAAATGGGCCTTCGTGCGATTCTAAGGATGTTCTGAACCTCGTTTAGAGGAAGACCGATGTTCCTGGCGATCTCCTCAGCGCTTGGCTTACGGCCTCGCTCCTGAACCAGTTGATGTACCGTGCGCTTGACCTTATTGATCCTCTCAAACATGTGAACGGGGACCCGAATTGTTCGCCCCTGGTCGGCAATGGCGCGCATCACGGACTGGCGGATCCACCACGTCGCATATGTTGAAAACTTGTAACCACGATGATAGTCAAACTTTTCCACAGCTTTCATTAGCCCCAGGTTTCCCTCCTGGATTAAGTCCGCGAGTTCGAGACCGCGATTTACAAATTTCCTGGCGATGGCCACGACAAGGCGAAGATTGGCCTCCGCGAGATCTCTCTTGGCTGCCTCCGTGGCCTGGACGGCCGCGCGAAGCTCCTCGTACGTCCGCTTCAGTTCAGCACCGGAGCAAGCAGCACGTTCTTCGATCGCAGCCCGTTCACGCCGACACTGGCTGAGCCCGTTTCGCAGGCTCCTGTCGCGTGGTCTGAGTTGGACCCTTTTTTCAATGCCTTCCCGCTCGCGTTCGATAGACTGTAGCGCTTCGTGCGTTTCCCGAATCATCCCGATCAACGCCAGGCGATCGGCATATCCGAGGCCGATGGATCGAATCAGTCGTGAAATCTGCACTTGCCGCCGGCCCACAGCCCATCTGTTAGCGGCTCCTTCCATTGGCCTAATACGGCGGGTCGCTCTCAATTTCGCCAACTGCCGTTCCAGACACTGGACGCTCTCGATCGCGCTTCCGGCTGCCCGTCGGCGTGCCTCTACAAGTTCATCGGTCTCTTCCTCCTCAGGGGAAAACACGATCTCTTGAACAGAGAGCTTTCCGTCGTTCGATTCTCCAAATAACCGGCAGATTTCGCGGGCAACCATTCGGGAACGGGAAAGGACCTTGAGGGTTTTCAGTTGTCCGCGCTCGATCCGCTTGGCAACATTAACTTCCGCTTCGCGCGTCAGCAGGGATATACGCCCTGCCTCATGGAGATAAATGCGTACAACGTCGGCTGCGTCTCCCAACCTCACTGGCGTGCTACGTGACTTAGGCTGAGTTAACGTGCGTTTCAGACCAGACTCCTTGGTTATTCGGGTGACCTGAGCTCAGTCCCATTGCAGCACGCGCGCAGATATGGTTTTGCCCTCCCACACAGCGCACGCCGGAGCACGAAAACGCACAGGCAGCTTGATGAGGTCCCATTCCAGAATCACAATGTTATTTCACGCGGCTTTCAGTAGTCGCGTTTTCGACCAAAGCCACCACGACCGCGACCACCAAAATTCCCGCCGCCGCGCGGCCCCGAAAAGCCGGAACGCTGAGGACGAGCCTCATTCACGGTCAACTGGCGATCTTGCAGCGTTTGGCCGTTCAGCCGTCCAATGGCCTGCTGAAGGTCTATGCCCCCGGCAAGCTCAACAAATCCGAATCCCTTGGGATCGCCTGTCATCCTATCCCGGATCACCTGTGCCGATGCCACCTCGAAACCGGCATTCGTCACGAATTCGGCCAAATCACTATCCGTGACACTCCGGGGAAGATTCCCTACAAACAACTTCGAAGCCATGACTCCTCCATTTTGCGACGTAGGTTCTGAGTTCGCCTCAGTTGACGTCCGGACCGTTGGATTGGGACCAGGGTTTACGGCGTCGGGGAAAATTGTTTCAGTACCGGTGGACTCGAGAGTCGGTACACTTTCATCCATCATCTCGCTTTCAGCCGAAACGAAAAGCTCGTTGAGCCGCTGCGGCGGCTGCGCCTGCGCAAGTTTTTTCTCTGCCTGTCGTTGCTGGCGGCGATCGCGCTTGGTTTGCGCTTTCTCCCGCAACTTCATCTCTCGCAGACGTTTCTTCTGGGTCGGACTACTTCCTGCCATTGTGCGTACCTCACTTTGAGTTCGCTCGGTTTGCTTACAAGTGAAGGTTAAAGAAGTGCGGAAAGGAGGCGTGAAATGCCGCGACAACCTTCGATTCGTAACAGACACTTCCCCGGCTCTTTGAAGCCCTCTCCTCGGGGGCACCGGGAAACGCGCAACTGAGATCCTGATGGTTTCAGATTCTGATCATGACCAGTATACCAGAAAGGGAACGAAGGAAGCCCAGGCTGAGTTACGATGGCTTCACAGCCTGCAGAAAAAGTCTTTCGGGAGTTGACGTAGCGCCGGCTTCCAGCCGGCAACTCCCTTCAATTCAACGGAGGCCGGCAAGATGCCGGCGCTGCGTTCGCGGCGGCGTCGAGTTTTTCCGCAGCCTGATGGTGGACGCGGGCGTGGCGAGGCCTCAGATAGAACGGGCAAGAAGGTGAATGCCCGAGCCGCTGCCTCAATCGGTGCTAACCGAATTTGCCTTAGACCGTCGAATCAATGTGTGGCCATACCACAACTGAAGGTGATATTCTAACGGGCGTAACCTGAGGAGACGGCATGTCCAAAGATAAGCTCGACCTTCTTCAAGGCACATTGGACCTTATGGTGCTTCGCACGCTCGTTTCTATGGGTCCGCTGCACGGCTATGGCCTGGCGCGGCGGATCGAACAGGTCAGCGGCGATCGAGTGCTGCTGAACCAGGGAACCATCTACGCTTCGCTGGTGCGGCTGCAATATCGCGGATTGATTTCGGCCAAGTGGGGAACTTCCGACGGCGGTCGCCGCGCAAAGTACTATTCGATCACGCGATCTGGCAGAAATCGTCTTGCGGCTGAGACGGAGAATTGGCAAAGGCTTTCGGCAGTGATGGGCCGCGTGCTGGCTCTGCCGCAAGGAGGGTCGAGCCGATGATCGAATTCATTCGCGAGTGCTGGGGCCGATTGCGGTCCTTCTTCCTCAAAAACGAGCTTGATCGGGATATTGACGATGAGCTTTCTTCCCATCTCGAGATGGCCGTGGAACAAAATCTCCGATTGGGAATGAACCCGGAAGAGGCCCGTCGTCAGGCGCTCGTGCGCTTGGGCGGAATCGAGCAAGCGAAAGAACGGCATCGCGCCGCCCGCGGGATTCCGCTCTTGGACAGCTTCCTGCAAGACCTCCGCTACACTTTTCGGACTTTCAGGCGGGATCGCGGCTTTGCCGTCATCGCCGTGCTGATTCTCGGCGTCGGTATTGGCGCCAATACCGCGGTGTTCAGCTTCGTCGACACGATTCTGCTTCGCCCCCTCCCGTTTACGAATTCCCAACGGCTTGTCTGGATTGCTCCTCCTCCCACAAAGTGCGGCTTCTCTTGCGAGACGTACTCTGCAGACGCGTTCGAAGAATTTCGAGCGGAAAACCGCTCGTTTCAGGACGTCGCAGGATATTTTGCATTCTCCTCGGAGGACAATTACAATTTGACGGGACGCGGCGAGCCCGTGCCTGCCACCGGAATCCTTGTAACCGGAAGCTTCTTCCAAGTATTAGGCGTTCCCCCTTCGCTTGGGCGCTTGTTCGATCCCGATGACGTGCGGAAGGGCAGTCACCCGGTAGTTCTGCTGGCGAATGCTTATTGGAAGCGGCAGTTTGCGGCGGACCCAAGGATTGTGGGAAAAGCCATCGACCTGAACGGACAACCCACAACCGTCGTAGGTGTTCTGCCACCCACCTTCGATTTCGGCTCTGTTTTTTCGCCCGGTGAAAAGGTCGATCTCTTCACGCCGTTCATTCTGGACGATTGGCGCGATGACGGGAACGTCCTGACGATGATCGGCAGGCTGCGGCCCGGAGTGAGCCTGCCTCAGGCGCAAGCGGATGCGAACCTCGTGGCGCCCCAGCTTTACTTCAACACCAAATATCCGGACACAAAGGGACGGTACAAGGTGAACACGCTGACGCCGCTCAAGAAATATGTGACCGGGCGGATGCAGGGGCCGCTCATCATGCTGTGGTGCGCGGTGGGCGTCATTCTACTGATCGTTTGTGTCAACCTCTCGAATCTGCTTCTGGCCCGTGCAGCCACGCGGAGCAAGGAGTTTGCCTTGCGCAGCGCTTTAGGTGCTGGAAGGATGAGGCTCGTCCGTCAACTGCTTACGGAAAGCCTTGTGCTCTCCGCTGCGGGCGCGGTTTTAGGCCTGGTCTTAGCTTCCGCGACGACCGCTTTCCTGGCCCATGAGGGCTCTATTGCGCTTCCCCTCTTGAGCGATGTGCGGGTGGACGGAACGGCTCTCGCATGGACGGTTCTGCTTGCCGTCGCTGTCGCCGCCCTCTTTGGCGTGGTTCCAGGTCTCAAGGTTTCACGCGGCACGCTGCACGAGTCGCTGAAGGAGGCTGGGCCGGGGATGTCCGAGGGAAGGAAGCACGAGCGCTTGCGGGCCGCTTTGGTCGTTTCGGAGGTCGCCCTGGCTTCCGTATTGCTCGTGGGCGCAGGCTTGATGCTGCGAAGCTTTCTTCGGGTGCTGGACGTTAACTTGGGATTCCAGCCCGCGCGTGCTGCCGCGATCAAGGTTGATTATGAAGCCGGAGCCAGTGCGGCGAAGAGGAGGGTGATCCTCCAGCGGATTCTGAGCCATGTCGAAGCAATTCCCGGTGTCGAGGCCGCGGGTATGGTGGACTATCTTCCGCTCGGCCGGAATCGCGAGTGGGGTTCCGTCAAGGCAAAGGGCCGGCTGTACCGCCCGGGCGAGGCGCCGGATCCTCTGGTCTATGTCGTGACGCCGGGATTCTTCCGCGCCATGGGAATGCGTCTCATGGCAGGACGCGATTTTTCCTGGGCTGATGACCCGACCAACCGAGGAGTGATCATCATCAACGAGGCGCTTGCCCGTGCACTTTGGCCGCACGAAAATGCGGTGGGTCAAATGGCGTCCGCCGGCCCCTTCAACGCCTGTGTCGTTATCGGTGTGGTCTCCGACGTCCACGAAACCAGCGTGGAAGGAAGTGCGGGCTGGCAGATCTACTACGCGGCAACTCAAGCGCGTCCTGCGGGAGCCGAGCTTGTCGTTCGGACCCAACTCCCTCCTGACACGCTGGCGGCCAGCGTACTCCGCACCCTGCGGCAACTGATCCCGAATCAACCTGCCGCAGCATTTCAGCCCATTCAACAAATCGTCGATCACGCCGTCTCGCCACGCCGCTTCTTCATGCTGCTTGTCACGAGCTTTGGGTTGTTCGGCCTGATTCTGGCCTCACTCGGCATCTACGGCGTGATCTCCTACTCTGTGACTCGGCGAACGCAAGAGATTGGCATCCGGATGGCTCTTGGCGCGTCCCCTGCGAGCGTACGGCGGATGATCGTACGAGCCACGCTGCGGCTGGCCCTCGCGGGCATCGGAGTGGGAGTGCTTATATCCCTTGCGCTTGCAACCGTGATCAACTCATTGCTGTTCGGAATCGCTGCAACGGATCCGGTTACTTTTGCCGCGACGGTGATCGTCCTTGCTTCTGTGGCGCTCGCTGCCGGGTATCTTCCTGCCTGGCGCGCCTCTCGGATCGAGCCCATGTCGGCCCTGCGATCCAATTAGGGAAACCTCCGTAATTCTCATCGTTCCCTCCTTTGCTGCGCTGGCATTGGGTGAAGATATCGCCCTCATGAGCAGGTACATCCTTTCTCCTCTGCCTCCCGCCTTCGGATAGCGGCTCCCTGAGGGTCGGTGAGTATATCAAGCCACTTCGGGTCAGGTGAAGCCTCGGCAGCGTAGTTGTCGTGCCAGTTCCACCACTTGTACGGCGGATTTTGAGGGTAACCTTCTGGAGAATCCTCCCAAGTCTCCTGACGGCCGAGCGGCGTGATATCGAGGTAGTTCCAGACGGTCCCCAGTGCTTCGTCGCCGCGGTTGTTGATGAAGTAGGTGCGGAACACCTTGTCGCCGTCGCGGAAGAATACGTTATGACCATGCCACTCGTCCACGCCGAAGTCTTTGTCGAAGCTGTCTGTGATGGTGTACCACGGCATTTTCCAACCCATTCTTGTCTTCAAGCGAGCGATCTCCGCCTGCGGCGCGCGCGAGGCGTATGCCAGCGTGGTGTCGCGAGCGTTCAGATGGCTCAGGTGCGAGACCTGATCGGCGCCCAATGAGCAGCCGCGGCAAGCGTGGTCAGGCCAGCCGAACACTCCGGGCTCGAAGAAGGCGCGATAGAGGACCAATTGCCGGCGGCCCTCGAACAGGTCAGGAAGGCTGACTTTGCCCTTGGGTCCGTCGAACTCGTACTTCTTTTCTACGGCCATCCACGGCATCCGGCGGCGTTCGGCGGCCAACCTATCGCGAGCGCGGGTGAACTCCTTCTCCTTAACAAGCATTTCCTTGCGCGCAACTTCCCACTCCTGCTGTGACACGATCGGAGGTGTTTTCATCGGTAGTTGTCCTTTCTCATGTTCGGTATCCCTGTCTTGTTCGTAACGGCCCTTCCCACGCGCAATCAGTGGATGGATTCTCGCTGGCGGGGAGTGGCGGGTTAACCGCCAACAGCGCCGGCCAGGATAACTCGCCTTGCCAGGGAGGAGTCAGCCGCGCTGAAGCCACGAGCCAACTTCTGAGCGGCGGACCACCCGGGAGTTAATGGCGATAAGGCTTTTGTCAGTACTGATTTCCTTCGTCAGCCTGCTCGATATTTGCTTACGCCGCACCTGCCTGTGACTGTGCCGCAGGCCGCGAGTTGTTTTGGAGCAACCGCCATTGTCCTGGTGTAGTTCCTTCCCAGTGGTGGAAAGCCCGAAAGAAGGAATTGGCGTCTTCGTAGCCTAACAGGTAGGCAGTTTCATTCAGCTCCCGAGATGAGTGGAGCAGGTAGTGACGGGCCAGTTCACGGCGCGCTTCGTCCAACAGACGCTGAAATGTAATGCCCTGATCAGTGAGGCGGCGCTGCAGGGTCCGAGTGCTTAGATGCAACTCCCTTGCGAGATCCTGTACTCCCGGACGGTGACCGGCGAGGTGCTGCTTCAGGATGCCTTTTGCTTGTTCGGCGAAAGTCTTCTGCGCGAGCTGTTCAGCCAATTCCGCGTCTAGCCGCGGCGCAACAATCGCAAGCAACTCAGGGTTGTAGGTGACAAAGGGCAGTTCCATATCCGCCTTGCTGAATACCAGGGCATCCTGGCTGCATTTGAAATTCACGGGACAGCGGAAATGTGCTTTATACATTTCTCGATGCGCTGAAGGCCGGTGAAGCTCGACGCGCTTGGGATTCAGGGCAAGCCCGGTGCCTCGGCGCCCGATCCCAACAATCCATGCAAAACACACGTCCACCAGCAGCGCAGGCTCTTTCTCATGTGCCAGAAGCCAAAAGAACTGGACCGCACATTCATTGCCCCTTTCGACCAGACGAATTTCCTCAGGGCAGATGAGTTGCTTGTATCGCGCCGACCGCTCTATGGCGTCCCGAAAGGACCGGGCGGCGAGCGCGGCAATTTTGGCAGGATCGTAGCGTTCGACGCGCTCGCCGGTCCCCAGTTTAAGGCCAATCGCGGGATCGTTGCTCGCTTCTGCAATTCCCCGGTAAAGGGCGAAGAGCTCCTCGGTGCTCACCAGGATCTTTTCCTGGCTGAACAAGCCCAGTGGCAGACCCGCTTGGCGCAGTACTGCCTCCGGCGAGAGGCCCAGTTCTTCGAGCCTTCGTGGCAGTGTGCTCGAAACTCGAAATCGGTTCGTCATCGCTGACCTCACACCCTAACCCGGTTCGTCGGGTCCCGTCTTTTCAGCCGACCCTCTTGATTTCCTTTGTGTGCCTCCGTATGAGTAGAGCCCGTCAGGGCTTCGGGTTCGGTCCGGATGCGACTTGCGTGCCGTTTGCAAGGGTGAGTCGCGCACTGGCTAGGATCTCAGCCGCGCCGCGTTGACGGTTGCGCCGGGGTCATGCGCTGGCGTGACAGGCAGAACCACGCTTTTGCATCGTGAGCGCGGAACTCGCCGGACCGCAGCTCGACGATCTCCAGCGCGGGCTCGATAGCACGAACAACATCGCGTGCCGAGCGGCGAGGAGGACCGACTTCTCGAGGCGGACCTTCGGTGCTGCCAATGAGGCTCAGCCACAAGCCGCCGGGCATCAGGGAACCCGCGACATGCGCGGCGAAGCGCTCGTGCTCCTCGGGTTCGTCGAAGACATGAAAGCAAGCACGGTCAAAGACGAACTGAAAGGGGCCGTCGGCCACGGGCGCGGCGAGAAAATCCCATGTCGCGAAGCGGCAGCAAAGATTGCGGCCGTCCATTTTGGCGATAGCCCTTTGGACTGCCAGCGGCGAGACGTCAATGCCGAGCACATCGAAGCCGCGCTCGGCCAGCCAAATCGCATTCGTCCCGGTGCCCGCGCCGATCTCGAGCGTTCGACCCGGCGCGACGCCGCCTGAATTGACGAACTCGATGAGCAAGGGTTCCGGCTCGCCCGTATCCCAGGGCAGTTCCCCGGAGGCATAGGATTCATTCCAGGATGGGTGCGGCATGAGGGCTTGAGTATAGCACTGCCCTCACTTCCTTAACAGCTTGAATGCCTGGTTCCAATTCTCCCCTGTGAACGCGGTAATCATCCAAATTACCCGCTTCGCCCATCTGAATCGCCTCCACGGACTTGACCCCGTGAACCGCGAGAACCACGAGTTCTCCGAATTTCAGAGTTTGGCGATTGCCATAACGATCAAGCGTTGCGATCGAGCGGCATGATTTTGACGGTTGCGGCCCGAGCGCGTGCGCCGATCATGGGTTTAAGATACGGGCTGCCCTTGTATTTCGTTCTGTATGCGTGGTCGATGCTCCGACAAGGCGTTCCCGTACAGTGTTATTCACACCGCGATCCCGGCCGCCGGACGGCGCCAGACCAAGAATTACGATCAGGCCCAGGAACAAAGATGCTGCGCCCAGTGAGAGCAGCTTGCCCATGTTCGGTCTGCTCCTGCTTGCCATGTCCAATCACTCAGCGATACGTAATTCGCTCCATGACCTCGGGATACCGAGCTCCGTGGATACTTAATTTTGAAGCCGCGCTCTCAATCTCGCGGAGATCGGACGCGGTAAGGTCAACGGCGGCTGCTCCGATGTTCTCTTCCAGCCGTGCAAGCTTCGTAGTACCGGGGATAGGAACAATCCACGGTTTCTGGGCCAGCAGCCAAGCCAGAGCGATTTGAGCGGGCGTCGCCCTCTTCCGGTTTGCGACCTGGTTAAGCAGATCAACCACTGTTTGATTGGCCTTAAGAGCCTCCGGCGTAAACCGCGGGATTTGGCTCCGGAAGTCGGAACTGTCAAACCTGGTATCTTCGGTCATTTTCCCCGTCAGGAAGCCCTTGCCCAGAGGGCTGTACGGGACAAAGCCTATTCCGAGTTCCTCCAGGGTTGGCAGCACTTCTTCTTCGGGACGTCTCCACCACAGCGAGTATTCGCTTTGGACTGCCGTGACCTGCTGGACGGCGTGGGCGCGACGAATCGTCTTGGCCGCGGCTTCGGAAAGGCCGAAGTACTTCACCTTGCCAGCCTCAATCAAATCCTTCACTGCGCCCGCCACGTCTTCGATTGGAACTTCCGGATCTACGCGGTGCTGGTAGTACAGATCGATAACATCAGTCCGGAGCCGCTTGAGCGAGCCCTCCACGACTTCCTTGATGTGGGCTGGCCGGCTGACCAGCCCCGCCAATCCTCGCTCTGCTTTGGGATCGATTCTCCAGCCGAACTTGGTGGCGATCACCACTTGGCTGCGGAAAGGAGCCAGCGCTTCGCCCACCAATTTCTCGTTCGTGTAAGGGCCATAAACCTCAGCCGTGTCAAAAAACGTGACGCCGCGCTCCACGGCCGCTCGGATCAGGGAGATCATCTCCTGCTTATCTTTGGGCGGGCCGTAGGAAAAGCTCATGCCCATGCAACCCAGCCCAATGGCCGAGACTTCCAGATTGCTCTTTCCAAGTTTGCGCTTTTGCATTCATCCTCCATCTCTACTTCAGTGACGCGATTTTCACTCCTCTTCGACGATGCCGCAATACTCATGGCCTATCCGCGGGTGCTATCTGTCATTCAACAGTTTAGATGTCACCGTCTGCGGAGCGCACTAGCGAAGCGCGCCAATCTGCTTGCAAACCCCGCCATTCTCATTTTCGGACCATAATGAAAGCCTGACAAAAATGCAATGCGCTGTGAGGCTCGTCGACGATCCGGGTAATTGAACCCACCTGCGCGGAGATACATGGGAGAATCGGATTCAGGAGGGAGCCAGTGGAACGCGGTGAGGCGCCTTCCGATGCCAGACCTGCATCACGTCAAGGCTGCCGTTCTCAGGAGCCTCGCTTTCAATAAGACCGTCGTACTGAGGTATCGTATTTCATCTCGAATCCCGGAAGCTGGCGCCCGGCACGATCAATCTACGGCTCGGGACCGTGCGCCGTCTCCGGAGCTCGAAGTCGATCCCTGCCGGCGATATGATACACAAGGGGCAGGATGGGTGGCGACCAATTTGAGACATCGGCCGCAGCAGATGAGCGAATGAACTCGTGGGTCACCGGTACAGACCGACGCAAAGGCCGTTGCGTTCGTTCTGATCGAGCACAAGGAGCAAACGAATATGAAGGCAAAGAACACGATCTGCCTCTGGTTCGACAAGGACGCGCATGAGGCGGCGCGCTTTTACGCCGGGACCTTTCCGGCTAGCGAAGTAACCGCTGTTCACGAGGCCCCCGGTGACTATCCGGGCGGCAGGAAGGGCGATGTGCTCACGGTGGAGTTCGCCGTCCTGGGCATTCCCTGTCTCGGTCTCAACGGCGGCCCGGCGTTCCGGCACACCGAGGCCTTTTCCTTCCAGGTCGCGACGGAGAATCAGGAAGAGACGGACCGTTACTGGAACGCGATCGTTGGCAACGGCGGCACAGAAAGCCAGTGCGGTTGGTGCAAGGACCGCTGGGGCCTCTCCTGGCAGATCACCCCGCGCGCGCTAACCGATGCGCTAGCGGCTGGCGGCGGTGAGGCAAAGCGCGCCTTCGAAGCGATGATGACGATGAAGAAGATCGACGTCGCCACCATCGAGGCGGCGCGGCGAGGTTGACGTGAACACGCCGACACGTCCTTATCTCAAATCCTGTGATAATAGGCAGTGCATGCCAGCACTCACGCGCCTGCCGGATCGCTTTGCCCGCGGAACATGCCTCCGAGCGGAGTAATGATTGTACTCCCCGGTTGGGTCAGAGAATATTCGACGGCAGTGGTTTTCGATTTCGAGACTCGCCTGGTGATGAACCCTGTGGACTCGAGCCTGCGAAGATTTCTGGTAAGCATTCGCTGGGAGACCCTTCCAAGGTGGCGACGCAACGGTCCATGTCGATAAGCGCGTTTCAAGGGAGAGGACCGCACCTATACGGAGAAGGCTGTGTTCTCCAACTGCTTCAACCTGTTCGCCAGCAATTCCTGTTCTCGCAGGTTCTTCGTCATTGCCATGGCACGTTGGATTTCTTCACGTGCCTCAGAGAGCCTGCCCATCTTCATCAGCAGGTCTCCGCGAACGCTTGGAAAGAGATGGTAGCCGGCTAGCGCAGAGTCACCGGCGAGGGTGGCGGCTGCGTCGAGTCCAGCGGCTGGGCCTTGGACCATGCTGACGGCGACTGCGCGATTGAGAGCCACGATTGGAGATGGATTGATTTCGAGCAAGGCGTCGTAGAGAAGAACGATGCGGTCCCAGTCTGTCTCTTCGGCGGTGCGCGCGCGCATGTGACATGCGGCAATGGCTGCCTGCAACGCGTAGGGTTTCGCGCCACCGCCTAGTCTTTGCGCTTGTTCGAGCGCGGTCATCCCTCGCTGGATCTGCGCGCAGTCCCACAAGGAGCGGTCCTGATCCGGCAATAATACGGCCTCGCCGTTTTTGCCCCGGCGCGCTGCGTTGCGCGATGCCTGTAACTCCATTAATGCCACAAGTGCATGAACTTCCGATTCGCCGGGGAGAAGTTGGCCCAGCATGCGCCCTAGGCGCAGCGCCTCTTCAGAGAGAGCCCCCCGCATCCATTCGTCGCCCGAGGTCGCGGTGTAGCCCTCATTGAAAATCAGGTAGACCACCATGAGCACAGACTCAACCCTGCAACGCAAGTCGTCCCCACTCGGCGTCTCAAAGGGAATGTGTGCCTCCGAGAGAGTCCTCTTGGCGCGAGAGATCCGCTGGCCCAGTGTCTTCTCCGGCACGAGGAAGGCGTGAGCTATTTCCTCCGTGGTGAGGCCGCCGATCAGGCGCAACGTGAGCGCGATGCGTCCTTCCACCGCGAGCACGGGATGGCACGCGGTGAACATCAGCCGCAGAACGTCGTCGTCGATGACACGATCCAAGGATTCATCAAGTTCCTCTCCGAGTCGCTACTGTTGCCATTTCAGCTCCCGGGCAATTTCTTCGTGCTTTTGTACGAGCATGCGGCCGCGCCGCAACGAATCGATCGCGCGCCGCTTCGCCGCCTTCATCAGCCATGCTCCAGGATTGTCGGGGATGCCTTCCTCGGGCCAGACTTCGAGGGCAGTCACGAGCGCATCCTGCGCCAGCTCCTCTGCAATGCCGATATCGTGGGTGACGCGAACAATCGCGGCGATCAGCCGCGTAGACTCGATCTTCCACACCGCCTCAATCGTCTTGTGGATGTCGCTCATGCCCTCGCCGCTGAAGAGTCTCTGAGGGTCTCAAAGCCTTCGGCTGCCTTCTGAACATCTTCCGGGAATTCACCCATCTCTTGAATCTGGCGCACTTCGATGATCCCGTCGCACAATATCGGCGCCCGCTTTGCCCATTCGATGGCCTCTTCGCGCGAGCGGACCTGGATGATCCAGTAACCACCGATGACTTCTTTCGCCTCAGCAAACGGCCCGTCGGTCACCGTCGCCTTGCCGTCGGCGAAAGAGATGCGGGCTCCGCTGGAAGGAGGAAACAAACCATCCAGCGCGAGCAGCACTCCCGCCTTCTGCAGCGCCCTGTTGTACTCCATCATCTTCGCCATCGCTTCCGCGCTGTGAACTTGGTCCGGTGGGGCCGATTCATATCCTTTGGGTATCACGATCATCATGAAACGCATGGATCTGCTCCTTAATTATTGTTGATTGCCGCCTGTCAGTTATCTTCATTTCGTTTATTTGAATCCGTCGCCAGCCGAGTCTCGAGGACGCCAGCGCGCTGCTGGCGTACCGATCATTTCTCTGCGGGGGCCGGCATGAAGAAAATCTCTCGCACCTCAACCGGCACCCGGATGGCTTTTGCGCCTTTGCGCGCCCACGCCAGCGCCTCGTCCAGGTCTGCGCATTCCAGTATCGACAAACCGCCCACGTGTTCTTTGGTCTCCAGGTACGGCCCGTCGGTAACGAGCACTTCACCGTTGGGCTGCGTCCGCAGTGTGTGGGTCGAGCCCAGGCCGCAGGCGAACTTCCTGACACCTGCAGCGATCATTTCGCGATTGAGCGCGTGAATTTCCTCTACCTTTGCTTGGTCTTCCGCGGATGGGTCGTAGTTGTCGGGGAGGTACATCGTAACCAGATATTGCGGCATGTCTTCTTCTCCTGTATTGGTTTTCAGCCGGGGTGTTGGTCCGGCCTTCAGTATAACGACGAACGGCCAAAGCGGAATTCTACAACCAGTGCGGAAAATTTTATTTCTGGGAAATGTTTAGTTCTGGCTGCGGCTTCAGGCAGTTCGTAGGATGCGCTTGGCCGGTCTTCTGTGTTTCCGAGGTAAGATGCTCTATTCGCCTGCGTCGAGACCTTTCGAGAATTCTGCCGATCAAATCACAGGTGGACTGGTATTGCTCGGAGACACGCCAAAAAGGCTCTCACCGGATTCTCACCCACGTGGTTCGGCCATGCTGAGCGTGCCGATCCATTCGGGCGACGTACCACACGGATTATTTCTGCGCATTCTCAAGGACGCGGGCTTCTCTGAACAGGATTTTCTTGGAGGCAAAAAGAAGCGAAAAGTCTGAGATAAGCAGGAGCTGACCTGGCCGCGACTAACGGCCAAGCTTAAGCTGGCCAGCGTAGCCCGCGGCCACGATGTTCCTCTGGACCGCTTCCATGGCCTGACGGTTGGGCATTCCCCGGGTCATCACGCCCTCAAAGAAGTAGCCCGTGGCCCAATTGCTGTTATCGCCGCCGATGCCAAGGATGATCGCTCCTTCCTGTCGCATCGGCTGATAGCCGCTGGGAAGAGGGACTGCGCCGGTCGTGCTGAGGGTTCCGGACTGGGCATTGCCCTGGTAGATGACGTAGGTGTGCTGACCGTCGCTGGCGCCCATGGTGGTGACGAAGGCGGCGCCGGCGGGGACCTTGAGGTGGCCGTAGATGCCGTTCTCCATGTCGAGCCCTGCGTCGGGACTGCATGGGTTTCCGTGACACATGATGTTGATGGCGTCCATGTGGCCCGCGTTGTTGTCGAGATTGTCAGTCTCGGCGTTGCCGAAGTCGAAGCAGCACTTTTCGTTGAGATTGAGGGCGGAGGTAACCATATAGACGCCCTCGGGCTGACCGTTGACCGCCGTTTGTTTCGGACTGTCATTGCGGTAGCCCATGCCAGGGGAGATGGCAATGCCGTAGACCTTGCGCCCGGCGACGGTTACGGGGAGAGCGTTGGCTTGGGCGGGGAGGTCATAGCCGTTGGGGCCGGGTCCACGAGCTGCGCCGCCTGGAGGCGCGCGCGTGAGGTCGTTATGGTTGGGTGACTGGTCGTAGATCCTGGTCATGGTGCAGGTGGCGCCGGCGCAAAAGGCCCTCTGCCTGGCGGCGTTGGCGTAGCCGTCGGGGAGAAGACCTATGTTGATGGAGGTGTTATCGGATTGCCGCGTGACCTGGTAGAGCGGGCCTGTGTACGCGCGGTACAGGGCGCGAGTGGTGCTGTAGGCGGCAACACAAGGAGTCTTCGCTGCGAAGATGTCACACGGACGCCGTGTGGCTGCAGGCGCTGAAATGACGCCAACCTGAGCGATCGCGAGAGTGAAAAGAATAATTGTGGGCGATAGAATTCTTCCGAACAATGAGTGTGATTTGAAGTGCATGGGCTCGTGAGTTCCTTTGCTTTATCGGTTTCGCTTTCCTGCCTAACAGTTTATTGGGGAGTTGACGTAGCGCCGGCTTCCAGCCGGCAACTCCCTTCAGTTCAACGGAGGCCGGCAAGATGCCGGCGCACCATTTGCGGCGGCGCCTCGTGTTTCAGCATCCTGCTAAACGGTCGGAGCGGCGCCTATAATCCATAATAGAGCCATTAATACCCACTCCGGATGATTGCTATCCTCAAGCGCAGGCTGTATAAGTGGGTGGCTCAGCTTGATTGAGCACACACGGCGCCGATTGATGCAACACCTACAGTGACGGCCGCTCAGGACCTGGGCCATAGCGGAGGGTTGATCCTGGGCATAAAGCGGGAGACGGGCAGAGCGTATCGTTCCATCCGGAGCCGGGCGCGAGGCTTGCCCCGGATCGAAAGACGACAACAGTTCCGGCCCTGATTTCCGCGAGAGTTAAGCAAGACAAGCGGTAAATTTCACCTGAGACTTTTCGGCCTCAGGCCAATCCCTGAAAGCGAGGAACCGATCCATGCCTCATATCCAGCTTGACGAAAAACTGCCGGGCATCCGAGGGCTGTTCGCGTTTCGACCAGAAACCGCGATGCCTATGAGCGAGCTTGTCGAAATTCTTCTGCATTCGCCGGATACGTTGTCGATGGCGGAGCGAGAACTCATTGCCACTTACGTTTCGTCGCAAAATGATTGCTATTACTGCCAGTCGTCCCACGGGGCGATCGCGGCGGCCCATCTCAACGGCAACGAGGATCTGGTGCGGCAAGTGAAGGAGCATTTTGAGCACGCTGATGTCTCTGAGAAGCTCAAGGCTCTTCTCACGATTGCGGGCAAGGTACAACAGGGCGGAAAGAACGTAACTACGGAAGACGTGGAGCGCGCGCGCCGGCAAGGCGCAACCGACCGGGAGATCCATGACACGGTGCTGATTGCTGCTGTTTTTTGCATGTGCAACCGATACGTGGACGGTCTGGCCACCTGGGCTCCTCAGGACGCTGAGACGTACCGGCAGCGAGGGGCAGCGGTGGCTCGGGATGGCTACGTGAAAGCCTTGCAGGGATACCTGAAGGCGGCTCACGCGGCAGCACCCGGCGGGTCAGCGGCTCAATAGCAGGACGGTTACAGATCAACGGAGACGCTCCCCAAACGGCCAAGCATCGTGCAGACGCTTGGCCGCCAAGGTGAGGGTCGATATAATGTGTCACGAAGACTGATCCGGAGCAGGATTTGTGCAATCGAGTCTGCACCCCTTGAGCGCTCACCCAGAAAATTATCCCGCCCACTCTTCCCGCCTCGCAAAGCCCCAGGGCTTCACTTGAATATCTGTCATTTAGACGTCCGGCGGCCGTTTCCACAGTAGCGTGATCGTTGAAACCGGGCAGCATCGAGCAGCGGGCTTCCGGGTTTTCCGTTCTGATGCGGAAATGTGGAGGCAGAGAGTAAGCACAGGTTTGCTTCGCAGTTCCCGGCCTTCAAGAAATTAATTCACCGGCAAGCAGCGGCAGGCGCTTTTACGGTCCAAGGAGCTTATCCCATGACGAGATCAAAGCAGGATCTTCTGGCGGAGAACGAGAGGCTGGCAAAGGAACTTCTGGCTCCGCGAGCTGACGAAACCGACCGGGCGCGAAGTTTTCCGCGACAGAACATCCGGGAGTTAGGACGCAGCGGGTTGCTGGGGCTCCTGGTTCCCATAGAGTATGGCGGCGCAGGCGCCGGTATTCCCGAGATGGCTCAGGTCCTGGAGCGCATGGGTGAGGCTTGCGCCTCGACGGCCATGGTGACGCTGATGCACTACTGCGGCGCCGCAGTGGTTGCCGCAAGGGGCAGCGCTGCCTTGAAGCAAAGTCTGTTGCCGGGCGTCGCGCGCGGCGAACATTTGACGACACTTGCATTCAGTGAGGCAGGTTCGGGCGGACACTTCTACATGCCGGTGAGCGAGGTGAAAAGGAACGGTGGCGGCCTCTATTTGACAGCTCACAAGACTTTTGTGACAAGCGCCGGCGAGGCAGACAGCTACGTTATTTCAACGCGCAGAGCGGGCGCCTCCGGGCCTACTGAACTGGATCTTTACCTCGTCCAGAGAGAAACGAAGGGCTTCGAAGTGGGAAGACCTTTTGAGGGCTTGGGCCTGGCAGCAAATGCCAGCGCGCCCATGAAGCTCGAAAATGTAAGAGTAAGAGACGATCAACGGCTGGGGAGTGAAGGCAGCGGATTTCAAACCATGATGGAGGTTGTTCTACCGCATTTTCAGGTGGGCGTGGCGGCGGTCTCGCTTGGAATTGCAACAGCGGCCTTTCAAGCGGCCTCGGCGCATGTTGTCTCCCGGAAATACGAACACGTGGGCGGAGCGGCTCTAGCGGCAATCCCGCGCGTGCAATTCCTCGTCGCCGAGATGGCGCTGGAGCTGCGCTCGGCACGCGCCTACTTGAGCGAGACCGTTCGCCGCGTCGGGGCGGCCGATCCGGAGGCCATGCTGGATGTTCTTGGCATCAAAGCGCGGGCGGCTGAGGCTGCGCTGGCTATCGCCTCGCGTGCCATGACCCTGGGTGGTGGGGCAGCTTACGGCCGGCGCGGCGGGCTCGAGCGGATGTTCCGCGACGCACAGGCTGCCTCGGTGATGGCGCCCAGTACCGACGTTCTTAAAGAGTTTCTGGGGAAGGTGTGCCTGGGAGTTCCACTGTTCTAGCCTGGTCTCCGGGATACCGCTTGCTCACCCGCATGCTTTTATCGATCCTGATCCGCCAGCGTGAGGGAGCAGTTGCAAGATTCGTGAGGGACGCCACTTCAGCAAAGGGCGGAATATGACGCAATTGCGTGGAAATCGAACCAAGAGGCGTCTGTTGCTCGTTGGCGCGGTGGCTTACGACCCCAAGGTGGTCACCATCTGGGAGGGCTTCAAGTCTTATTTTGAAAAGCGGGGCGCTCCCATCGACTACATTTTGTACTCCAACTATGACGCGCAAGTCGAGGCCAATCTCAAGGGTGAGATTGATGTGGCTTGGAACTCACCGCTGGCTTGGGTGAAGAGCCAGCTCATGAGCCACGGCCATTGCCGCGCGATCGCTATGCGCGATACCGACCGTGACCTGACCACCAAAATTCTCACACGCAAAGACTCAAACATCACGAGGTTGACTGACCTCAAAGGGGGAAAGATTGCCACGGGCGCCTCGGATTCCCCTCAGGCCACACTGATTCCTCTGTCGATGCTGGCGGATGCGGGCGTTATTCCTGGAGAAGACTGCCGCGTGGTCTACCACGAAGTCATGGTGGGTAAGCACGGCGATCACGTCGGTGGGGAGCGCGATGCCGCGCGAGCGCTCGCGGCAGGGAACGCCGATGCCGCGTGCGTTCTGGACGCCAACTATACAGTCTTCATCAATGAAGGGACTCTCGATCCGGGCACTACGCGCGTCTTGGCTTCCACTCCTCCGTTTGACCACTGTAATTTCACCGTGCGCGACGACCTGCCGGAGGAGCGCTTCCAGCGATTCGTCGAACTCTTGCTCCAGATGTCGTTCCAGGATTCTGAAGTACGCACTTTGATGGAGCTTGAAGGATTAAAGCGATGGCTTCCTGCTCGGACGGACGGATACGTGCAGCTTGAAAGAGCAGTGGAGCGTTTCAAGTTTTATGCCTGAGCGATTTCCCACGGCGCGGGTGGACCTAGAAGACCTGACGGTTTCTCAGGGAGCGCCGGTTCTGCTGCGGCGAGCACTCGCGAAGCTGGCTGCTGGAGAGCTTCTCGAAGTATGCGGTGACTCGCCCGATCTGTCGGAGGAGCTGGGCGCGTGGTGCCGCAAGGAAGGACATCGCTATTTGGGGGAAGCCGCCAGGAAGAACGTCTACCGCATAGAATGCGGCGCAGGACCCGCACCCACAATGGCTTCGGGGCGCCAGCCCTCCGAGGTTGCGGACCCAAGGTGGGGATTGGCGCCACGCGGAGCCCGAATTGAGGCCGGCGCGCCGGAGTTCGCGTTTACCCTGCGCCGGAAGCGGGAAGTCTGGGCAAGGGAACTGGATAGCATTCACAAGCAGGCGGCGGCAAATCAATGGTCTGCCACGCGCGATATCCCTTGGGAAAGCCTTCCGAAGCTGCCTGCCGAGCTCGAGGTTGCGGTCTGCCAGATGATGACGTTCCTCACGGAGAATGAGTTTGCGGCGCTTTACGTACCCGCCCGGTTCATCCCGCGTATCCACCCTCATTATCGCGAGGTCGTTGAGGTGCTCGCTGTCCAAGTGGCCGATGAAGCCCGCCATGCCGAGGCGTTTACGCGCAGGGCCGAGGCTGGCGGGTGCGGGCTCGGTACGTCTGCCGTCAGCAGTCAACTCTCTCTACAGACTCTGCTTGAAGAACCGGACTTCACTACGGCGACGTTCCTGCTTTGCGTGATGGGCGAGGGAACATTCCTCACCCTACTCAAATTCCTTGAGGACCACGCACCGGAGTCCGTTACAGCAACACTAGCCAACTTAGCTCGTCGTGATGAGGCGCGCCACGTGGCCTTCGGAATGGAGCATCTGCGCTATGTGCTGGAACGGGAGCCTGAGCGCCGCGCTTCCCTGGCTGCTGCGGTCGAGCGTCGCAGCCGCATGCTCGCGTCGATTTCCGGACTCAGCCCTTATGTTTATGACGCCTTAACCGTCCTGGCGGGCGGAGGGATTTTGCCCCGGCAGATCCGCGATGGCGCCAGGCGAGTCGCCGCGCTGCACCGCAACATGGATCGATCCCGGCGCGAGCGTCTGCAAAGTCTCCGATTTGACGCTGAGGAAGCCAGAGCCCTCTCTGCCTATCACACCAAGAACTTCATGTAGACCGCGCATCGCCGTTTCGGCGATGGTACGGCCCGCAGCGGCTCTACTCGACGGTAACGTTCTTGAAATTTTGGGTGTTCCCAAAGGACCCGCTAGTCCTTTTAACTCCGCGCTTTCGCGCAATTGTAAGTCGAGGCTAGTGGACACACGATATTGACTGCTAACGCATTCGCAAATAAGCTTTCGTGCTACTTGAGGTTTGGGGGCTCGCCATAAGGCTGCTCTGTGCACGGCTACGAATGGCTAGATCCCGAAGCAGCCAGAGTGAACTTCGGGAAGAAGTCGTTAAGAAACCGTTGTTTTCTCTTCCCGCCTTTCACAGATTGGCGGGAATCCCTTTTGATCGGTCTTCGTAATTCGGGTGGAAGGGCTGGGTGACTATCCTCGCGGGCTCGGTAACCGCGACCCTTGCGCTACCCCCTGTGAGTTCGATGCCGGTGGCGCGATGGGATCCGTGTCAGGGAAATTTACGATGAGCCCGGTGACAGTTGCCCTTGTTGAAGATCACGCTCTGGTGCGCCAAGCCTTCCGGCACATGCTGGAAGGCGATCCGCGTATCAAAGTGGTGGCGGAAGGAAGCACGGGACTGGACGCGGTTGAGCTGGCGCAACAGCATCATCCCGACGTGATCCTGCTCGACATGGTCATGCCCGAGATGAACGGCATTGAGGCAGCGCACAGGATCCGGCAAATAGACCCGCGCATCCGGCTGATGATCCTCAGTATGTACTCTGACGAGCTGTACGTGCGGCAGGCGTTGCGCGCCGGCGTGAGAGGTTATGTTCTAAAGGACGTGCTTGACCTGGACCTGGCCCACGCGGTGCTGACCGTTGCTGAAGGCCAGACGTATCTGAGTCCCGGCGCTGCGGCGGTACTGGCCGAGGTTGTACAGGATGGCCGGGAAGCTGCTGCCGACGATCCCTACGAGCGGCTGACGCCGCGGGAAAGGCAGATTCTCCAGATGGTGGCGGAGGGGCGTTCCAACAAGGAGATCGCCCAGTTGTTAGAAATCAGTCCTAAGACTGTTGCCATACATCGAACCAACCTGATGCAGACACTGGATATTCACAGCACGGCAAAGCTCGCGCTCTACGCCGTCAAGAAAGGGTTGGTGAAGCCGCAGTGACCAGCGCCTTTTCCCCGCGAGCTGTAGCTCCGTGGTGAGAAGTCTGCGCGTGAACGCTCTTACGTCATTTTTGAGTCCTACTGGAGTTCTGCGAGAGCAGGTCTCGACGGGAGAGCGCCGCTCTTCCTAACTGCCGCGCGTTCCGCGGACTATCCATCACGGTTTCCACAAAATCGCCCAGTTCTCTCGCGGTGAACTTGTTTCCTTCGATGTTGGCTGCCAAGTCTCCCCGGCGGTTGATGATGACCGTATGCAGCGAATGGGTCATCATGCCCATATCCTGCCAATACTCGACGCCAAACATGCTGGTCACTTTCTTAACCTCAGGCGCCGGGCCGGTCAGGAAATGCCACGACGCAGGGTTAGCATTCCAAATGCTGCCGTACCGGGTTAAATCTGCCGGTCGATCGTGGTCCGGATCGAGGGTTACGGTCAGTAGAATCAGGCTGCGGCCCATCTGGTTTTTGAAACGCCGCTGAAGAAGGCCAAAGTTGTTGGAGAGACGAAAGCAGAAATTCGGCAGCGGGCAGCGTGTGTAGACGAAATCTACAGCCACGACTTTGCCGGCGAACTGGGACAGCGCCACGCGGCGCCCGGTCTGATCGGTTAAGGAAAAGTCAGGCACGTGCTGGCCAACAGCCAGCGCCGCTCCGGCCGAGGGATTCTTTGCAAGAACCTTGTTCAGCACTGCCAGACGGCACGCATCCAGGGGATCAGTCTGAAGGCTTTCGAAATGGCGAATGCGGACGTTTTCGGCATACGAGTCTCTTGGGGTTACCACCAGGGTGAAGTCCACCATCATGCCCGGCCGCAGACCGTCGAGCTGCTTAGGATCGCGGACAGGCAAAGGCATGACCATGGCATCCATGTAACCCGGTATTTCCTGAGCGGATACGACGAACATCGTCTGCTTCCGATTCACTTTCAATACGAGTCCGGTGGCAGCGTGTTGTTGCGCTGTCCATGCCGGCAAAACGGAGAGAACCAGCAGAGCCGCGATCGCTACTCCCCGTTCGATAAGCCAGACTCTCTGTCTCATAAAGCTCAGGCCTCCGATTTCCCTTACCCGCTTACGGCCAGCGATCCCGTATTCCTTTCAACCTCGGCTGCCCAGGCTGCGGAAAAACTCGGCGCCGCCGCGAATGGTGCGCCGGCATCTTGCCGGCCTCCGTTGAATTGAAGGGAGTTGCCGGCTGTAAGCCGGCGCTACGTCATCTTCCAAAAGACTTTTTTCGCAGCCTGTACCGCCGCCTCGCGCGGGAGCCGCATCGAGAGCTGAGGACGGTCCAGTTTTTCGTAACGTTTGGCGAACTCTTTGATTTCAATAAACTGGTTCGTGTGGAGGCTTGAGAAGGTCTGCCGTGTGTTGCTCACCGGCCACCATATCTCAAGCTTTTCAATCCGCGCTGATGGGCCCAGCCCGATGTGTTGCTCTAACGGGTTCGCGCCGAAAGAGCCCCCGCTTCCCACCGTGCGGTAGATGGACCGGGAGTCATGCCCTGCGTTCTTCACGGTGATTGCAATCCGCGCTCCCATAGCGGCGCGGTTAGTCTTCACGCCCACCAGTTTCAGCGCGATCCAGTCGTTGGCATTGCCCGGGTTCTTGAAAAATCGGAAGGCGTGCTTGTCGCCGGGCGTGGCTCCGCCGATCACGGTAAGGATGTCTTCGTGTCCTGCATGGCTCATGTCAGCAAAGGCAACGCCGTGTCCCTTGTGCAGCTCCCCCGTTCCCGATGAAGCCGTGATATCCACGAATCTCCTGCCTCCGTCATTACGGAGCAACACGTTGGGCACCAAGGCGCCGTAGGATGGGTCTCCAGTCCCAAGGTAGATGTCGAGAAACCCGTCGTTATCGACGTCGCCGAAATTAGCGCCCATTGGCATGAATACCTTGTCCAGGCCCACCAGGTTCGTGACGTCGTCGAACGTTCCGTCCCTCATGTTTTTGTAGAGCTTCAGAGTTACTGCGTTGTGTGGGAGGCCGAGATAGGTCCTCAGGGTCTCGTCGACCGAGGTGTAGTAGCTGGTTGCGAACAGATCGGGCCAGCCATCGTTGTCGTAATCGAAGAACCAGGTTGCGAAGCTTTGCCCGAACGGATCCCGCACACCGGCCTCCCGGGCGACTTCCCGAAACGTGCCGTTGTGCTGGTTATGGTAGAGGAAGTTGCTGCTGCCAATATTGGTGACGTAGAAGTCTACATATCCGTCGTTATCGTAGTCTTCGGCCACCACTCCTTTGGTGAAAGCAATTCGGTCCACTCCGGCGGCGGCGGAGATGTCCTCAAACGTTCCGTCGCCCTTGTTCAGGAAAAGATGGCTGGGCCCACGCTCGTTGCCAACGAATAGGTCCAGCAAGCCGTCGTTATTGATGTCGGCCCAGACGCCCGTTTGCGTGCCGATTAAGTGGGTGAGGCCCGCCTGGCGCGTCACGTCGGTAAAAGTCCCGTCGCCATTACCCCGCAACAGCGACATCGGCTGCGGGTATTCCCACGCTCCGCGCAGTACCAGTATGTCCAGGCATCCGTCGCTGTTATAATCCGTCTGGATAACATTCAGCCCGCCCAAAAAATCTTCCAGGCCCGCGTGCTGCGTGCGATCTGAGAAGGTTCCGTCTCCGTTGTTGTGGAAGTAGCGGAGGGCTGCTTGAGAGTCAAAACTGGACACGACAACATCAAACAGGCCGCGATTCTCGAAATCATCGACAATGATTCCCCCGCAGTCCGAAAAGTTATTCAGGCCCACGCTGGGCGCCACGTCAACAAATCGCCCGACCGACTGCTTCGACTCGAACCCCGTCAACGGGAACAGGAACTCCTTCGGGACCCCGGCGGGGTACTTCCCAAGGGTCATATAAGTGAGATTGAGCAGCCACCTCGCCTCGAGGTTGTTTCGATCCTGGCCGAGATACTTCAAGAAGCGCTCCAAAGCCTCTTGTGAATCCCCTGTCACCGCATAGCGCAGCTTCGAAGACATCGGAAAGAGACATTTCTCCCCCGGATTGCGGTATACGTCGTTTTCCATTTCGGATTTGTGCAGGTAGGCAATTCCCAGCACTTCGTCCAGGTAATGAGCCATCTTAGGTGAAGCGGGCTGGGCAAGTTGATAGCTGGCCCTCCACTGCTCGATCGCCTTCGCCATGTCTCCCTGGAAGGCATAAAGTTGGGCCAAAAGATAGCGCAAGTGAATGGTCGTCTCAGCCGGTGGATCATTCGGACTCGCGGGATCCAGGATGCCCTGTACTCGTTTTATTGCGCTGGGAACGGAATTTTGGTGAATTTCTGCGATGGTTACTAAGTTCCGATCCCAACCCGCTGGCTTATCAGGAAAATCGAGAAAAACCGTTTCCGCCTCTACCAAACCGTCCACGTCGGGTCCGTAGAGGATGGCTCCAGGCCCAGTCAAAGAAAGGAGACGGCGAGGGCTTCCTTCGTCTGCGGCTCGCGGAGCCTGGCGGTCAATCTTCAGAATGGCATAGCCCTCTGGAATTCTGACGATAGGACTAACCTGCCCCGGTGCAAGCCCTTTCAAAGCATCTCTCAGCTCCGGTCGCAACTCCGCGGGGTCAAGCACTCCAAGATAACCGCCTTGCCTCGCGGTGGGATCGAGCGACCTCTCCATGGCGAGCGAGGCAAAGTCCTCCCCCTCCTTTAGCCGGTCCAGAATCTGCTTCGCTCCGGCGAGAGAATCCACCACGATTACCCGTAACGGAATCTTACCCGGAGGTGCGCTCCGCGAGGTTTGTAGCGAAGCCTGAGCGAAAACCGTCGCCGGAGCAGCCATTGCGCCACCCAATGTAATCGCGCCCTTGAAGAGCAGTGATCGCCGGGAGAGCAGGGTCTTTGTATCTGCGGTCGACATGCGTGTAAAGCCAGAGCATGACTCTACGGGAGGCGGACAATTCGGACAATAGGGTAGAGTTCCTACAAAACCAGGAACGATTGCCTAATGGCTGGGGAGGGCAGCAGGTCTTTAGCGAGTAACGCGACGAACTGTAACGCTCGTCTCGGAAGATGCGGGTATTGGGCCTGCGGCATGCGTCAATGGGCTTATGCGACTCGCATGGTGAGGATAAGCCATCATGGTAACTGTATTTATTCGCTCGACTAGTAGATATGCATATTGACCGGTCCTTCGCTTGTAACTATGCTTTTGCGGTGCTTCATGTGCTCTTGACACCAAGCGACGAGCATCACGTCCATCCCGCAGCTTGCTATCGCTGGCTGAAACACTTCTTTGAGAAGGGGCGGCCCCTGGTGAGATAAGCAGGTGGAAACCGGCGACCTCAGCATGGCCTTTCTGGAAGCCAAGCTGACGAAGTAAGGGCGAGGCGCGGGCCGAAATGTCTTTTGAGGAAGCGAGCGTGTTGAATTTCAATGCCGGAGGGACGCTATTATGAAACACTCAAAGAAAGTCTTCGGATATTATGGGTTGCTAATAGCGACGCTTCTAGTCTCGTTTTTCTGCCTGGCGTATCCCCTTTACGTCATTCGACCGTTCCGTTACCAGGGACCACGCGAGTTGGTGGCGGCCTTAGCGCTCATGGGTGTTCGGCCGCCTATTGAGGTTGTCTGCGTCGTGCTGGCCCTGGCAGGGCTGGCTTGGTATTGGCGGCTGGAGCCGCGGCGCTGGCGTCGCATCGCTTCGGTGTGTGGGACCTTCTTTGTGTGTGCTTTCGCGGTTCTGTCACGGGTCAACGTTTACGAACTAATGTTCCATCCGGACGTGCATCCTGTTTTTGCGGCCGTACGGCAAGTCAAACTGGACCCAGACGACAACGTTCTGGCGGTCAAGCTTGGAGGCAATGCCCGCGCCTATCCCGTCCGGCTGATTGCCTACCATCACATCATTAACGACGTGGTAGGCGGGGTTCCGATCGCCGCGACCTATTGAACGCTCTGTCACACCGGTCTGGTGTGGAGACGGGAAACAGGCGGTTTAGTTCTAACCTTTCATCTTGCCGGCATCAACAATCAGAATTTTCTGATGCGGGACGATCAGACCGGCTCCTACTGGCAGCAGATCACGGGCGCAGCCGTTTCTGGTCCACTGAAAGGCCGGCGGCTAATTTTAGTCCCGTCCGATGAGTTGTCGTTCGCGCTTTGGTCGGCGGAGGAGCCCAGCGGCACGGTTCTGAAGGGTATGGCCAAGTATGCGTCGGACTATGCGCCCAAGGACTGGGAAAAGGATATACAGAAAGAGCCCACGGTCCTGAGCTTTGCGGACCCGGCGCGAGGCCTCAAGCCGCGTAGTCTCATGCTCGGTATCCAGGCATCTGGCGCCAGCCGCGCCTTCTTGTACGATGAGGTCGTTAGAGAGAAGCTAGTGCTCGACACGGTAGGAACAGAACCCGTTCTCCTGGTGGTAGGCCCTGATCAGCAGTCGGTGCGTGCCTTCCGCGACCGCATACCCGGAGTTGCCGGAGCACCGGCGTTCTATCGCACGCTTGACAACAAGTCCGCTCAACCGACTAATGCGACCTGGGTAAAACAGGCTGCCTCAGCCCCGCTGATGATCGATGAGGCGACCCAAAGCCAATGGAATTTTCAGGGCTGCGCCGTGTCGGGCAAGGCCAAAGGGATCTGCCTGAAACAGGTTCGGGTGCTTAAGGACTTCTGGTTTGACTGGCGGAACTATCATCCCCATACCACCGTCTACGCGCACAGATAGTCGAAAACGAGGGAAATTGGTGCTGGAGGGGGGAGTTGAACCCCCACGCTGTTAAACAGCGCCAGATTTTGAGTCTGGTGCGTCTGCCAGTTCCGCCACTCCAGCCTAGCGAAGGCGCACAAGCCCCCGAAACAGCTCGCAACCGCCTTGAACGGATTGTACAGCACAGCCGGGAGATCGCGCCACCGATCGATTAAATCGGAAACGGAGAGGCTACCGAAAACCACGCTGGCCAAAGCCGTGAACTACTTTCTGAATGAGTACGATCTTTATGAACTTGACGATCATTAGCGCGACCGGGTTCATCGTCTCACCTTCAAGCGGCGGCAAATGCGAGAAGATTCGCGCGGGGTCGGGGGCGAAGGGATCGGGAGGAAATTGCGGCCAGCCGTCCGCATGGAGCGTCATGATGGGATACGGTAAGCACGGGTGGGTCTGAGCCCACCTGACGATACCGGAACTCGCTGCGAGGCCGGTGATTTTCCTACTGACAGATTGTTCCACGCGACGATCTACCGCACCGACATCCACTTGGCTCACGATCGCCGGCGCTCCCCCAGGCATTCAGCAGGACTTGAGCACTTTCAATCACCACAATCCCGCTCTCCCGGCGATATTTTCCAGAAGCAGGCTCCGATGCGCTTCCGCATGGTTGAGAGGGATTTGTGGCGGGAGTTATTCATGATGGCACGGTTGGGGGTACCGATGTTGCTGCGTGCAATCACTGCGGTCATATCGAATTCTCAGGGGACGATCGAAGGGCTCCACGTAAAAGCGCAAAGAACGGGCCAAGTCCTTTGGGACGCTTAGCCTTAACGCCTATTGAACTCCTGGTCATCCAGTGACAGGTATTTAGCGACGTATGAATCAAAAAACTCAAAACGCTTCTGGTGTTCGGCAGCGCGGACCTGAATCTCCCGTCCGAGAATCATCACCTGATAATCGTCCGCAGAGTCATAGCGCGGCCAGTTGGGTTGTCCTGAGCCATTGGGATCGCCCGTCCTGGCAAAATTCGTCCAATAGGTTGACATGGCGCCGGCGAGTTTGAAATCCACGGGCCTCCAGGGCGCATTCTTCGATTTCAGGACGTTGAAGACGTAGGGAATTTCCACCGAGTGGCCGGCGCCGAGCGTAATGAGCGGGACTTTGCCAGACATGGCGCCGGGGGGCTCTGGCGGAGTGCGAGTGAAGAGATAACGATAGACGGGCGCATCGCCCGTTTTGTTCTGCATTTCAAGCCATTTCCATGTGTCGTAAACAGTGAAGAACTCGCTTGCAAGATCTTCAATGGACTGGCGTACTTCCGGTTCGGTAGCATGCGGATAGAACTTGATTGCCTGGCTGGACTCGGGGCCGAACCGGCTCCTAATCTCTTTTTCCAGGCTCGCTGCAGTAGGTTCTGTCCCGTTAGCGAGCGGACCTTTGTCTTCGTCCTTGTTCCACCCGGCCAGCAGCGGGACGTGGCTCTGCCTGCCTTCAGCGAAAATGGTCTCAACGGGCTGGGGCAGAACGTAGCCGTCGACGTTCGGCCAGAAATATAAGAACCTCTCTTTTTTCAATTCCTGCAGGAGTTTGGCGGCGGGAATCGCACGCAAGGCTCGAAGCGAACCAGCGCCGATGGACCGGGCGAATTTCTGGCCGGCCTTCTCGCTTGTCTCAAGACTCCGCGCACCGTAGAGATTTCTTTCACTTGCTTCGAGGCTCGGCGCGCCGTAGAGGTCCCGTTCAGGGCCCAACATCGATCCGCTTTCGCCAATCGCTTTCTCGAACAAACCGTGTGCCAGCGGCGAGGCCATCAACGCGCTGACCGACCACGCTCCGGCGGATTCGCCGAAGATTGTGACGTTATCCGGGTCTCCGCCGAATGCCGCGATGTTTTCCCTGATCCATCGAAGAGCCGCGATCTGGTCCATCAAGCCGTAGTTGCCCGATGCGTGATGCGGCGATTCCGCCGTCAGGCCCGGATAGGAAAAGAAGCCGAAAATGTCCAGACGATAAGCGCAACTGACCACCACCACGCCTTTTTGGGCGAGGTTTTTGCCATCCTGGCGTGGCTCCGAAGTTGAACCGGCCTGAAACCCGCCGCCGAAGATCCACAGCATGACGGGAAGCTGAGCGTCGGCCGATGCGGCCGGCGTCCAGACGTTGAGGTAGAGGCAGTCTTCGCTGGGACCTTTGTCGCGGAAGATCATGTCGGAGAAGACCCTGAGCTGCATGCAGCGTGGGCCGAACGCCTCCGCCTTGCGGACGCCTTTCCAAGGCATGACGGGCTGCGGGGCGCGCCATCGCAGTTTTCCGACCGGGGGCGCGGCGAAAGGAATTCCGAGGAAAGCGCGAATCTTTGAGTGGGGCTCCGTGAAGCCCTGGAGCACGCCCGAAGCAATCCTCACCTGGTCCGGTGCGCGAGCGGCTGCCGCTGTTGCGAGAGCAAGCACGAGTGCTGGCAGGAGAGAACGGTTTATGGCCGGGCGAAGGCGATTGTTGCTATCCATCAAGAATGCCTCCATGGAGAAATGATGGTCTTGCGAGGGAATTCGCGTGCCAAGATGTCACGCCGGGCGGCGGGTTATAGCGATGTCCGCCAGGGTCAGTGATGATGAGCTAAGGTGGATTCCACTGTCAAGGCCATCGGTCGCTTGGTCATCGTGACTCTGTAAAACTTCTCTGGACCGAGTCGTTATCAGTAAGTCGCAGTCTTACCGATCCCTCATAAACATCAGAGGCGGGAAGCGGCGGACAGTCATTGCCCCAGTCAAGATCGGGGTACGCCCAAGCGCTGTTAACGTTCAGCCGCACGCGGCCGTCGCCTTGAATTTCCGCACGCACAGCGTGGGTGGCCTCGGATTCGGCACGGGCGCGAACGCCTGTCTGCGATAGGATGCCGGATGCAAACCAGATGTTCTCTTTCTGGCTTCGGAAATCTTGGGTGCCGCGGCCGCCGGAATCATCTTTCCCAAACAAGAAAAAATCCTTCATGTCTTCCGACCACGCCCAACTGGGTGAGACCCTGTACCGATCTTCCTCAGCGGAGCCAGCAGGGCGTATTTTGTGTGCTACACCCGAACGGCGGCCAATATGATCCGCCGGATAAACGGACCAGAGCGCCTTGCGGCTCCATGAAAGCTGGTCCGTCTCTCGCGGTAGTATATAGGCGACACCAATCTCATGCGCATTCCGTGGGATGCCTTGAATCTTGAAGTTTGTGGTAATCAATCCTCCGCCATCAATGCGAAGCTGATACTGAGCTTGAATGTCGATCTCAGAGCTGCGCCCGGGAGACTGGTAGTATCCCAGGATTTCGATGACGGCTTCGGCAGGAGTCTGAGTTGTCTTCAGGCTGTATAGCCACCAGTCGCGGAGGGTGAACGGCGCCAGATTGAGAATGGGACCTCCTTCAAGGATGCGATGGCCTTTGTAGGAAGCGTCACGAATCAGCCCTGAGACTTTGCTGAAGTTGATCTCGAACTGCTCGCCCGATACTCGTACACTATCGATACCCTCATCCACTCGTGGCGCTGGACCATGAACGGTCGGAAAATGCCAGGCCTCCTTGCCGACCGGCAACGCGTATTCATCCAGCAGACGGCCTTCACGGTCCTCGAATTTGATGCTGACGATATCCCCGTTCCGCCATGCGCGCGCGGGGAGCACCAGCAAGCCCGCGGCGTGAGGTGCAACATTCAGGTCTCTAATTTGCCCTCGCTCGGAACCCACGCTCCATTCAATTGTGATTTCGTTGAGATTCGTGTGGTCAAACTCATTTCCTATCGGAATCTTCAGTGGATTTCCAGCGCCCGGGTTTTCGACATATCCATCCAGGATCCTGGCTGGTGAATAGGCCTTTTTCGCCAGCCAATACTCCGGCTTTTCGCGCCGCCAGCCGTCAATGATTCCCCATTCGCCGTAGCCCACGCAGGCATGAGGCAGCATAAAAACCTCATCAATGCTGGCCCAGATCGAACCTCCCAGGCAGCCGCTCGCCCGGAACATTCCCTCCCAGAATTCCTTAATACTCCGACCCCAATAATTCCGCACGCCCGGGTCGCGTCGGAGCGTTTGCTGGTTGTAGCAAGAGATATGCCCAAATTCATCGTTCAGCTTGGGGCGCGAGACGCTCGTAAAATCCGAGCTGGACTTCGGATAGTGCTCGCTGTAAACGTCGTAAGCTTTTACGCCCTTGGGCACCGTATCCGGATAACTGAAGATGACAGGCCGGGTGGGGTCCTCGATCTTCATGAAAGAATACTCTTTGGCGAAATTGGGTCCCCATCGGCTCTCGTTTCCGAGCGACCACAAGATGACGGAAGGATGATCGCGGTCGCGTTCGATCATTTCGGCAAACTGGTTCATGAACTGCGGCGTGTAGTGCGGATCGTTTTCGGCATCCTCTGACTGTGTGCCCACGAAGCAGGCTGCGGTTTCCTCTTCAACATAGAGGCCGTGACGGTCACAGGAGTCAAGAAAACTCTGTGAAGGAGGATAGTGCGAAGTGCGCACGAACTTGAAGTTGGCGTTTTTCAGCAGATTCACATCCTCTTCATCCAGGGTGGGGGTGGTGGACCTTCCGCGCGTGGGATAAACATCATGGCGGCAGCCACCGTGCAGCTTTACCGGGTCGCCGTTCACATACACCTGGTTGCCATGCACCTCCACCTTGCGAAATCCGAACTTTCTAGTAAGCGTTTCGCCTGTTGAGCCACTCAGTTTGAGCGCGGCTTCCAGCTCATAAAGACGGGGATGCTCGCAATCCCACTTGGCTGGCCGCGCAACCGGAACGCTCACGACGCCCTCAGAAGCGCGCCGCGACAGACGTAGCATGGCAGGCTGAATCAAGACGTTGTTTCCATCAGGATCCTTGAGGTTGAGTTCCAAAGTCGCATGGCGAGCGCGATCAAAGGCCATCGATGCCGTTACGCGAAGGACCGCGTTGTCGAAGGTGGAATCCAACTCGGTTTCCACATGAACCCGAGTCACATAATCAGCAGGCACTGCGAACAGCTTTACATCGCGCAGGATGCCGCCAATATAGTGCTTGGCGTAGTTGCTTTGCCAGGAGATGCTGTCCGATTCGTCCGTCACGCCGACGGTGATCCACGCTTTCTCTCCCGCCGTAACGAAGGGCGTGATTTCACAATCCCAGGACGTGAAGCCGCCGCGGTGATCCCGAACATAGTGACCGTTCACCCAGACTCGTCCGTGACTGTAGAGTCCATCAAAACGTAAGAAAATCCTCTTGCGTTCGAAATCGGAGGGAATAGAGACGCTTGTTTTGAAGGGATATTCGGTGTCTCTGGCGATTTGGAATCCCTGCATCGTGCACTCGCCGGGAACTTCAATATCATCCCAATTGGAGGGATCAACCTCATTCGACCAAAAACGCGCGGGGGGGCGAAGAGTGAATTTCCAAATGCCGTTCAAGCTGAGACTCGGGCTTGCGACTCCTGCCGTTGCCTCGGGAATGGGAACCATCACGGACCGTGGCCAGATTGGATTGGGAACTAATTCCTCATCATCACCACCCTTC
This sequence comes from Terriglobia bacterium, assembly GCA_030041095.1. Classification (GTDB taxonomy): domain Bacteria; phylum Acidobacteriota; class Terriglobia; order UBA7540; family UBA7540; genus JASHON01. The sequence continues at coordinate 70,106 of JASHON010000028.1, forward strand.
CTGGCTCGCCATCCAGCGCCGGACGCGTGAGAAAGCGCGCCGATCGCCGTGGAAGCGCCAAGCGATTTCACAAAATGACGGCGGTTCATTTTATTGCAATCCGGCAGACTGTTGTCATTCTCGTAGGCTTTCGAGCTGCCCGACTTCTTCATCTGGCGCTTGCACGCTGCCCTCCCCAAGGGGATTTTGGATGCGGCCAGAGGCCGCACGGAGACTCCTCGCAACGACCTTGGCTAAAGAATTCCGTAGTCGCCAAAAACCGCCTTCGCCAGTCTTCCTTCCGCGAGTTCTTGTTTGGCCTTCTTTTCCTTCGCAGAGCGCTCCAGGGCTTTGTTGATGATTTCCTCTTCGCTTTCGCGTGGGACCACGAGAACGCCGTCGACGTCTCCGAACAGAAGATCTCCCGGCCTTACAAGAACGTCGTCAACCTCTAAGGGAACGCGAAAGGCGACCACTTGGCCCCGAACGCGTTGATCCTGGGCATAACTTCCGTAACAGAACACCGGGAAGCCCATGTTCACAATCCCAAAGGTGTCTCTGGTGTAACCGGCGAGCACAGCTCCCGTCGCCCCTCGGGCCTGCGCCGCAGTGGACATCAGTTCACCCCACAGAGCGTAGCGTGGCGAAGAGCCCGCGGCGATATAGACTTCATTCGGTCGAAGCGAGTCGAGCGCTTCAAGCATCAAGCCGAAAGGAGGGTCCGCTTCTTGGAGCACATCTGCTTCGACGACCGTCATGGCGCGTCCGGCGATGACCATGTTCTCACGCAGCGGACGGAGACGCGCCGGCAAGAACTGATGCCGCATTCCGCACGCATCCATCACGTCTCCCACGATCGCCGTGTAAAGCAGTCTTCGCATCAAGCCAAGAAGCTCTTCGTCATTCTTCCATTTCATGTGAGCACTCACTCGTTCCTCTTGTCGATTCAAAGTCAAACGTAAAACCCCGGCCTCGGCTCTATCACTCCGAGATGGCTTTCGACTTCATCCTCGTTCAAGTCGAAGCCCAGTCCGGGATCACTTCCGAGATGGAAAGCACCCCCCTTAACAGGAAGCGGCTTGTCCAGGACCGTGTCTCGCCACGGGACATCAGTCAGCATAAACTCCTGTAAGAAAAAATTGGGGATGGAGGCCATCACGTGAGCTGAAGCGATGGTGGAAATCGGTCCATTCGGGTTATGCGGAGCGATAGGGACATTGAAGCACTCGCTGAGATTGGCGATCTTGCGTAACTCAGTAATCCCGCCGCAGCGGACAACATCCGGCATCAGAATATCGGCCGCGTGCCGTTCCAGGATAGGCCGGCACATGAACCGGCTGTGCAGCCGCTCGCCCACACATACTGGCAGCGAGATCTGGCGTTTGACCTCCGCGATCGCGTCCGGAAACTCCGGACCCGCGGGCTCTTCATACCACATGCAGTTGATTTTCGCGTCTTCGATCCGGTGGGCCATTTCCACTGCCGTTGGGCCGTTGAGCATTGCGTGAGTTTCAACGGCGATGGGGAAATCATGGCCCACAGCCTCTTGCACCGCGACGAGGCGCTGGATGGCCATGTCCTTTTGTCGCGGAGTAAGCGCGAGATTCTCAGAAAGATCGCGGCCATACCAATAGCTGGTATGGGCGAACGGGTCCATCTTGCAGGCGGTAAATCCCTGCGCCTTCATTGCGCGCGCCTCTCGCGCATAATCCTCCGGAGTGCCTTCCCCGCCCAGGAACCAATAATTCGCGTAGAGCTTGATGGTCTTCCGATAAGCGCCGCCCAGCATCTCATAGATTGGCAACCCTGCTCGCTTCCCCGCAATATCCCAAAGAGCGATGTCGATGGCGCTGATGGCGCTTAGAACCGGCCCGGCCTGGCCCATCCAGTTCAAATCCCGATAGAGCTTGGTCCAGATGTAATCGATCCGCGAAGCGTCTTCGCCAACAAGCATTTGTCCCACATGCCGGCACGCGTCAGCGACGAGCGGGCTGCCCGGCCAGTTGGTTGCTTCTCCAATTCCCGTCAGGGCCTCGTTCGTGGACACCTTCACCAGCGTCCAGTTGTATTTGATTCCCTCCACCAGCCAGGTCTTGACCTTTTCTATTTTCAATGCCACCCGCGTTCTCCATTCACAGCCGTTGTCATGTGCACGCCGATTTCCGGCTGTCATCAAGGTTACTGCCAGTCTCCGAATGCAGCGTGACTCTCACTTTTTGAAAAGACAGGCCGTCATTCCTCCGTCTGAAATGAACTCCGAGCCGGTAATGAAGCTCGCGTCGTCGCTGGCCAGAAATGCAACCAATTTGCCGATGTCGCGAGGTGTTCCAAATCGCCCAATCGGATGGAATTTCAGATATTCGGCGCGTGCCTGCCGAGGATCTTCAAATGAGTCGAAAAACTCCTGGAGCAGTGGTGTATCAATCGTTCCAGGACTTACTGCGTTCACGCGGATGCCCATCGGCGCGCATTCCAGCGCAAGAGCGCGAGTGAAGCCGAGGATGCCAGCCTTTGAAGCCGCATAAGCGGTGAATCCTTCGATGGTGGCCGTTGCATGGACAGAAGAGATGTTCACGATGACGCCGCCGCCCTTCGCCAGATGCGGAACTGCCCATTTGGAGCAAAGGTAAATCCCTTTCAGGTTGACGTCCAAGATTCCATCCCATTCGCGCGGGTCGAGATCGACCATGGGTTTGTTTCCTTGACGGCCTGCATTGTTCACCAGGATATCCAAACGGCCGTACTCCCGTACAGCTGCTTCGATGGCCTTTGCAGCGCCAGCCGGCGTACTGATATCTGAAACCATGACAGCCGCAGAGGCTCCTCGCGACAAGAGGAGCCCTTGGGTTTCATACGCTGCTTGCTGTTTGACATCGTTGATGAGAACCGCGGCGCCTTCCTCGGAAAGGCACTCGGCGATCCCACGGCCAATGCCCGACCCGGCGCCCGTCACCATCGCGACTCTGCCATCGAGCTTCATGTCTTCCCCCGCACTTCACTCACGCTCTTCTCGTCCGTCGTGACTTTTCACCGTCCGAGTTTTCCGAAAGGAATGAGGATGACCGCAATGACGATCAGCGCTAACCCTTCCCAGAGAAGTTGCTTGGCGGCGGAAGGCGCATTCTTCCACTCTCCCCTCCACCACCCGCAGAGCACCGCGACTCCAATCGACAGGGAAATCAGAACCGGCCAGCCGATCACGGCGCCCCAACTCCCCATTCTCGATGCTCCGATACCGTACAAATAGAAGCTTCCAATCCACATCAAACCCATCGCGCTGGCCCATCCGAAGTTACCATAGGCTTTTGTGGCAAAGAGATTCTGGAAGTTCCGCCTTTTTTTCATCCGCACAATGCAATAGGCACAATTAATCAGCCCTCCCAACGTGAAGAATACAAGCCAAACAGCGTCGCCGGCCAGAGAAGCAGACGCTCCCGCCTCGCGCGCCGCTTGAATGGTATGAGTGCCGAAGGCCAGTCCCAGATTCGGCAGAGCACTCAGACACCCCGCCACGATGGCGATCGCGAGACCCGAAACAAATTGAGCAGGCAGCTTTCCGGAGGTTGATGCGGTGGATTCTCGTCGGGCCCCTGCCATGGAAGAAATGGTGACACCGGCGATTGCTATCGCTGTGCCAACAAGGATGCACAGACTGCGCCCCACCAGGATTTCACCACCAACCCACAACAAAAGCGGCAAGAGAGTGCCAACAGCCGCATTCAAGCCCATGATGACGGGATAGCCGAGAGCCAGGCCCAGCTTGTCCATCCCCAGGCCAAAGAGAATCGCGCCCACGCCCCAACCGATGCCAAACAACACCAACACGACCAGTTCGTGGTGCGGCGCCGCGCTGAAGATCGCACGCGGCGAAGGAAGCAGTAGCAAAGCTGCAGCCCAGTTGAAAACCAGCATCCCGAACAGACTGAACATGAACCAGGTGTGCTCCCATGCCCATTGGCGCGTGAACCCCAGAGGTACAAGAAAGACTCCTTGCAGCGCGGCAGCGAAGACCACTAGGAGCAAACCGGTAATCATCACATTTCATTGATGCAGGGTACCGTTCTCACGGTATTGGCCGCGCGAGCGTGAGTTCATCCCACGGCCAGCCGGAGCGCCACCGGGTCGCACTGGATCACGGATGTGGCGGCGGCTAGACCCGGCGAGGTTGCCGATGCTTTGATCGCACCCGCCTGCTGCGCCGCCTGGACGATACTATCGTTTCCGATCTGAGATCAGATCCAAGCCGACATTGTGCAGATGCTCGAGCATCGCTCGTTCGGCTGCCTCGGCTTCGCCCTTGATGATGGCATCGACAATGGCTCGATGGTCCTTTGCCATCTGAGCTCGATCAGGCGCTCGAGCCGCACTCATTTCCCGGCTTTTGCGGAGCAACGGCGCCAGCATCTTGTTCAGTTGGGTGAGGATCGGATTTCCTGCGGCCTCGATGATGGCCGCATGGAGTTGCAAGTCGTAACGCCCCAATTCCCGCCAACTCTTGCCGTTCTTTTCAATGAGCATCCGCTCCCCTTCAATTCGCTGCAACTGCGCCGCCGTCGCCCGGGTCGCGGCCAAACGCGCGGCCTGGGGCTCGATCATTTTCCTGACCTCCAGGAGGTCCAACATATCGAAGTTCGTATGGAGCAATTCGACCTTGGAGGGCCAGCCCGAGCGAAGAGCATCCACGGACCTGACGTACGTGCCGTCTCCCTGACGGCTTTCGAGGACATCAAGGATGCTCAGGGCTTTGATGGCCTCTCGAACGGCGGGCCGGCCCACGCCCAGCTTTTCGGCGAGAGCGCGCTCAGGCAGCAATTTTGTGCCTGGCTCGAAGCCCCCATTCTCGATGAGGTCTCTCAACATCATCAGGGCTCTCGATCGATCCAGGGGATTCTTAGGCCCTCGACTTTTCGCACGGCGCCGGCCAGGAGAGATCACCGCTTGCGTCACGTCTCGCATAGGGTAAGACCATTCCGTTTAAGTTGTGCTCGCACTTACTATTTAGCCCATGCGGCGCGCTCTGTCAACCGATAGGCGCGGGTAAAAGTGGCTTGACATTGGCGGGAATGCTTGCTATATCGCTTGTTGTATTGTGGTCGTACCTTTATAAGATCGGCAGTACCAATCGGAGGTGAAGCGCCGGTCGGGCGCGCAAAGGTGGGGAGGAGGCTGTATGAAGAGCGCAAACCTCGTAAAAGCATGGGTTGTGTTTCTGGTCGCACTGTCGCTCGCGGCTCCTGCATGGGCGCAGTTGACCAGGGCTGGAATCACGGGCACCGTAACTGACCCAAGCGGCGCCGTTATTCCCGGTGTTTCGGTGATCGCGGTCAACGAGGATACGGGTGTCGAGAGCGCGACGGTAACCAATAACGTCGGCATATATCGGATTGTGGGTTTGCCCATTGGACACTACGGCCTTTCATTCAAAAAGACTGGGTTTGTGACGGTGCAGCGAACGGGCATCACGCTGACCATCGACCAGGTGGCGGGAATTGACATCACGATGAACGTTGGCCAGGTCACGCAAACTGTCCAGGTCAAAGCCGGCGCCCCTATCCTGCAAACTCAAACGACCGACGTAGGAGGCGCGATGACCAACACGGCCATTCAAGCGCTCCCCATGGACGTCAGCGGCGGCCGGGACATACAGATGTTCGCCTACGACACGGTCCCGGGCCTCCAAGGAGAGTCTTGGGACTCGTTTAGTAACGGGCAGATGGCTGACAGCAATGAAGTCCTCATTGACGGGACGGTCTCCCAGGAGTACGCGAACGGGTTGATTAGCGAGAGCAACCCTCCCTTTGTTGCCGTCCAGGAATTCAAGGTTGATACGGGAGGCATGGGCGGCGAAGCGGGCATGTACACGGGCGGCACGACATTCGAGTATCAGTTGAAATCCGGCACCAATCAATTTCATGGCACCGCGCAGTACTATCTGCAAAACGAAGCCCTCGATGCCAACTCGTGGGGCAACGATGTTCTGGGCATCCCAAAGTCTTTCGATCGGCGCGACGATGAGGCTATCGGCGTTGGCGGGCCCATCTATATCCCTCATGTTTACCACGGCAGAAACAGAACATTCTTCTATTTCGCTTTTGAGCGGGAGAGAGAGGCCAACTTTACTCCGGGAAGCCTGACCTACACGGTTCCCACGACCGCGTTTATGAACGGTGACTTCAGTGACCTGCTCGGCGCGCCGCTTTGCAGCAATACGAGCGGTACCGAAGGGCCTTGTTCCAGCTCCGCGGGCTTGACGGCCCCGATGTACGTTCAGAATACCAATGGGCAGAGCGTGCCGTTGGTGGAGGGAATGATCTTCGATCCGGAATCTCCAAACGCCAGCGAGGTTTTCCCTAATAACCAGATACCAGGCAGCCGCTTTAGCAAATACGCGAGTAACTTGCTCGCGCTCTACCAGAAATATTACGCACCGATGGCGTCAGGCGACAGGAATAATTACCAGGGCATAGGGGTGAATGACCCGTCGTTTGAGGAGAAGAATTGGAGCCTGAAGTTGGACCATAACTTTTCCCCCATGGATCGGATTTCCGGTTCCTTTTATTGGACCAATCGGCCGCGATTGCTCGACGATTCGAATGCGGGTCCCTGGTCCAGCGTCGAGGCTAATCAGGGCGGCCCGTTCAGCGGCGACAGGAACCAGCTTGTGACCACCCGCGCCTGGCGTGCGAATGAAACTCACATCTTCAGCCCGAACATCGTCAACACGGCGGCCTTCACTTATGAACGTTTCTTTTTCGGCGATCATGTGATCCCAAGCGAGATCGACCAGTGGCCGTCAGGCTTGTTTGCGAGCTCGGACCACCCGGCCATCATTGTGAATTTCGCAGGCAACATTAACGGGGTCGGAGAATCCGAGATCAGTACCGGCAACAGCGGCAGCCTGACTGGGTTCGAGGACTATGTGGCAGATGATACCCTGTCATGGCTGAATGGGCATCACACCATCACATTCGGCGGCGAGTTACGAGCTTTCCAGTTGGACAGTGGCGGCGTCCCCGGCGCGATGAATTACAACTTCAGCAACTCCCAAACGGGGATGCCCCTCAACTCCCAGCTTTCAATTTATGAGGGATTTGCATTCGCCAGCTTCCTGATGGGAGATGTCGGAAGCGCCTCGATGACCATACCGGGGGAGCAGTACGGCCGGCGCAAGTCTTATTCGCTCTATGTGCAGGACAGTTATAGAGTCAACAGCCGGCTTACCACCAACTACGGTCTCACCTGGAACGTGGAGTTCCCCCGGCATGAGAAGTACGGCCGCTGGGCGAACTTTAATACCAGCTACGTCAATCCCGCTACGGGCGAGCGCGGCGAGATTCAATATCTCAGCCAGAGCATCATGAACCCCACGGATGGCGGCGGATCCTTTGAGCCTATGGTCTGGGATAAATTGGCTCCTCACGCTGGGTTCGCTTACATGATTACCCACCGCCTGGTGGCCCGGGCATCCTACGGCATCTACGATATTCCAGTAGGCATGAGCACGTACTGTGGCGTCCCCTACTGCTATGGACCCGATTATTTTCCGTACAACGTGGTGAATCCCAATGCCAATTTCACGCCGGCTTTCGATTGGGACAGCGGCTATCCGGGTAAAACCGTATATTCACCAGCGCTCTACTCAGATGTCACCGCATCCGGGAATGGCGCCGTCGCCTCCATCAACCCGAAAATCCTGACCGCGCAATACCTCGAGGAGCTGAATGCCGGGGTGGAATTCGAGCTCACCCCGAACACTCGGCTTTCGGCCAACTACTTGGGGAATTGGGGCCATCATCTGCAGGACGGGTCGCTCGAGGAGAACGCAGCGCCCATCGCCGATTATGCCAATTTAGCGGCTACCGGCAACAATTATAATTGGGTCAGCGATGCGGCCAGCGCATCGGCGGCCGGAGTGCCTTACCCATACCAGGGTTTCGCCGGTTACGCCTATGAGGCCTTGGCGCCCTTCGCGAATGTTGCGAGCGCCTTCGGGGGCAGCGGGGCCACGCTCTATTACGTGGGTAGTCCTTATGGGTGGTCAGACTATGATGCGCTCCAAGTGGACCTGAACCACCGGACTTCGCACGGCCTGACGATGGACTTCAATTACGATTTCGAGCGCGATCTCTCCAGCTACCCGACCGACTTCACGACAGGCGCCGGCGGAACCTGGCTTGGTAGCGCGTTCGAGGATACCTATGCCGGGTATAGCTACTTTTACCAGAACCTTTACAACTTGAGCGCCGCTGGGAACTTCGAGCAGCCTTACAATCAGAGCTATTGGAAAGGCTATGTGGTTTACGACTTGCCCTTCGGCAAGGGGCGCAGGTTCCTTTCAAACGGCGGCCGCTGGCTGAACGGAGCGCTGGGCGGCTGGACGACGAGTTGGCTGGTTGGTTACAACACCGGAGACCCGGTACCCGTCACTTCGAACAATTATTATCCAGGTGAGCTCTCCGAGGTTTACTCTGACGTCGCTCCGGGCGCGGACTTGAGCCGGCACTTCAATACTTCCAGGTTCGACGCGAGCACCGCCGGCGTCACGCCCAATCCCAATAACATGTACTTCAGTCCCAATGGCTTCTCCAACCCTTTATACGGAAAGCTTGGCAACTCCGGGCCTTACCTGGCCGGTCTGCACAATTTTGGAAGCGCCAATGAAGATGCTGCGCTCTACAAAACCTTCAAGATCAAGGAGAGGGTCGGGTTGCAATTTCGAATTGATTACTTCGATGTTTTCAACCGGTCTTCCTACTCGACGCCTGACACCAACATTGACGATCCGCTCTTCGGCGAAGTCACAAGCTGGCCAACCGGAAACCGTTACGGCCAGCTCAGCGTGCAAGTCAACTGGTGACCACCTGATTTTGGTGAATAAGGAACCAGGGACCAGGGATTCGGCTAAACTCCGAATCCCTCGCCCCGCTTTCCTCTTGCGAGCAGCTACGGGAAGCCCGAAAAGCGGAATACGATCCCCAGGGCACGCTATGATCCTCCGCCTGATTGTTTTGGGGACGGTTGCACCGTGCTCACGCAGACCGCAAATTCAAGGACGATGACAAAGGAGGTCTCCCGATGATCACTCGTCGCGGTGCGCTGAAGCGTATGAGCGCGCTTGCCGCTACCGCCGGGGTGTGGGGTCGATTCGCAGTATCGGACGCCAAAGGCTACGAAGCGCCGGAAGGCTACAAGTTGGTTTGGCACGATGAGTTCAACACCGCCGGCGCGCCGAATCCCAAGAACTGGACCTACGAACACGGCTTTGTGCGGAATGAGGAGTTCCAGTGGTATCAGCCGCAGAACGCGATTTGTGCCGGCGGGAAATTGATCATTGAATCGCGGCGGGAGACCGTTCCCAATCCCAATTACCGCCCCGGCGGCAGGGACTGGCGCTCCAGACGACGCGCCGCCCACTACACGTCGGCAAGCCTCACGACGCGCAGTCTCCATAACTGGCAATACGGGTATTTTGTGATGCGCGGCCGCATCGATACGCGTCCGGGCATTTGGCCCGCATGGTGGACTATTGGAATCTCCAAGCCGTGGCCGGCCTGCGGCGAAGTGGACATCATGGAATATTATCAGGGCCATGTGAACGCCAACGTTGCCTGGCAGAAGGCAGACGGCTCGCCTGACTGGGTGACCACCTTCAAGCCGATCGCGGAATTTCACGATCCGCACTGGTCCCGGATGTTTCACGTCTGGGCCATGGAATGGTCGCCGGCTTATATCCATCTCTACCTCGATGGAGCACTCATGACGTCCGTTGACTTATCCCGAACGCTCGACCCCCGCTACAACGGTTTCAATCCGTTCCATCAGCCGGCCTACATCATCTTGAACCAGGCCATAGGCGGCAATGCCGGCGGAAATCCGGAACACACCCGTTTTCCCTCGCGGTTTGTTGTGGACTACGTGCGGGTGTATCAGCGGCGGCTCTCCCTGGGTGGAGGAGGGTGACCGATGGGAGCCTTATTCAGGTCACGATTGCAACTTGCTCGCAGTTGGGGCGTGGCTGCAATCATGCTATTTCTCGCCGCGCCCGCATATCCCGGGCGAGTGGTTGTCGTGAAGGTGGACCGCTCCACTCCCGTCGGCATCAGTCACTTCAGCATTGGCGTGACGCTCACCGGCAGAAGGTGGACAAACGGCAATCCTGAAGCCGTCCAAAGAGCCAAGGCGCTATTGGCGAGCGGCTTAAAATTAATAAATCAGCACATTACGATATTTGGCGCCGAAGATCCCGAACCGCGGCCCGGCGTTTACGACTGGCGCAGTCTGGACAAGCGCATGGCGCTGATCCGGTCGATGCACGGCGTCCCGGTGATCACATTGTGCTGCGCCCCGGGGTGGATGAACACCATCGGACAAACCGAGCCCCGGAGAACCGGGCCGTATAGTTGGGCCGTGGGTCGCGTGACGAGCAGCCATATAAAAGACTACGCGGAGTTATGCAAGAAGGTGGCGCTGCGGTATCCGGACGTGAAGTATTTCCAGGTGTGGAATGAGTTCAAAGGTTATTATGACAAAGCCCTGGGCAACTACGACTACGTGAAGTATACGAATTTCTACAACGCAGTCTATGAGGCTGTTAAATCCGTCCGGCCCGACGCGAAGCTCGGTGGGCCTTATTTCCCATTCGATAAGCGGATAAGAAAGAAAAACTGGCAAGCGATCGACTATTGGCTGAAGCACAAGCGCGGCGCCCAATTTGTCTGTTTTGATGGTTGGATCGACGGATACCCTCCCACGAGTTCCACAAAAGTAGAAGCCTACAAGATGACCTTGACGGATTACTTCGGGAAAATCGCAGAGCAATTTCGCGCGCGGACCAACCTCCCGATCTGGATCTCCGAGTTTTACGGAGGTTGGAGCAGCAACCCACAGTTCACCGCGGCCAACAACGCGTCCTGTTACCTTCATGCGCTCCTCAGCGGGGTTTACGTGGCGCTCCTGTGGGGGCCTGCAAATCAAAGATGGAACTACCTGTTCACAAGCACAAGCACCCCTGACGGAGGCAAGCCCAGCCCGCATTACCAGGTGGTCAGGATTTTCAATAGGAACTTCGGGCCCGGGACGAAGTTATACCGGGCGACGTCATCTTCGCCGGACATCGAGGTTCTGGCCTCCCGTACCCGAACGATGCTGATCAACAAGCGCGATGCGGTTGTCGAGGTGCGACTGGACGGTCACTCACTGATGTTAGCGCCTTATGAAGTTCGAATGGTGAACGCGTCCACGAAGCCTCAATCATGAACCACGGAGCGTGAAAGCGATTCCGGGTCGTCATCGACCATCCGGCGATGCTCCTGCGTCATCTCTAACAGGATGCTGAAAAGCGGTTTCAACGAATGCCCTTCTGAGCGCAGCGAAGAATCCCAGCATTTGTTTCCAAAGAAATGCAGAGATGCTTCGCTTCGCTCAGCATGACAGACGTCCTTTTTCCGCGACTTATCCGCGCTAAGCGCTGTTCGAAAGAAAAGAAACGTCCATCCGAGGAGCCACAATCCATGAGACGACTATTTCCAGGGTGTTGGCGGGGCATTTTGCCGGCAGTCATGTTGCTGAGCGTCTGTGGCGTGGCAACGCGTCTCGCAGCGCAAGCTTCGGCTTCGATGCCGGAACTGATCCGTACCGGAACGCATTATCAACTGCACGTAGATGGCAAACCGTACATCATCCTGGGTGGGCAATCGCACAATTCGAGCGCCTCAAATCCCAAAGACCTGATCCCTGTGTGGAACTCCCTGGTGGCGATAGATGCCAACACGGCTGAAGTTCCTGTTTATTGGGAACTGATCGAGCCCGAGCCGGGCCATTTCGATTTCCAGACGGTGGACGCGGTGATTCAGGGGGCACGGCAGCACGGCTTGCACTTGGTGCTCCTTTGGTTTGGTACGTGGAAGTGCCGCAGTAGTGGTTACATACCGGCGTGGATGAAGGAAAATCCAACTAAATATTTTCTTGTGATCAACGAGGAGGAACAGGCGATTGACGCGGTTTCACCCTTTTGCATGGCGGGTGAGCGCGCGGACGAAGCGGCGTTCGCCGCCCTGATGGCCCACATCAAGAGCGTGGATGGCGCCGAGCACACCGTCATCATGATGCAGGTGGAGAACGAAGTCGGACCGGGTGAGACGGATCGGGATTATTCGCCGCCGGCCACGCGGCGCTACGAGTCTTCTGTTCCTGCAAGCCTGATGGCTTACCTGCAAGCGCATCGCTCGCATTTAGCGCCGACGCTTCGCGAGGCTTGGTCTCAAAGCGATTTCCGGGCGAGCGGGACGTGGCCGGAGGTGTTTGGCTGGCTCGCGCCCGAAGCGTTCAGCGCGTGGTACATGGCGCGCTATGTGGAGGGTGTGGCGGCGGCGGGTAAGAAGGTCTATCCGCTTCCGATGTATTGCAACGATGCGACGGCGGGTCCGGGTGCCGCGCGGGCGGGCGTATTCCCCAGCGGCGGACCGACGTTTCACGTGCTGGATATCTGGAAAGCTGCCGCGCCGGATATTGACATCCTTTCGCCGGATATCTATGGAGGAGACTGGCTCGAAACCGCGGCCGAATACTACCGGCCGGATAATCCGCTGTTCGTTCCGGAAACCGCGTTTTTCCCTTCCTACGGCGCCTACGCCTATGCCGACCTGGCGGAATTCAACGGCATCGGGTTTGTGCCGTTTGGTATTGACCGCGGCGTTGAAAACGGAAAGCTCACGCCACAAGGAAAGGTTCTGGCGCAGGTTTACAAAACATTGGACCCTCTGCTTCCCTTGATCGAGAAGTATCAATACACCGGGAAACTGTTTGCATTGGTGCAAGGAAGTGACACCCAAAGCTCGCACTTCCTCACGCCGACGCTGGGGGCGACGGCGAACTTCACGCCTCACCATTTCTATTTCTTTGGTGGCCCTGCGCTGCCGCCCGCCGGGCCAGCTTACATGCGGCCGCATGGCGGCGGGCTCATCATCGAACTGGGCCCCGACCATTACATCGTGGCTGGCTCGGGATTTCGACTGAGCTTCTGGAATCGGCAGGGCCCGCCAGGCCATCCGCGATACCTGGCAATCGATAGAGGGACTTTCCACGGAACGAAGTGGGTGGAAGAGCAGCGGCTGAACGGCGATGAGCAGACCGTGGACCTGTTTCGCTTCCCGGGAATTCTTCGAGTGCGCTTCGTGAAGTAGCCGGCGCCGGGCTTCTTATAAGCTGGCATAAGAATGACCCGACAAAGCTGATTGCGGAGGCTAAGCCCAAGCCCTATTATGACGCGGAGCAGACGGTCACGAAGGCGATGGCCAGCCTCGGCATGACGAGGCGGCCAGCGCCGCCGGCAGACTCGTCCGCCAGCTCACGGGACACCGAAACCGCCCCGAGTCGGTAGGGAACGAAACGGTGCGCACTTTACACAGCAGCGCCGATGTTTACCTGAAACTGACAAGCAGGAGATTCAATGACTAAGCCTTTCATCTTTGCTCTCAGTATCGTGTTTGCATCTGGTGGTCTGAGCGCGCAGAAGCCCGTCTGGCGGCCATCGGCGGGACATGCGCAAGTGCCGATATGGCCGGGAGTGGCACCTGACGGACAGCCAGTCCCCGGCCCGGAGTATGCGAGGACGGAGAAGGGCCACCCGGTCGCCGGCAGGCCGTGGGCTTATGTGAGCAACGTCTCGCGCCCTACAATGACGCGCTATTCGCCAAAGGCAAAGAATACGGGAGTTGCGGTAGTCGTGTTTCCCGGCGGGGGATTTCAGATTCTGGCCATCGATCTGGAAGGCACGGAGGTCTGTGACTGGCTGACATCCAACGGGATCACCTGCATACTGCTGAAATATCGCGTGCCGAGTCCGCCTTATGACTGGCGAAGCAAACGCTACACCTTTGCGAGATCAACAATGGCGCTGGAAGATGCGCAGAGGACGATGGGGTTGGTGCGCTTTCACGCCGCGGAGTGGCATATCGATCCGCACAAGATTGGAGTGCTTGGGCTTTCGGCAGGTGGGTACTTAGTGGCGGAGATTAGCACGAACTTTGAACACCGTTTGTATGCGCCGGTCGATGCGGCTGACAAGGAAAGCTGTCGTCCGGATTTTGCGGTGGGCGTTTATCCAGGACATCTGTGGATCGGCGGTAACGATTACAAATTGAATCCCAATGTTCCAGTTACCCGCCAGACGCCGCCAACTTTTTTGGTGCAGGCGGAGGATGACAATGTGGATGGCGTAAACCAATCGCTGGCGTACTACATTGCCCTGAAGAACGCTGGCGTTCCCGTGGAGATGCACTTGTATGCGCACGGCGGCCATGCGTTTGGGCTGCGGCGCACGCAGCTTCCGATCACTCGATGGCCCCAACTGGTAAACACGTGGCTGAAGACGATTCGGATGCTTCCGGAGTAGATGACAGCACCGGATAGGTTCGAGCGGGCCTTTTTTTTGCGAGGCTTCGCACGAACCTCAGTCCGATGGGCATGAATTCCGCTAAAGCCGCATTCTGCCGCGAACGCGGGATCCAGCTCGCGGGGGCCGAAAACCACTCCAAGCCGGTAGGAAGGGGAGGTCAAATGTCGAACCTGTGGCTGGCCGTGCCTCTCTCCGAATACGAGCAGCACATGAGCGCGGTGGAAGTGCAGCAACTCAATGCACTCTCCGAGCTGTTCGCGGAAGCGATGCGAGTGTGCCGCCCGTTGTCAGTCGCAATCTTGGGCATAGCTGGCGGAAATGGGCTCAATCACATCGACGGCAGGATCACGGCACGAATTGTTGGGCTGGACGTAAACCCCCAGTATCTTGAAGCCGTCAGGGAGCGATATTCGCATTTGCTTGGTCTCGAGCTCCACTGTATCGACTTGGCGGAGCAGTGCATCGATTTGCAACCCGTGCAACTCGTCCACGCGGCTCTGATCTTTGAGCACGCGGGCGCGGATCGTTGTCTGAAGAACGCTATATCACTGGTTGTTCCAGGCGGACATTTGTCCGTCGTGCTTCAATTGCCAACCGAAACCGGACAAGCAGCAATCGCGAGCCAGTTTCCTTCGATTCAGAGCCTGCAGGTTGGCTTTTCTCTGATCGGTCCAGAGCGGTTCGAGGAATCTCTCGCCGTGCGCGGATTTCTGCTGATTTACCAGACAACACGTGCATTACGAGCAGGCAAAGGATTTTGGATGGGCATTTTCCGCGCACCAAAGCAAGTGAGCCGAATTTGAAATGAGCTATCAGCGAAAATACATTCGCCGCACGCTCAGCAGGTAGGCTGTCCTGACTGGTTTGCTCGGCGGATGCTTGTTTCTCGCCGCTGACGCCGCCCGGATCCTGATGCTTTGGGCCTATATCCTGGTTTTTTCCGCATTGCTGCTGGCTACGATGCTGTCGGTTGATCCCGAGCTTGCCCGCGAGCGGACGCATCCGCAAGCTGGCGGGCAGGATGGAAGATCGCTGTTTGGCGCTGGATTTCTGTTTCTTGTTACTGTGGGCTTCGCAGCGATGGACGTTGGACGG
>JASHON010000029.1 GCA_030041095.1 Terriglobia bacterium
TCCTCGCAACCAGGTCACGGATCGGGAGGTTCCCATGTATTTGGCTCCTTACGTTATTTCGTGGATCGTTCTGGCGGCAGTGGTCGGCGTCTTGGCGGTGTTCCGGCTGAGGGCTGGGGAGCACGAGGATCTGGCCATCCATCTGGACCCGCGAGAGTCGTTTGCCACGACGATGCAGGCGCAGACCTCGCGGCGAATTCAGCATATTGAGGTTTGGGGTAAGGCGCTCACGATGGTTGCAGTAGTATACGGCCTCGTTCTGCTGGCACTGTATTTTTATCACATCGCTGTGGCGAGCGTGCAATTGCCGAAGATAGGCCATTAGGCTGAGGCGCCTCCCGTTTCGCACACAAGGGTCCGCTGCCACGCGCTGGAGGCAGAATACTCTTACGCGTTGCCGTCCCGCAAAAGCGCTAAGCTAGAGGAAGAGATGCAGAATGCAACGGTGTTTGTGGTGGGCGCGGGACCGGCAGGCCTCTTTGCGGCGCGAAAAGTCGCAACGGCCGGGTATCAGGTTGAGATTTTCAACCGCGATATCCGTCCCGGCGGGCTTGCCGAGTACGGCATCTATCCAATGAAACTCCACATGAAGGCGGGCCTTCGGAAGCAATTTGCGAAGATTCTGGCCATGCCTAACGTGGAGTATTTTGGTAACGTCCTCATCGGTTCCCAGGGAGGGTTATCGATTGATGCGCTGCGGGATTGGCAGCCTGCCGCCATGGTTTTTGCCGTCGGAGCGCAAGGCACCAAAAAGCTGGGTTTGCCCGGCGAAGAGGCTAAGGGCGTATACTCCGCCAAGGACTTTGTCTACCATTACAACCGGCTGCCTCCTTTTTCCACGCAGGATTTCTCCACAGGCCGGCGAGTGGCAATTATCGGCATGGGCAACGTCATGGTCGACATTGCGCGCTGGCTGCTCATCGATCAGCCCGGTGAAAAGCCGGAAGAGGTCACGGTCATCGCGCGGCGCGGCCCGTTTGAAGTGAAGTTCGATAGTAAAGAATTTGAGTATGTGGAACCGTTTCTGGACCGGCGGCGATTCAAAGACGAGTTGAGCCGAATCGCTGCCTCGCTTCGCGCATGCGGACAAGACATCGACGAAGTTTCCAAGACGACGTTTCCGTGGATCCAGACCGAACCCAGCGCTTCCCACGAATCCAAGCTGACTTTCCTGTTTCTCAGTTCTCCCGTAGCAGTTGAGCCCGGCCCCGCCGGACGGATCGAACGATTAAAAGTGGCCGAGAATGTCCTCGTCCGCGAAGGTGACACGTTAAAGTCAGTGACTACCGATCGGTGGTCACATGTGGAGTTCGATACGCTCATCTTCGCAATTGGCGATGTTGCTGACCCTGGCGTGGGTTTGCCGTACCGCAAGAACTCGTATCTGACGAATCCGGATACGACGGATGCGGACCGCGCCGGCTACGAAGTCTTTGACGGCGCGTCCGGGAAAGTGCTCGAAAGCCTCTACGTGGTTGGCTGGGCAAGAAAGGCCAGCGAAGGCTTGGTTGGTAAGGCGCGGCTTGACGCGGAGCGCGGATGCGAGCACGTCTTGAAGTTCCTGGAGAAGAAAGGGAAGCTCTCGCCGCAGGAGAGTTCGGACATTCGCCGCGAGCTATCCAGCCGGGGGAACGGCGTCGTAACCAAAGAAGACGTTGGCCGCCTTTTAGCAGTGGAGGTAGAGCGCGCGGAGACACTCAACCAACCTGCGTTCAGATACGCCACCAACCAGGAGATGCTCCAGGCCATTCACCACCAGTAAGCGTCACCTCGTGCGGCCAATGCCGAGGAAAGCCTTGCCTTTCCGTGGAGTTTTTACATTTCGTACTGCGTTTCCCGGGCGCTCCGGCAGCCGCTTCGTATCCCTGTATCAGGGCATGACTTCAGTCATGCCGACTAACGTCCGCCGATCGCCGGGCTTTACAGGCTGCGGAAAAACGGTTTTTCGGAGCCAAAATCGGTCGAAAGTGGCGGTCGCTCGAACGGAGAATCAATAACTTACAAATCTTGAGGAGTGCCGCTGGGGGCTCTCGGAGGAGTTTTTCCGCAGCCTGTTTAGCCCCTGCGGCTTTTTGCTTTGCCAGATAGCTGAAGCCGTACGGAGACTCCTCGAATCTTCGCGCCGCCGCGTAGGAGCGCAACAGATCGATCATCAGCGTAGCGTTGTGCTCCGATTGCAAGAGGGTCCGTCCCTGGCACGTCTTGGTGGAGACGAAGAACGTACGCGAAGAGTTCACGATAGGGCTCGGGTTAGCATTACGGGTAGGCCGTGACATCAGCAGGGGCTAAAGCCCTCTTTCCTTCGCCATCTTTGCGGCATGACTGAAGTCATGCCCTGTCTTGAAAATTGAGTAGGGGCGGGTTTGAAACCCGCCCCTACCCCAAACGCTTTCATCGCTTCGTGGGTGTCGCGAAGCGACATGACCAACTGATACATTGCGGCTTCGATCAATCCCAAAAAGTAGAAACTCGAGGGAAAGGCGAGCCTTTCCGCACGTCAGGCGGCACAGCCGCATCATACCCATGCGACACCGCTGCGCAAATGCAGAAACTCCAGGGAAAGCCTTGCCTTCCCGAGAGCGCCAGCCATCCAGATTTCCAGGGGAGACGACGCGCAGCATTTTAAGCCGCTCGGTATAATAACCTCTTACCGCCGCGAATCCCGGTACATCCTGAAAAACAATGACAGACCGAGCAAAACCAACGTGCTCCCGGGCGCGAAAGCACACACCGTTCTGAATCCCAGGAGGTCAGGATGGGAGGCCGGGCGGGGAAGCAGTGTCACAACGGCCAGCGTAAGGGGAATGGCCGAGAGCCAGGTTAGAAGAGAATGCCAGGCGTCGCGCTTCATATTGCAGTCATCCTGCCGAATGCTCGGAAAAATCCGCCGGATAGAGTATGTTCTTAATGTTGGGCATAGCGGCCACCTCGTGGTTTGCCGCGTGCAGTATCCTATAGTCTGGCTTCGCCGGCGCAGCCGCGACAGTGATGGCCATCACATCTGAGCGCATGTGCGCCAGCGAATTGGGAGATTTCCATTAACGCATGATCCCGTTCGTATATTTAGGCTGTGGTTAATATAGATATCGATCCATTTAATATGTAGTAATTAACATGAGCCATTCGAACTCCTTCCAACCCGTCCTTGCCTCGCTTGAGCCGGCGATGTTCGAAACCCTTTTCGAATCCTTGCCGGATGGAGTTCTCGTCGTGAATGGCGCCGGCGAGCTCGTCAGGTTGAACGGCAATGCCGAAAAAATGTTCGGCTACACTCGCAACGAGCTCGTCGGCAAGTCGATCGAGACTTTGCTTCCTGAGCGCTTTCGCCGCGGCCACGTGGGCAAGCGCGAAGCTTATTCCCGGCAGCCCCACATGCGCCCGATGGGCGTGGGTCTCGACCTCAGAGCGAGACGAAAAGATGGCATGGAATTTCCAGTGGACATCATGTTGAGTCCGGTCCGGATTGAGGATCAGGTCCTCGTCTTGGCCGTCGTGCGCGATATTACGTACCGGAAACAGGCTGAGGAGAAGCTGCGGCGCAACGAGGAACTTTTTCGCTCTCTGATCGAGGGGGTAAAAGACTACGCCATTTTCATGCTGGATTCCCAGGGACGCGTGATGAGCTGGAGTCCGGGCGCAGAGGTGATCCATGGCTACCGCGCCGAGGAAGTCGTTGGACAGCACTTTTCCGTATTCTTCACGCCGGAGGACGTGCGCCTCGGGAAACCGGAAGAGATCCTGCGAGCCGCGTCCACGCGCGGCCGGATGGAAAGCGAGGGCTGGCGCATCCGGAAGGACGGCGCGCGGTTCTGGGCGAACGCCATCGTCACCGCTCTGCGAGATGAAAAGGGTCAGATTCTCGGCTTTTCGAAAGTAACGCGCGATCTCACTGACCGCAGGCGAGCCGAGGAGGCGCTGCTTCTCGAAATCACGAATGCGCTCGTTTCCAATCTGGATATCCGCAACCTTCTCGGTGCCATCGCTGCCAGCATTCGCCAGATGGTACCGTACGATTATGGGAGTCTGGCCCTCCTCGATCCGGCCGGGAAACTGCTCCAGCTTCAATGGCTCGATCGCCCTGAAGGTGCGAAAGTCGAGCGCGCGGAGTGGACGCTTCCTTTCCGGGATTCGGTAACAGAAAAGGCGCTGAGCCGCCGCGAGCCCGTGGTACTCCACCGGATGGAAACGGGCGAGTTCGAGCCAGACACCATCATGCGATGGAAGTCGATTGGCATGAACTCCGGCTGCTGGCTGCCGCTCGTCAGTCATGGCCGCAGGTTAGGCGCGTTGATCGTGGGCAGTGAGAGGGAAGGTGCGTTCAGCGAGCGGGACGTAACCATCCTTACGGAGGTCGCAAACCAGGTGGCGATTGCCGTTGATAATGCGGTCGCATTTCGGCAAATTGTCGAATTACAGGAGCGGCTGGAAGAAGAGAAGCGATACCTCGCGGAGGAGCTGCGCACCGAATATAACTTCGAGGAAATTATCGGGGAAACCCCTGCGCTCAAGCGCGTGCTGAAGCAGGTGGAGACTGTGGCTCCAACGGACTCGACGGTTTTGATTTTAGGTGAAACCGGGACCGGCAAAGAATTGATCGCGCGCGCAATTCATCAATTGAGCGCGCGCCGCGACCGTCCGTTCATCAAGCTCAATTGCTCGGCCATTCCGGGCGGGCTGCTGGAAAGCGAGCTGTTTGGCCACGAAAAGGGCGCTTTTACCGGGGCCATCTCTCAAAAAATGGGCCGGCTGGAGCTGGCGCACTCTGGAACTTTCTTTTTGGATGAGGTCGGTGACTTGCCCCTGGAGCTGCAGCCCAAGTTGCTGCGGGCGCTCCAGGAAAGGGAATTCGAGCGCGTGGGTGGAACGCGGACCATCCCGGTGGACGTGCGGCTGGTGGCTGCAACCAATCAAGACCTCCAGGGACTAGTGAACCGTCGTGAGTTCCGCAGCGATCTTTATTATCGTTTGAAGGTTTTCCCCATCACCATTCCTCCTTTGCGCGAACGATCGGAAGATATCCCGCTGCTGGCTCACTATTTCGCCCAGAAGCACGCCAAACAGATGAAAAAGAGCATCGAACGAATTCCGCCACAAGCGCTGCACGCGCTCGTTCAGTACCCTTGGCATGGAAACGTGCGCGAGCTCGAAAACCTGATCGAACGGGCCGTCATCCTCACCCGCGGTTCGGAATTGAATGTTCCACTTGCGGAGTTGCAATCTGCCGTCCCGGCCTCGCCAGCGCCCGTCCGCGACGGGAGATGGGTGCGCAACCCTGGCTCGGAGCCTGGAGCGCCTCAACCTGAAGGTTCCCCCACGCTGGAAGCCGCGGAGCGCGAGCATATTCTCCGAGCCCTGCGCGAGTGCCGTGGCGTGATCGGCGGCGCGAGTGGCGCTGCCGCAAAGCTCGGCCTTAAGAGAACAACACTGAATTTCAGAATGCGCAAACTAGGCATTTCCCGCAGCGATTTGTGACCGTGGGCTGTCATCTGGCATGATACGGTCACGGTCACACGGTCACTTTTCCGGCCTCCCTCTCCGATTCCCATCACAATCAACTGTGATCTCAATCACATAGCTATGTGATCAAGATTGGCATCGCTCTTGCCTTGTACCAGGGTGCGAGGAGCCGGGAGCAGAACTAAGGGTTTAACCGCCGAGATCGTCAGAGATCTCCGAAGCAGGCGCCCTGCTCAGCGAGAAGCGCAATGACGAGAGACCGTGTGAATCACCTATCAGCGCTCCGGACGCAAGCGATGCTTCTAGCCGCGCCCAGCCCGTACATCGAACAACTTGATCTCGTGCTGAAGCAGTTGAAGTTGGCCGTTCTCAGGGTCTATAGCCTCGCAGAAGCCGAGCGCTTTCTCACTTCATGTCCAAGAGGGTGGTTGATTTTCACGGAAGCGGTCTTGCCCGATGGCGATTGGAGCAACGTGCTGAACCTGGCTCCCGCCACGGGAGACCGGGTGAGAGTTATTCTCGTGTCGCGTCTCGTGGATCACAAGCTTTACATCGACGCTTTGAACCGGGGAGCCAGCGACCTCATTGTTGCTCCATTCTTCACGCAGGATGTCGCTCATGTCATCCACAGTACGTATCTTAACGAGGCGATGGGTTTCCACGGACAAGGGCGCCACGCAATTGCGTAAACGGGTAGGGGATACGCCATGTTGAAGATCGAAGAGAAACGGGACCAGCCTCCTACACTTAGCCTCTCCGGCAAAGTCTCGGGGCCGTGGGTCGGCGAACTCCAGCGCGTTTGGACCGCGCTCTGCGGAGAGCATCCGAAAGAAAAGATCAAGGTAGACCTCGCGCAAGTGGTTTTTGTGGACTCGAAAGGCAAGGAGCTTTTAGGGTCGATGCTGGATGAAGGGGCGGAATTTGTAAATACGAAGCTGTTGACCGGTTACATTCTTGACGAACTCAAATCTTCCCGAATCCATCGGGGGTAGCCAGGAGGACACAATGCGCTCGCCATACGGCTTTGAAATCAGCGACGATTGCAAAACCTGCACGCTCAGGCAGGAAGGCTTTTTCTGCGATCTTTCGCCGGCGGCTCTGGGCGCGCTCAATATGGTGAAAATCTCGAGCGCGTATCCGACGGGGTCTATTTTGTTTGTCGAGGGCGACGAGCCGCGCGGCATCTTCACGTTGTGCCGCGGCCGGGTGAAGGTTTCCGTCACTTCCGGAGAAGGCAAAGCGGTGATCCTGAGGATTGCGGGGCCGGGCGATGTTCTGGGATTGCACGGAGTGGTTTCCGGCAAGCCGTACCAGGCGAGCGCTGAGAGCCTGGAGCCCTGCCAGGTTAACTTCGTTCGGCGCGAGGACTTCCTGCGCTTCCTTCGCTCCCATCCCGAGGCTTCGCTCAGCACGGCACGGCAGCTCAGCCAAAACTATCACACGGCCTGCGAGCAGGTCCGCGCGTTGGGCCTGGCTCATTCGGCGCCTGCAAAACTTGCAGGCTTCCTGCTGGACTGGGCTTCGAGAGGCGCACCGACCCGTGAGGGAATGCGCATTAAACTGACGCTGACTCACGAGCAGATCGGGCAGATGGTGGGCCTTTCGCGCGAGACTGTGACAAGAACGCTGAGCGACTTCAAACAACGCCAGCTTGTGCGGGTGAAAGGCGCCACGCTGGTGATCCAGGATAAAGCCGGGCTGCAGCATTATTGTCAAGCCTGAGCGCAATTCAACGATGGGAACACCACACCCTTTGCCTGAGTGCTGGTGGTTCGTTCCTATACACAGCGTGGAAAATGATTACGCATGGAGGACGGGATTCGTACCAGGCCACGGCTTCTGCCGCAGCGCGTCGTAGCCTCCAGTGAAAGACACAGCGGGAAGGCCTCGGCTGGGCTTGGCTCCCGCCGCTCGGCATCTTGAGTGGATTTCGTGACGAACGCAGTCACCAAGCCCGTGCCCGCCAAGACCGTAAGATACTTAACTCGCTAACGTTAATTGAGTGTTAGGGCTGGGATCGCCAACTATGGGTAAACGCGAGCCGAATTGATGCAGAATTCTATAGCGCTCAATCGGCGAACGCGTCCGCGATCAAACGGCGATGCGCGCAGTTTGACCGTGTAAACGTTAGCGGCTACAATCCTGATGTACTATGGCGGGAGCGCATCCTATATTCCAACCTATGAAGAACACGGGTACGCTCGCAGACCGGGCGCTCGCTCTAGTGACAGAAGCTATCTTAAGCGGCAAAATCAAGCCGGGAGAAAGACTGAATGAAAGCCAGCTTGCTCGCGATTTGCAGATCAGCCGGGCTCCCGTCCGCGAGGCTCTCCGGCGCTTGCAGCAGGAATCTTTGGTCGTCAACAATCCACGTCGCGGGTTGTTTGTGATCGCACTCGATGACGACGACATTCAGAAGATCAACGGCCTACGCGTAATCCTAGAGGCGGAAGCGTTACGCCTAGCCCGCAAGAACATCACACCCCAACGCCTCAAGAAGTTGGAGCAGCTCTTGTTGGCAATGGAGCGTAAGGAGGCAACGCCGACTCAGATGTCAATGCGCGTGGACTTCGAATTCCACCGGACAATCTGGAGTTTCAGTGGAAACGAGTACCTCGAGAAAACTCTTTCGAACCTTACCGCTCCGCTGTTTGCTCACTCGGTGCGAACGTTGCTACGCGCTGACAAACTTCGTCTGGTCCTTGATTCACATCGGCCGCTCTACGAATTCATTTGTGGTGAGAACAACCAACCGGCAGAACAGGTCATGTTGGATCACCTGTCAGTTCGCTATCGCGATTCGGCGAAGTTCTCCAGCTTAACCTAAGGAGTGATTGGGGCGCCGAGATATGGCTTTACGAACCGATCGATGATGCTGGAAACTTTGTATTTTTCTTCGGTCGTCAGTTCCGAAACGTACGGGGCGCCAGTGGCGCTCTCTGCAATTCCGAGATAGCGCAACGCTTCGTCGAAAGCCCCCCATATATTTCCGCAACGAAATATTTCCCAAGTGGCGATCAGGTCTTCCTGATGCTTTCGCGCAGTTTCCAGTTCTCCGTTGCGGTACGCACGATAGAGCGCAACGGCAATATGCGGACAGATATTGTGGAGACCGCCGATAAAGCCGTCGCATCCCATCTGTAAGCCCACTACTATCAGGAATTCGCTCCCGGTGAGAATGGAAAAATCGTCTGACCTGTTCAATTCGATTAGACGTTGAAGATTAATGCAGTCCTGGTTGCTCTCCTTGATCCCTACGATGTTCGGGACTTCTTCGTGCAAGCGTGCCACCGTTTCCGGATGAATGCTGTTTTTAGTCATTACTGGGTTATCGTAAATAAACATCGGAAGATCAACCGCGGCCGCTATCTCTGAAAAGTATGCGTACAGATTCTCCTGCGTCGCCAAAAAGTAATAAGGCGCGAGTACAGTCAAGTGGGTGATTCCCTCGCGGGCAATCGCCTTGGCCTTGAGCTTGGCTCTGGCCGTGCAAGTCTCTCCGACTCCACCCATCACGGGAACTGCGCCATTTGTTTCCGAAAGAATAACCGAGACTGCGTGGATTTGCTCCTCGTCGGTAAGGAAGGCAAATCCGCCCATGGTGCCGTTAGCCAGGATTCCATTCACTCCTGCATCGATCAGGTACCGTGTGAGGCGGCGCAAACCAAGTTCATCCACACGGTCGTGGTCCAACAGTGGTGTTCCGATCGGCGGGACGACGCCAGAGATTTTTTTCACGAAGAAAGCCTCCTGTGGCAGCGCTTTTCTAACCAAATACATCACATACTGTCGACAGTATTCATGATAGCATAGAGACCGGCTCGCACAAGGTTCAATAAGCGCGAGGCATGCTGCGCTACAGGAATTTATATAAATCCCTATAAACATGGTACATATCAATAGACTGCAGCGTGACATAATCGATTCATAGGAGAATTTTTCGGCTAGCCTTGGATGTTGACTTCTGCTGTTATACGGTATATTGTCGACAACATGCGAATTGACGACAAGTTGGCGATCGTTGGAAGCATGCAGTTCGGCATATCCGCGCCGTATGATTGCCATGTATACGCCATTCAGGGCTCCGATGGCATCGTTTTGATCGACGCGGGATGCGGGAATGCAACCGAACGAATTTTGCAGCGCGTAGCTCACGACCTCTCCGGGGAGCGCGTTGTTGGCCTGCTGATTACGCATTGTCACGTGGACCATTCTGGAGGTGCGTTTGCTATTCGTCAACGCACGAATTGTGCAGTATTTGTACCGGAGGCTGGTAAGCGGACGCTCGAGGCCGCAGACATTGAAGCCACGGGATTCCGGAACGCCCAAGATCAGGGCATCTATCCGCCGGGACTGCAACTGCATCCCTGCGTCGCCGACGTAACAGTTCGTGACGGGCAGGTCTTTTCTGTAGGAGGGCTGGAATTCACTCCTATGCATGTGCGTGGCCACAGCCCCGATTCCCACTGCTATCTACTGCGAACGGATGGGCACGTTTGGCTCTTTACCGGCGACGTTGCCTTTTATGGCGGCGTACTCGGAGTGATCAACGCCGAAGGTTCCAACATGGAAGGCTACCGAGCTGATCTCCACAAGCTCTCAGGCTTGGGCGTCGAAGGGCTATTTCCTGGGCATGGCCTATTCACGCTGGCCGATGGACAAAAACATATAGATTGCGCTATCGAACAGTCGCAAAAGGGGTTTCTGGGACGCCAGATTGGACAAGGAGATATCCTGTTTTGAACGCTCCGCCGACTCTCGGTGAAGGCCATACGCCACTGCTTGAAAGCGTGATGATTGGGCCGAATCTCAACTTGCGCCTTCTGTTCAAGCTGGAGCTTTGCAACCCCACCGGTTCCTACAAAGATCGATTTGTCGCGGCGCAGATGGCTGAGTTCCTGCGCTCCCGAGTTCACGCATGTGTAGCGACATCGTCAGGCAATACGGGCGCCTCGCTGGCGGCATTCAGCGCGCGCTACGACGTCCAGTGCACAATCCTGGTCAATGAGTTCGCTCCCGCAAACAAGGTGGCACAAATGCGGGCTTATGGAGCGAGGGTGTTCCGCGTGCGTGACTTCGTGATTTCGCCCGGAGTCACAGACCGTGTCTACGCGCGATTACACCGGATTTCTGAAGTAAAGCACGTCCGTGTTGTCGTTTCCGCGTATAGGTATTGCCCAGACGGGATGCGTGGCGTGGAAGCAATCGCTACCGAATTACTCGTGCAGGTTCCTGCCGGAATAGACCACGTATTTGTGCCGGTAGGTGGAGGTGGGCTGTATTCGGCGGTGTGTCGCGGATTTTGCCGGAGACCCCCCCGAACTCCTGCAATCCATGCCGTGCAGCCGGAAGGTTGTGCCACAGTCGTATCGGCTTTTGAAACCGGGCACAACGAAATCATTCCCGTCACTACTACCACGCGGGTCAGCGGTCTTGCGGTTCCCTTTGATATCGATGCAAGCCTTGCCCTAAGCCATTTGCGCACGTCCGGAGGGCGGGGGATCGCCGTCAGCGACGAGGAAGTATTCACGACGCAGAAACGCATGTTGCGTGAAGAAGGAATATGGTGTGAACCCGCAGGTGCCACGGCCCTCGCCGGCTGTCTGCGGGCGTGTGAGCAGGGCTGCATCGAAGCCGGTGCGACTGTCGTTTGTCTTGTCACCGGACATGGCTTTAAGGATCCCGAATCCCTCTCCTTGGAGACGCGTGAGACTGAAGCCCCACTCATTCAGGAAAACGATGTCAACGAAGCTTTATTCGAGGTTAGGGCCTAATGCAGGTTGCTATTGGCGGTATTTATCACGAATCGAACACGTTCTTCTCGCAGGCTACGACTCTGCAGCACTTCGCGGAATCTCAGCTCGACTATGGAGAAGATGTTATACCGAAATGGCGGAACTCGTGTTCTGAGATGGGCGGATTCCTAGCGGGTGCGGAACGCTACAAGTTCTCCGTCACGCCCACCCTCATGGCTTGGGCGACGCCCTCCGGTGCTGTCACAGACGATACTTTCGAAACGCTTGTCGGCAATTTAGTGGGCCGCTTGAAATCCATTAGCCCGATGGACGGCGTGTTACTTTCTCTGCACGGCGCTATGGTTTCCGACGCGTATCCCGATGCGGACGGCGAAATCCTACGCCGCGTGCGTGAAACGATTGGGCCTCATAAGCCCTTGGTGGCAACTGTTGATTTCCACGCGAACCTTACTGAGGAGATGGTGCGATGGCCGAATGCTATCGTCGGATACGACACCTACCCTCATATTGACCAAGTCGAGCGCGGGATTGAGGCTGCGGAGATTCTGCATCGTATGCTGCGAGAGGGACTGGCACCGGTCATGGCTCTCGCGCGCCGTCCCCTCCTGCCCCATATCCTCAGCCAGGTGACCGATAGGCCACCGATGGCTCAGCTCATCGATGCCGCGCACAGATACGAGGGTGAGCCAGGCCTAGTGAGCATTACAGTCTGCGCTGGGTTCCCTTACACCGATGTGCCGAAGGCCGGATTTGCAGTCGTGGCTGTAGGCGAAGATGCCAAAGCTACGCGCGCCGCGGCTGAGAGGCTGGCAGACGAAGCCTGGCAACGCCGCGTTGGATTCGCACGGGAGATCGCTCAACCAGGCGAAGCGGTCCGGCAAGCGATCTCCCAGTCTGTCGGTCTTTCCTTGCTTATCGATGTGGGAGATAACGTAGGCGCGGGAACGCCGGGCGATGGAACGGTTCTGTTACGGGAGCTCCTAGCACAAGAGGCGCAGAACGCGCTCGTATTGCTTTGTGATCCAGAGGCCGTAGCCCTCTGTGTCAGCGCAGGAGTAAGGCGACCGGTCCAACTCAAAGTAGGCGGAAAGCATGATCGGCTTCATGGCGAACCCATCGAGATCGCCGGGCAGGTTCGGCTACTAAGCGATGGAATCTATCGGAATACCGGGCCGATGCGCGACGGCGTATGGGAAGATCAAGGCAGGACGGCGGTGGTCGACACGGGGGGAGTAGTAGTGGTGCTTACCGAACGGCGCGCGCCGATGTGGAACTTGCAACAGTTGCGCGCTCTCGGGATTGAGCCAACGCAACTGCGCATCATCGTTTTGAAGGGTGCCATCGCGTACCGCGCCGCGTACGCTCCCATCGCACAGCGAATCATTGAAGCGGATACTCCAGGGCTAGCCGCCGCCGATGTTCGGGGATTTCCCTACAAAAGGCTTGATCGACCCATATACCCGCTCGACCCCCTATGAATCTTGAGAACAAAGTCGCGATCGTTACGGGAGGCGTAGCGGGTATTGGCTGGGCGACTGCCAACATTTTGGCGGAGCGGGGTGCACGCGTCGTAATCACACGGTTTCCAGGAACTCACCTGACAGCAGTGGGGTCACCAGAAATATTTCCCGTGGAACTTGATATTAGAGATCAACCCGACGTCAAAAGAGTTATGGATGCCATCGTACTGCAATTCGGGCGCATCGACGTGCTCGTCAACAATGCCAGCGTAACTGGCGGCGGTGCCCTTTCGCCGTTTCTCACCATGCCAACCGAGTTTATCCATCAAGTGGTTGACACAAACTTAAAGGGCACAGTGTACTGCTCGC
This sequence comes from Terriglobia bacterium, assembly GCA_030041095.1. Lineage (GTDB taxonomy): Bacteria > Acidobacteriota > Terriglobia > UBA7540 > UBA7540 > JASHON01. The sequence continues at coordinate 13,043 of JASHON010000029.1, forward strand.
AGGCGGCGGCCCGGCACATGCTAAAGCAGGGCCGCGGGGGCGTCATCATTCACGTTAGTTCCGTAGGAGCTTACACTGCGCAGGAGGATGCAAGCCTCTACTGTGCAACCAAGGCTGCCCAGGTCGCCTTAGCGAAGGCAATGGCAATCGAGCTTGCGCCTCATGCCATTCGCGTGAACGCCGTTGCGCCGGGAGACATTAGAACGGAGGCTAGCGAGCAGGTGGTTCGAGACCCGATTGACCCAACCACAGCGAATAAATTCTGTCGCTTCACCCCGATGGGGCGACGTGGCCAGCCGGAGGAAGTGGGGCGAACAATCGCATTTCTAGCCTCCGACGATGCGTCGTTCATCACCGGCGCGACAGTGATTGTGGATGGGGGATTCCTTTCATATTAGGCGGCTTGCTCATGACCTCTGGGACACATTGCAAAGCCGAAAGACTACGGGTCACCGATTTCGACCCTGAGCGCTTCGCTCGCGGATGTAAGAAAGCGCTTCTGTTGGAACTGAACGCAGGTTCCGCGAGGCTTGAATTGCCCGTCTCATTATTCCGAGGAGCCCACGATGGCCCGGTTCTCGCCATCACGGCCGGCGTGCACGGCGACGAATTTGAAGGTGTACAGGCGGTGCTCGAAATATGCGCGGAGGCCGATCCCACTCGAATACACGGGACCGTGATCGCCGTTCCTGTGGCCAATCCTCCCGCATTCTGGAACGGCACGCGCACGAACCCCCTGGACGAAAGTGATCTGGCACGCGCTTTCCCTGGCCGTGCTGATGGGACTGCAACGGAGATTATCGCCTTCCATCTCGCTCATTCCGTCATCGCCCGAGCTGACTTCTACATTGATCTGCACACGGCGGGCACGAAGCTGCTGATGCCCTGCATGGTTGGTTATGACGCCAACGATCGGCGTTCTGGTGAAGCAGCGCGTACTTTCGGGGCGCCAATTATCTGGGGTCATCCGAGTGTTGGTGCCGGCCGCACGATCTCTTTTGCCACTTCCTGTGGCATCCCCTGGCTCTATACGGAGGCGCCTGGTGGCGGTTCTTCGGCGAAGGAGGACATCGAGGTTTTCAAGCGCGGACTATTCAACCTTCAGCAACATTTAGGTATCCTGCGCGGGCGAATTGGTGCGATGCCCGCCATACAGCGCGTGCTCTTCGGAGATGGGGACGTTGATTCGGGTGTTGCCGCGACACAATGCGGGTTCTTCATGCCCTCTGTTGAGCTATTGCAGGAGGTCCGCAAGGGCCAGCAACTAGGCCGCACGATCGATCTGCACAGCGAAGTGGTGGAGTGTTTCGAATCGCCGCGAGACGGTGTTGTCGGAATGGTTCGAGTCTTCCCCCTTGTCCGTCCCGGCGACTCAGTCTGCTTGCTGACAAGTGGCCAATGAAGGAGGCAAGAACAACTCGCATATCGGAACAGTGGAGCCGTCGAGAATTCATCCAAGCGGGAGCGCTTCTGTCGACGGTGATTGCGTCGCCACGTGCAGTTTCTGCCAAACACATTCCATCACACATGTTGCCTGCAGCCTTCTATCGGCGACTGCGTGGCCCGATTGTTTCCATTCCGACGCCATTCCGCAAAGACTTTCAACTCGATCCGGAAGGATTGAAGAATATCATCGAGTTGGGCCTACGTAATGGCGTTACTATTTTCGACCTTACAGCCGGCGACAGCCAATATGCTTACCTTTCTTATGAGGAAGTCAAAGAGCTTGGCCGATTGACAACCGCAGACGTTGGAAGTCGGGGGATGACCATTATAGGCACCAATGGATGGTGGCTTGAACGCACCGTCGAGTTTGCAAAGTACGCGGAGTCAATCGGCGCGGCAGCCCTCCAGGTTCTGAAGCCGAGCGGAGCAGATGATGTTGACCTTGTGGATTACTACCGCCAGGTTGCCCGGAGCACTTCCCTTCCGATCGTGCTACACGGGAACTTCCCAACCCCCGTTCTGGCGCGTCTGGCTGAGATCCAGTCAATCGTCGCGCTTAAGGAAGATGTCAGTCTGGCGTATTACATCAATGGAATTATTCGTTTCGGACGCCGGATCAATTGCTTTTCCGGAGGAGGACTCGATTGGTTCCTGGTCGGCCAGCCGTATGGTGCGACGGCGTATTTTGACTCCTACGCAACGTTTGCACCGGAAATTACGCTCCGATTCTGGCGTGCTGTGCAAACGGCAGACTACGCGACCGAAGTGGACATCGTCGAGCAATACGACCATCCTTTCATCCAGAATTTCTCAGCGTCGTTTTGGCGTGCGACATTGGAGTATTTCGGTGTGGCGCTCAGGTACCTGAGGCCGCCTCAACACAGCTATACCGACGCCGAAATGGCAGAAGTGAAGCGCTTCTATGACAAGCTCGGAGTATTTCCAAAGAGGCATCTTTTCTGAGGAGACTTATGTGGGCGCTTAGGTCGGGGACATTATTGCTTTTCGCGGGCGTAGGGCTCTTCGCAGTCAAAGGCGCTAGAAAGAAGCTTGTTTGGACCGAGAGAGCAGAATTGCCGCGTCCTGTCGCTGGATATATGGCTGGAGTGAGCCATGGGAATCTCTTGATTGTTGGCGGCACTTATTGGGAACACGGGGAAAAACAGTGGACGGACCGAGTCCAGATATTCAGCCCATACAAGAATTCCTGGACCAACGGTCCCGTCTTGCCGCAGCCGCGGAGTGATGCAGCAAGCGTCGTTCTCAAGGGTCGCGTTTACGTCTTTGGCGGAGGCGCCGGCGATGCGGTCCGGCGGGACTGCCTAGCGCTCGAGCAAGGGGCCTGGAAGAGTGTGCCTGAGGCCGAGCTGCCTGAACCTCGGCTCTATGCCAATGCCGTCGTTGACCGAGGCTGGGTTTACCTGCTCGGTGGGATGTCTGACGCGCGAGACTACACGACAGCAAGCAGCGACTTCTGGCGCTGGCGTCCGGGAGAAGAAGGCTGGCAAGAACTGCCTCCGCTACCTGGTCCAGGACGCATTAACTTTGCCATCGCTCAAATTGATGGAGACGTGTACGTTTTTGGCGGCGCAACCGCGGCCGGGGCGGCCGATGTCAGAAACCTGAATGACGCCTACCGGTTCGACCCCGCCGACAGAAGATGGGAGCATCTTCACAATCTGCCTGTAGCTAACCGTTCATGGTGGTCTGTCAGCTTGGGCGATAGTGCGCTAGTGCTTGCCGGCTACACGACTACTTATGCGGACACAGTCTATCGGTACATACCACAAAGCGGCCTGCGGAAAATGGGGACTCTACCTCACTCCCTGGCTGATCCCAAATTTTTCCTCATCAAAAACGTGATCGTAGGAACGGGTGGAGAAGCAGGACCTAGCGTGCGCGGCAAATGGACTCTGCAGGCCATTATCCCCCAAAGCTGGTTGAAGGAGGATCGACCGCGGTGAAGTTAACGAGCTTTCGCTCGGTGGAGGAAGCGTAGCATGATTCAGAGGCAAGGAGCGCAAACTGGCTGTACTATAATCGAACCGGAAATCATACTCATTCCTGCTGGGCCGGTCACGCTTGGAGTTCCGGATTTCCCAAGCAACTCAAAACTGCCGCATCCTTGGCATAAGAAGACCGTCCACGTACCCGCTTTTGGCGTTGGCAAATGCGCGGTGACCGTCAGGGAGTACCTTGTTTTTGGAAAATGCTATGCAATTAGTGAAGAGCTGCTTAAAGATCCTCGGTTTCAAGATCCCCAAGCTCCTGCGGCCTACGTCAGTTGGATTGACGCGGTGCGGTATACACAATGGCTCGCCCGCGAAACCGGAACAGCTTATCGAATGTTGCGCGATGCGGAATTTGAGAAAGCAGCGCGTGGTGGGCTGGACGGCAAACGGTTTCCGTGGGGCGATGAAAGCCCCGACGGGCGTTGCGACTATAACAATCCAAACGGCGCTCCCCGTCCTGTGGGCTCCTTCGCCCCCAATGGATATGGCGCTTTTGACATGGCGGGATCGATATGGTCGTGGTGCGAGGAAACTTACGAACAAGTTTCGCCCGACCGCTCCAAGATGTGCTACGAGGCCACCCTGGTCCGCGACACAAGACTCAATCCAATCTGTCGCGGTGGGTCATTCAAGAGCGAGGACATCACAGTCTTAAACTGTGCATACCGGCACGAAGACCCCATCGATGGACGCTTCAATTGCATCGGCTTCCGTGTGGCACTGGACCTACCGTCCTCATGAAGACTGTCGACCGGCTACAGAATTCGGATGTACTTTCTCGAATGTTGACACGCGAATTAGAGTTTGAGCGGCGTAATCGGAGTATCGTCAGCAAAACACAGGCCTCTCTGCAGCGTTATCAGCGCGCTCAGCGATCATTGGCCGGTGGCGTTTCAAGCGGTCTGCGGCGCTCCGTACGCCCATACCCGCTTTATTTTTCGTCTGGCCGCGGCGCCCAAATCACAGATGTAGACAGCAACACCTATATCGATTATGGACTTGCCTGGGGACCACTGATCTTAGGCCACTCGCCTCAGTGCGTAGTTGATTCTATTGCCAGGCAAGCTTCCCGCGGCTTTACCTTCGGCGCCCAGCACGATCTTGAGTTCGAGGTTGCAGAACGCCTGATCGAAACTATTCCTTGCGCTGAGCTGGTCTGCTTTGCCAACAGCGGGACGGAAATCGTGCAAGTGGCGTTGAGGCTGGCCCGGGCATTCACCGGCCGTCCGAAGTTCCTCAAATTCGAAGGTCACTACCATGGATGGGACGACTCGGTGTTGGTGAGTTATCACCCAACTTTTTCCGAGATCTCACTAGCAGAAGGAGGTCCCATCCCCGTTGGTAAAGGCCAGCGCCCTCATGATGACGTCTTCGTTGTCGAATGGAATGACCCCGAGGGCGTGGAGGACACATTCGCGCAGCACAGGGACGAAATCTCGGCCGTGATTTGTGAGCCGCTGCTTTGCAACAGTGGATGCATCCCCCCTGAACCCGGATTCTTGCAATTCCTGCGTGATATCACTGCCCGAACTGGCGCGCTCCTCATCTTCGATGAAGTCATCACGGGCTTTCGCCTCGGCCTACAGGGCGCTCAAGGCCGGTACGGTGTCGTGCCTGATCTGGCAGCGTATGCCAAGGCCGTCGGAGGCGGCCTCCCGCTCAGCGTCCTTGCAGGAAAGCGGGATTTTATGGAGCTGGTTGCCGACGGCAGAGTCGTTCATGCAGGAACTCTGAATGGGAACCCCCTTGTTCTGGCGGCGGCGAAGGCGACGATCGAAATACTGGCCCACAACCACGGTTCGGCTTACAACGATCTGTCAGAACGAGGCCATAGGTTGATGGAGGGGATCGGGGCACGGCTCAAAGAACACGGCTTCGATGTGGTTGTTGCAGGTGAGCCTGCGGTCTTTCATGTTTCCTTTATGAAAAGCCCCGCGAAGCGCTATCGCGATCTACTCGGCTCCAACAACGCTCTATACGCAGATTTCGCCCTCGCACTGCTCGACGAGGGAGTAGCCGTCCTGCCCGATGGTCGTTGGTACGTCTCGCTTGCCCATGACGATGAGGTGATCGATAGAACGCTGACGGCTGTCGAGCGCGCAATCTCACTGACAGGGAGATCGACACAATGACAGGGGAACCCGCAGTATACCTTCGCGGACGAATGTTGCCCGCCTCGGAAGCAAGCATTTCGATCTTTGACTTTGGCATCGTTTTGGGCGCGACGATCACCGATCTGCTGCGAACGTTCAATCACCATCCTTATCGACTCGAGGATCACGTTCACCGGTTCTACGATTCATGCAAATACGCACGGATCAAGCCGCCGATTTTGGCGAAGGAGACGATGCGGATCACCGAAGAGCTCGTCAAACACAATGCCCCGTTGGCAGGGCCGGGAGGCGAGTTGGCCGTCGTTTACTTCATCACTCCAGGCGAGAATTTCGTCTATGCCGGCTCGGCCGCGGCTGGCGGAGCCGATCTTACGCCCACTTTCTGCATTCATTCTTTTCCATTGCCCTTTCATCTCTTCCGGCGATTCTTCGAGACTGGATTGCACCTCGTGACGCCCTCCACGCGCCACGTTCCGCCGGAGTGCATTGATCCCAAAATAAAGAACCGCAGCCGCCTGCATTGGTGGCTCGCCGAACAGGAAGCCCATTTGGTCGATGGGTCCGCCATGCCCTTGCTCCTTGATTTGCAGGGGAACATTACGGAAACCAGCGGGTCTAACTTTTTGCTGGTAAAAAAGGGCATCGTATACTCCCCAGCGCCGCGCAACATCCTGCTCGGCGTAAGTCGCAAAGTGGTGATCGAACTTTGTTCCAAGCTGGGAATTAGCTTTGTCGAGCGGGATCTTCAAACCCACGATGCCATGACCGCGGACGAAGCCTTCGTAACCACGACGCCCTATTGCATGGCACCGGTCACAAAGGTCAACGGAGTGACCACAGGCGACGGCACCTCCATCGGTGGGCCCATTTACCGCCGTTTGCTGCGAGCCTGGAGTGACGAAGCGGGAGTGGATATCCGCGCGCAGATTCTTGGGCCTCAGGGACCAAACAGCGTGGCGTCTGCTTGAGGCCACGGAGGAAACAACCTGCGGGAGGAGGAATGACGTGAACGTCCTGGTTATTGGGGGCGGCTCCATGGGACGCCGCCGTTTGCGCGATCTCTCTTATCTTTGTGCCGGCGGCGTGCTGCTATTCGAACCGTCGGAAGAACGTTGCGCGGAGGTTTCGAAATCTTTTGGAGTGGCTGGGTTTACGGATTTGCAAACGGCGCTGGGACATCAACCTGACGCGCTGGTCGTTTCGACTCCGCCAGCATTCCACGAGCCCTACGTGCGCCTGGCAATCGAGCGGGGTCTTCACGTATTCTCCGAAGTCCCCTTCCTGCTCGAATATGGCGTCCTAAAGGAGATTGCTGAACAAAGCCCGACGAAGAAACTCGTCATGGGCGTGAGTCACACGATTCGTTACTACCCGCCCTACCGTTTAATCCACGATTTGATCAATGAAAATGCGATTGGCAAGGCGCTCTATGTCGAATACAGCTTGGGGAATTATTTGCCCGACTGGCATCCCTACGAGGACTACCGCAAGTTCTACGCCAACGATCAGAAACTAGGCGGCGCGGGGATGGATATGTTATTACACGAAATCAGTGCCATCCAATGGTGGCTCGGAAATATTTCGCACGTGCAAGCACGGCTTTCAAAAGTCAGCACGCTTGAGATCGCGGGACCGGATACCCACGATGTGCTCATGCGATTTGCCAGTGGGACCGTCGGCTTCTTCCATCACGATGTGATTGAGCGCGGCACGATCGGCCGGCATGTGAGAATCGTGGGGGAATACGGAACGATTGAGTGGCACCAGAACCAGCCCGCAGTCCGCGTCTATCATGGCAAGGAAGCACGGGAAGAGATCCTTGGATACGAGAAGGCCGCTGATTGGGGCTCGGCCATGGAGGCGAGCCGGCGTGCTGCGGAGTTGGTCGCCCAAAAACGTGCTGGTTCCGGCGTTATCCCCACGGCAAGCGCGCCCAGCTTCACCTACGAATCTTGTTATTTGCGAGAAATCTCTCACTTTCTCTCTGCCGCGCGCGGAGAGGCTGCGTACGCAGGTTGCACTCTCGTCGACGAGCTGAATAATGTCGCTGCTTTCGAGAGTATTTTGGAGAGCGCCGAAACGGGCCGAGAGCTGGCCGTTCAGTCGAGGTTGAACGTTTGAAGCAAGAACGTGCGCCGCGATCAACCTTTCGTTTGTTCGTTCTAGAGGGCAAGACGGCCCTGGTTTCCGGTGGCGCTGGTATTTACGGCAGCCAAATCTCGCGGGCCCTCGCGGAGTGCGGAGCGCACGTCATCATCGCTTCGCGCCACTTGGATCAATGCGAAAAGCGTGCACGTTCCTTGCGCAGGGCAGGCCTGCGTGCGGACGCAGACGAGGTTGACCTGAGCTCGGAACAATCCATCCGTAAGCTCCGTGACCGCATCCTGTCAAAACACGGCCGCCTCGACGTGCTGGTCAACAATGCAGTCGCCCGGGCGGGCGGCGATCTCGATCACACGACGGTTGACGAATGGGAGTCGACGATGAAGGTCAACTCCACAGGTTTGTTTCTCGCGTGCCAGATTCTGTCGGCGCCGATGAAACAGGCTCGCTCAGGCTCCGTTATCAATATTGCATCAATCTACGGAATGGTCGGCCCCGACTTCTCCATTTACAAGGGGACGGAGCTCACGATGCCGGTGAACTATGCTTTCGCAAAGGGCGGAATGATCAATCTGACGCGGTATCTCGCGAGCTATCTCGCCCCCTACAACGTTCGCGTGAACTGCCTCTCTCCCGGAGGCTTTCGCACTTCGGCGACGCCTCCTCAGTTTGTTCCGAAATATTCCAAGCGTACGCCGCTGCGGCGGATGGCTGAACCGGGCGATATTAATGGCCCTGTTGTGTTTCTTGCGTCTGACGCATCCCGATACATCACAGGGCAGAACATTCCGGTCGACGGAGGATGGACGGCCATCTGAAGGAACTCGGCCCGAGCGGCTCAAGACCGTCGCGGGGGTGAGAACCTCCTCGATATCGCGGAGACCGGTCGAAGATTAATGCAGGTGAAGCATGGCGAGTTCAGAAGTGCGTGTAGTTGAGACCCAGGAGGAATTCCTCGGCTGTGAGAATCTACAGCAGCTTGTTTGGGGGAAGCTCAGTATTGCCTCCGAAGCCCTGATTGCTGTGCAGAAGTCCGGCGGATTGGTGATTGGATACTTCCTCGCCCGAAAAGTAGTTGGTTGTCTCGTTGCCTTGCTCGGTCAACGGAATCGACGCGTGATCCATTGGTCCCATATGATGGCGGTAGCTCCGGACTATCGCGACCGAGGATTCGGGTTCCAAATGAAGCTTGCGCACCGAAAACTTGCGCTCGAGCGAGGGATTCGCTCGATTTGCTGGACCTATGACCCGCTTCAAACCCGAAACGCTACCCTGAACATATCGCGTCTGGGCGCGAAGCCCGAGGAATACTGTGTGGACTACTACGGCCATTTTGCGAGCATCATTGAAAAAGGGCTACCGAGCGACAGGTTCCTTGTGAATTGGAAAATCGCATCCTCTCCGGTGCATCAGCGGCTTCGCGGCGGCTGGCCGCCCTTTAGGCCGCGAGATCTGCCTTTGATCAACCGCACCAAGGTAAATCGCAGAGGCTTCCTCGAGAATGACAAAATTTTACTTGCCCTGCGCGAGAAAATGCTTGCTTTTGAAGTCCCCACGAATACGGATAGAATGCGGAAAATGAATCTTCAGCTTGCTCGACAGTGGCGTCTGGACACGCGAGAGATTATGACGAGATACCTGGAAGCTGGATATTGCGTCGAGGACTTCGCCCCACCGTCCGGAGCTACCGGCATGAGGACCTTCTACATCCTCAAGAAAGGCCGCCGCGACGCCAGAAACGCTTAGTTCGAAAGCAGGGGATCTCAATAATTCAGATTTCAAAGAAGACGGCTAAACGTCTCCGAAGTACGCATTTTTCGTCATCACGACACCGTTAACTGTGACGTCCAGAGATCTCAGGAGGACACCGCCGTCAGGCGTCATGGCCGTCGACCGTAGCCGGAGGTAGTTGACCCCGTTCGCGCGGCGGTGCTCTTGAATTACTCCTGCGGCTCGCCCATAGACGGAAACTCGACACGAGCGATCCCCTGTGCTCCAGTCAAGTGTAAGCTCGAACCAGCGTTCTTCGGGCAACTTGAGATTTTCCAGGCTCTCTCGATTCGTCCGGATGGGCAGGTTGAATACGTTAAAGAAGCGATCTTCGAGGTCCCAAGGCACCGAGAAATAGTCGGTCAGCCCAAGCAGGATCCCGTCGCAGTTCCTGCGAATGAGCATCTCTGCTTTCAATTGTCCAAGCGAGCCAGCCGGGAAATTCCAGACTGCCCCAGCCGGCCACTTCGGGTCCGCTTTTTGCACCTTGAGCACCTTGCTCCCCGGGTTTTCAGGATCGGGCTGCAACTCAACCCCTTTGCTGCCGAATACTGACCAATCGTCGAGCCCGTGGGAGAAGTCTGTTGACTGGCGGGTCTCGAGAACCCAGGCGGGATCAAGAAGCCGGAAGCTGCGCACACTTCCATTGGGCACCACCCAATTCGAGAAGAGAACCCTGCCATCGGTCAATAGAGTTGGGAAAGTATACGATAGGCCGTAATCGGCCTCCGGCGGTGGCGGCTCGTTTCTCAAGCGATCGCGAGCAACTTCGCGAAACCCGTGCCACGTCCGTCCCTCATCGTGTGAAATCGCGACATGCAGGACATATCGTCCGCCTTGTGCGTAGGGGTATCGGAGGCAGGCATTTGAGAACAAGAGGATGCTCCCGTCTTTCAACCTAAGCAGGCCAGCGGGCGAATCTGAGGAAATGAGCGAGGTTGGTCGCGGCGGGGTCCAATGTACGCCGCCGTCAGCCGAAAAGGACTCGTAAAAGCGTCCAAGTTGCGTACGAATCAGCATCCACACTCGGCCGTCACGTAACTCAAGGACGACCGGCTCATTCGCCCCATACTCACTGAGGCCTCCAGTTTCAACGGAAAGAGTGTCTGGCGATTGCTGCCAAGAGGCGCCAGCGTCATCGGAATATAGGGCCGAAATGTTATACGCGCCGACAAAGGTAAAATCCAGAAATCCTCCACCACGGTTACCGTCCCAGGACCGGTCATGCGCTGAAGAGAAGGGTAATAGCAGGCGTCCGTCGCGCAGTTGAATGCCCGAAAGCAGATCATCCCCATGGCCCTTCCAAATTCGTTTCGGCTCATGCCACTGGCGACGGTTGGCGCGGGACCGTGCATGCCAGATGTCCAGGATTTCTCCTGAACGGGTCGCCGGCCCTTCTTCACTTTTCGGATACAAAACGCCTGAATTGCCATCGCACAGGATGAAAATTTGAATCTCACCGTCACGATCCACCAACGCATTGAAGATCGCGAATCTGCCCTCGGCCTTCGGCCATTGGAACAAATCCCTCGCCGCGGACCAAGTGCGTCCGTCGTCCATTGAATAATGGCCCTGCATGATTTGTTGTCCTTCCTGCAGGGCAATCGAGAGGGCAACGATTTCCCCATCTGGAAGTTGGAGAGCGCGGTACATATTCTCCCGGAAAGGATAATGAGCCTTGAGGGAAGCCGTGAAAGTCGAGACGATCTCTGGTGGCTTTATGGAAGTGTGCGTGGGCGATTTCGGTTCGACGAATCGCGCCGTTCGCGATGAACTAGCCGACCATAGTCTCTGGTCGGTCAACAGATTCGTACCCTCAAGCCCCGAAACCGACGCAACGACCTGCAGAAGAGTGCGACGAGACAACTGTTTTGTGGTGGTCATAGATGTCCCCTGAAAGCTGTGATCTTCATTACCTTTACGCTACGCGAAGCTTGAACCAATCGGTGGCCCTCTAGTCGGAGCACACCTCTACTCCAATCACCTGCCAAACCAGGTTGCTTTGAGGATTCCTCGGCCGGTCGCCTCGCCCAGATGGCGAGCCCAAATTGCGAGCTCGAGGTGGGCGTGCCTGCTTACGGGCGGGTTGCCACCTTCAAGACCCTGCCGGGCGCATATCCGTGGTCCAGGAATGATCGATCAAACCAACAAAGATAGCCATAGGAGGCAAGAGCTACCAAGTCGATGTCGCCATCCCCATTCCAGTCGACGGCGTTCACAAAAACCTCGTAGGGAAGGAGCATATCGTCAGAAACCTTTACGTTGCTTAAGCCCTTAGCCGGCGGGCCAAGTATGAGGCGTTGGGCTGGCAGGAATTGCGGGGTACCTGCCCTTCCCGTATTCAGGATGACGTAGGCCGTGTGGCTACCGACGATTACGTCTGGCCAGCCGTCCCCATTCCAATCGGCAATTGTCGGAACCAACCGGGCGCCCACGTCGGCGATCAGGACCGGCTTGGCGAAAACTGGCTTCGGGCCCCCTGTGAGATTCCGATAAAAGCGGACCTTCCCGTAGGTGTCGCCGACAACGAGATCAACTTTGCCGTCTCGGTCGAAATCGGCGGCTGCAACAGTCGTGCGAGCTCCCTGAAGCACGTCAAAATTCCATGGGTGGTCGGGAGCAGGACCAACCTTGATAGGATTGCCATCTTCGGTCGTTAGTCTGATGCCCTTTGTATCGAAGCGGATATCGTTCCGGCTACTCAAATTGCGATGGAAGTAAACCCAACCTTGGTGAGTGCCGTACAGTAGGTCAAGCTTGCCATCGCTGTCCAGATCGGCCACATATGTAAACGTCCACGGATCGCCATAGGGAGACTTGTGATGAACCGTTTCGCCCGGCCCGAGGAATGTTTGCGACGGGCCAAAAAATTCGGGGTTTCCTTTGTTCAAATTCAGCCGGACGTTAAAGCCTTCTACCAGATCCGGATGACCGTCCCTATCCCAGTCCATGATCTGTGCTCCCCACCCATAGAGTGGCGCGGTATGCCACTTTCCCGGGAGTGGCGGCGCATATTCCCACAGTGGTGACGATTGGGTTCCGACGTTGAAATAGAGGGAGAGGTCTGTATCTCGCGCGACAACTAAGTCGAGCAATCCGTCGCCATTGAGATCGACAGCACGAGGCGCGGCTAGTGAGCTAACCGGGAATTTTCCCTTTACCGGAAACTTTTCCTTGGTGAACGTGGGTTCTGTCTTCGTTCCAATATTTCGGAAATAGTAGAGGAAGTTTTCGCTGGAGGCGGAATCGGCTCCTTGGGCAGTCTCCGGCATGTCTCCGGATATGATATCGATGAGCCCGTCGCCGTTCACATCTGCAGCAGTCGGCGCGGCCGCCCAACCCACGTGAATGGGCTGCCCATCCGCTTCAAGCGGACCTACGAAGTGAAGGATCGGCGTGTGGTCATCATTCCATCCTCTGTTCTCAAAGAAATAAATCCTCCCGGTTACGTAGCCGCCCGCGAGAATATCCACGCGTCCGTCACCGTTAATGTCCGCCGCAGTAAGGACAGGATGATAATCAGTCTTATAGATGTCTCCATAGATTCTTGGCAGCACGGGCTTGTAGGGCAATTGAAACGGATTGCCGTCGTCAGTGTATATCAGCCCCTTGTACACAAGCCTTGGTTCTGCGTTTGAACCGATGTTCTTATACCAAACAGCCCGGTTCCACTCTGCGCCGCAGACCAGATCTTGCACTCCGTCACCATCCCAATCGATCACGAGCGGCGTCGCGCTGAATCCTACGTCGAGTGGTTTCCCATCGTCGGTAAACATCAACTTGGAGTAGGGGTAGTAGGGCTTGTGTTTCGTGCCGCAGTTCGGATACCAGACAATACCTCCGATCTCTCCACCCACCAAAATGTCGACAAGGCCGTCACCGTTCCAGTCGGCAACATCACATCTGCTGAGCAGCAAGCCGTGTGTGTGCGGGGCAACCTGTTCGGTCCTTTCAGTACCATCACCTATGAAGCCCCGCCGCGGTAAGCGATCTGGCTCTTTCCCGGGCGGCAATAAGTCGAAATAGACAGCGTAAAAGGAAGGCTTGGTTCCTCGTTGGGTGTGAATCCAGGCCAGGTTTCCAGCATTCCAATTCCCCAACGTCTCGTAAAGATAACCCCAATTCCGCTCGGGCAAATAATTCAATGCGCCCGTCTGGGGATTGATATCGTCAACGACCTCCGGGAAATGCTCCGGAATTGAATCATCGTACCAGCGATACGGAATCTCCCACGGCGCGTGCGCATATGCCCATTTGCCGTAATTGATTGGCTCACCGCCACCAGGGTCATACTCCTCCACCTCGATAGAGGCGACATCGATCTTCCCTTCAACTCCTACACGGATCCGAATTTCTTCGCTCGCAAGATGAATTCTCGCAGGCATTTCATCGTAAGCGCGTCCTTGCAGGTCGATAGGGTCAACACTGACTAAGACGCGGCACTTCCCCTTGCCGACCCACGTCGGCCCATCCGAATTCGCCGCTAAGGCTTTGTCGATTCCAAGCAGTGTCGTACTTCCAACGCCGAGGGCCGCGAGCATGGATTGCAACGCGGTGCGCCGACGGCACTTCGTGATTTGTGTCACAAATAGGCCTCCCTCTCTCCCGTAAACTGACACTTCATCAGATACTGGTTGCGCGGCCAGTAGGCTAGCTAGAACGTGAGCGTCAGCCCAAGCTGAATGTCGCGATTATTCGCTGCCCGCGTGAGAGTTGCTCCTGACGATGTATTGAAGAAATAATTGCCAGGAGGCGCCTGCAGTTCCAAGTGATTTAAGGCGTTGAAGAACTGGCCCTGAAACTCGAGACCCACCCGCTCGGTGATCTGGAGATGTTTTTCGAGCTCGAGGTCTCCATTATCCATTCCAGGGCCGAAGATCACATTTGGTGACGCATTCCCCTGGAAATCGATTTCTTCGGCTTCGCCCGTCACGGGATTAGTATAAGTTTTAGGAGCCTGAGTCACGAAGCAGTTGTAGTTAAACCAGTGATCTGCATCACGCTGGCTTCCCGACAAGCTTCCATTGCATACACGGTTGGGAAGGTAAAGTGATGTGCTGTAGACTGTAAACGGCTGCCCACTTTGGAGCAAGATGATTGCCGACCCCTCCCATCCGCCAAGAACCTCGTTCAAAGAATGGCCCCAGCCACTTCCCCATTTCTGGCCATGCCCGAAGGGCAGCGGGTAAGTCGCGCTAAAGCTCAAATGTTGTGGGACGTCAAAATCGGCATTTGTCATCATCCTGCTTACGATATTGCCTTGTGGCGTTACTTGGGTGACAAGCGCCTCATTGGTATCGTCGTTGGACATATCAGTTAGGGCGTGGCTCCAAGAGTAGTTCGCCATAAACCACACTCCGTGCGACGCTTGTTTTGTTAAACTCACTTGCAGCGCGTTATAGAAGGAACTGAACCCTTTTTGTCGGAGACCATAGGTGGTGAGATTCGGATTCGCAGCAATGACCTTGTTGTACAGCGCTTCGCTATAATCCTGGACGGTCGTAGGACCATTCAAGTTAATCCCGTGCGTGCCAACCCACCCTACGTCTAGAAGCAATGTCCGGGAAAGTGCCTGATCCAAAGTAAAGTTGTACTGTTCCAGATAACTAGTCGGATAGTAGGGCGTAGTGGGAAGGAAATATCCTAGGCTCGCGCCTTGCTCGTAGTTCAACCCGTACGGTTCCTGACTGAGTGGCACGAAGTGTTCCTGACCGTCAAAGAGAGGGTTACCTGGCGCAATTGAAGGCGCCCATTCGCCGGCCCCTGGGTATAACGAGAAAATGCCAGCGAACGGCTGCACCCAGCCGTCATAAGTAGTATCGAAGGCGTTCTCGCTGTTATAAAATATGCCATATCCTCCCCGAACCACCGTCTTATCACCTTTGAAAGGTCTAAGCGCGAAACCGACCCTGGGAGCCACGTCGGAGTAGTCTGGCTGGTGATCTTCGCATGGACCTGTGTCCTCATACTTAATCGTCATGAGCTTTAGCAGATTCTGAGGCGCGGACGCGCAATAATTAGGCAGGCCGGAATTGAAATCAAGCGTCACCATCTCACCATCGTCTATCTGGAAGGGAGCCTCGTAGTCATAGCGGAGTCCCAGCTCCAAATTGAGCCGCGGAAGCACCTGCCAGTCATCCTGGAAATAGCCGGCAAATGCGTTGCGGCTAAAAGGCATTGGTTTGCCGCCGCCCAGACCCACATCCAGGAGATTAGGCATCCCAGTAAGAAGGTCTGTAAAGGTAGAACCGGTCTCGCCGTAAATATCTGCATAACCAGGATATCCATCAAGCAGGCCAAAATAGTCCTCGGTGTTCCCCGAGTCATAGGCCCACCAATAGTGCTCACGCCGCATGTCGGCTCCGAACGAAATGTCATGCTTTCCCCTGATCCAAGTAAAGACATCGTGGGCATAATCGGTATGTTGTCGGTGATAGAGAGGCCCGTCACCTCCGATCGTGAAGGTATCGTATCCTTGGGTGTACATGAGCACTCGAGGAGTAATCGAGTTGATCGGCGCATACATGCCCCACGCGGTCCCTTGGTTAGGGTATTCGAACTGGTCGCCTTCGAAGTCCCACATATAGCTGAACACTAGGCTGTTCATTAGAGTAGGTGAAAAGATATGGGTATAGTTGACGGTCATGGTGGTGTCGTCCTCGTCGGCAAGGGTGTTGCCATACACCGTTTGGGCGGGATCTACGTCGTTAAAATTGTCCCGGTCCAAGGTCCCGAAGAGGGTGTTCTTTGCGTTGATATCATAGTCGATTCTCGGCAAGTACTGATTTGTGCTATCTGAGCCTTCCTCGAACTGATGTAGGTTTAGAAAAGGTGCGTCGTAATTCGGGGTGAATTTGTCCCAGATGTTCATTAGAGTTCTTCCGACTGGGGTCACTAGGCTTTGAGGGAGAACGTTGCCGGCAATGGCTTGGCCCGTAAGAGGGTTCGTGAGGACTGTGGGCTCGCCCGACCATGGATTGACCGTGCCGTTGACGTCGCCATTTGCTTCGGCTGTGGTGGGCGCGAAGCCAACAACGAGCGATCCGGGCGTTACTTCTCGCAGCTTTTCTAGGGTGAAAAAGAAGAAAAGCTTGTTCTTCTTGATAGGACCTCCGATGCTTCCGCCAAACTGGTTCCACAGATAATTTGGCAGTTCGCTTCGAGGCTCGTTAGCGAAGGGGGGGAGTGAGTCGAGTGCCTTGTTACGGAAGTACTCGTACAAGGAGCCGTGAATTGCATTGGTCCCAGAATTGGTAACGGCCATGACCACAGCGCCGCCAGCCCGTCCGTACTGGGCGGAGTACATGTTGGTTTCGACGCGGAACTCTTTGATGGCGTCCAACGCAGGAGAAGAAACAAGGGTGTTATAATATGCATCCGTGCTGCTAGCGCCGTCGAGTAGAAAATTGTTGTAGGTGTCTCGGGCTCCGTTGAACGATACCTCGACGCCGTGGTTTGTCTCGGCGCCTTCCTTCACGTTATCGGTCAAAGCACCGGGGACCACCGTTGCGAGTTGGATCCATTCACGGCCGTTCAGAGGCAGGTTATTCATCGCATCTTCTGGGATTACCGCGCTTCTGGCTGCCGTGGAGGTGTCGACTGGAGCCGCGGTGCCAGACACGGTTATGCTTTGCTCGGTGCTTCCAACTGTCAAGCGAACGTTTACGCGTAACGTCTGGCCCACCGACAACGACAGGCCTGTTACGACTGTTTTTCGAAACCCGTGGGCTCCAGCGGTAACAGAATAACTTCCAGGAATCAGAAAGCTGAGCCTGAAGGTCCCCACCCGGTTTGTCGTCACCTCCTGCGAGGCCCCCGTTTCAGTGTTCGAGACTACTACGCTTGCTCTGGGAACAGCCGCTCCCGACGGGTCCGTGACGGTTCCCACTATCGCCCCTTGATTGGCTGTCTGCGCCGGAGCCAGACTAGCAGCAAGCATAACAATGGAGATCATCAGAATTCTCTTTGCAGCCATTGTTTCTCCTCCAGAAACGATTTGGTGTTGGCATGTGGTAGTGGCCAGCCCACACAACCGACTGCCGACAGTCGACACATACGTATACTCCTTGGAAGGTCGATTGTCAAGCCTCTCCTCAATAGATTTTTTGCATTGACACCAGTATCCAATTCGATTGCGGACCGACTAGCCCCTGCGCGGACGATCACAGCGCGAACAGGGACTTCCTGGCCTCTGACCATTCGCTTACGGGGGTCACAGACGCGTCAGGGGGCACCCCTCCGAGTTGACTTACCTCAAATCAACCTCGCTCGGAGCAGGTCGTGGATTGGCAAGACCGACAGACACCGACAAGACATCCTGCCCGGTCTAAATAACTGCTTGCAAGCTTGATGGCGTTGGTGGTATCAATTGTCGTCTGTCGACGGTATTAACATGAGCTACCGATTTTCACCGCTAGATTGGACGATCCTCATTTCCTATTTGGCGGCTGTCGGTACCATCGGAAGCCTGTTCTATCGCAAACGGTCGTCAAGCCCTGAGTACTTCTTGGGCGGACGGAGAATGAGCGCGCTGCCTGTCGCTATATCGCTCGTGGCCGCCGATCTGAGCGCCATCAGCTATATGGGCATCCCAGCATGGACCTACGAAAAAAATATCGAACTCTTCCTCTCCACATGCGCCTGCTTGCTTGCTGCTCCGGTGGTCATGTATCTCTTCATGCCCTTTTACTCCCGGTTCAAGCTTTTTACTGGGTATCAATATTTGGAACGCCGGTTCGACCTCAAAACAAGGTTTCTGGGGGCACTCCTCTTTTCATTCTTGCGAGGAGCGCACATCGCGATTGTCATCTACACACCCTCGATCGCCCTTAAAGTAATTACGGGCCTCCCTCTTTACGTTTGTGTTCTGATTATCGGGCTTCTGACGACAGCCTACACCACGCTTGGGGGAATGAAGGCCGTCATTTGGACGGACGTGATGCAGTTTTCCGTTCTGATGCTGGGAACAGGAATTATTTTCTACTTGTCTCTTACGCGAATTCCCACAAGCTTCGTGGGAGCCTATCAGATTGCCAAACAAGCAGGACTCCTGCACCTTTTGAACTTCTCCCTCGATCCAAGCCAGCTAACGAGCGTATGGGCAATGCTGATCGGAGGCACGTTCTTGATCCTATCGACATGGGGTACGGACCAGGCATATCTGCAAAGGTATTTCACAACCAAGTCGCTTAAAGAAGGAAGGCGGAGCATCCTGATGGATGCTCTCATCGCCGTGCCGGTCGGGCTAGCCCTGTACCTGATCGGAGCAGTGCTGTACGTTTTCTATCACTACCACCCCGACCGCCTGCGCGGATTGCCGTCGCCGGATGCAATTCTGCCCTTTTTCGTTGTGCATGAATTGGGAGGTGCGCTCTCGGGCCTTGTGATTGCATCAATTTTTGCGGCCTCGATGGCTGTGATGAGCGCCGGCATCAACTCTCTTACAACAGTGACGTCGATCGACTTCTATCAGCGCCTGTTCAACCCCCAAGCAGAGGATTCACACATCGTGTTAGTTGGCCGGTTGGGAACAGTCGGATGGGGAATGGTTGCGACGATTGGTGCGCTCTTCGTCGGCCGTCTAGGGTCAGTTGTCAACGCCTTCAACCTGATCAACAGTTTTCTCGGAGGGCCAATTCTCGGAATGTTTCTGTTGGGAATGTTAACTCGACGAGGCAGAGGGACAGGGGCAGTTCTGGGCGGAGCAGTGGGACTGCTCATCGTGAGTTTGCTCCAATGGAGAACTTCGGTGTCGTTTTACTACTTCGCCTTTATCGGTTCAGTGGTCACATTCGTCACCGGCTACGCCTTCAGCTTGCTTGGCCCCGCTCCGAACCTTGCGGAGTTGTCAGGATTGGTGGTCGGGCTCGACGTTCCGTCGATCGCGAAAACGGCCTCGCAATATGTCGAAACAAATTAAATTCAGCACTTGCATTTCACCGGCACCGCTCGTGAGAGCAATGCTTTCAAAAGACTACGAAGGGAAGAACGAACCCAGCTAAGAATCCTACAAGGTGAATTTCGAGTGATGTCGGAGTATATCGGAAGCCTACTTGCGATCTTCGCGGAGCTCGCTCTTCGCTGGATTAACGCTCTAATCCAAAAAGTCGAGGATGACCCGCGTTTCTCTAGTCAAGAGCACCGAAATGAGGTCATTGATACGTTTGAGCGCGCCTGACAGATTTACCTCGATCTGCCTCGTCAGGTTCGCAGCGGTCAAGAGTCCGCCGCGAGTTGGTAAATGGTTTTCCCGCTTGATCGGAGACTTGAATGTCAATCAATATTGAGGTAGTCGCTACAGATATTGTTTATCGCAATCCCAAACCTCACCTCCGGAGTATCGTTGCCTATCATCCTTCGTTGGTCGTGCTGTCAGAGCGAGAATGCCTCGCCACTTTTGACGTGGGTGATGCCGTCGAGTCGATGGATTACCACACGGTCGCGGCACGATCAAGCGACGGCGGCAAGAGTTGGCATCTGGAACGCGCTCTGTTGCCCCAACCACTCGCCGGAACCACTCATACAATTCGTACGAGCCAGCTCGGAGATGGTTCTCTAATCGGCTTCGGCGCCTACTTCCTACGCAACAACTCCGAGGAAGGGCTGATCAACCGAAAAACTTCCGGTCTTGTGCCGACCCCTCTGTTCCTGATTCGTTCCCAGGACGGAGGTCGTTCATGGACAAATCCGGAAAACGTCGAGCCCCCTCTCTTCGGCCACTCGTGGGAATTGTGCCACCCGATAACCGAACTCCGCGGAGAACGATGGATGGCTCCTACATCTACTTGGCGCGGTTGGAGTGGTGAAAATCCATCAGGCGAGCAGACGGTGGCATTTCTGAGTGACGACCGTGGGAAAAGCTGGCCGAGTTACGGTCTGATTTTCGACGGAAGGCAAACTGGGAGGAGCCATCTGGAAGTTTCCGCAGTGGAACTCAACGACGGCCGGATTCTTGCGGTCGCGTGGGTTTACGACTTGGCAACCGGCAAGACATTTCCGAGCGAATATGCAATCGGTGAGACGCGCGCCCAAACTTTCAGCCCGGCGAAGCTAACGGGATTCCGTGCCCAGACGTGTAAAGTGCTCGTTCTACGTGAGGGTCAATTATTTTGTGCCTTTCGAGACTGTGAGCGACCCGGACTTTGGGGCTGCGTTGCACGGCTGGAAGGCGATGAATGGGTGAACATTTGCGAAGCGCCGCTCTGGCAGGGAGCCGAGTCGGGAATGCGAGGCCGGAGGAGCAGTGCAGAAGAATTGGCAGCGCTGAAGTTTGGATACCCTAGCATGAAACAGGTACCGACAGGAGAAATCCTGTTGCTCTTCTGGTGTCAGGAGAACTGCGTCACGAACATTCGTTGGCTTCGGATCCGGATCGGATAGCTCTGCTCGAGGCTATCCATACCTTCGGGAAGGAGAAAAACAGGTCAATGAAATGCGGGCTTTTTGATCCTCACAATGCTTTGCTGAGACTATCGATACATTTGCCACTTCTACTGCTCACGGTTTGTGCTTTGCGCGCGCGACCGGCGGAGGGTGTGAAGAACGTATCTCCGCCCGTTGTCGTCCATCAGTTTCACGTCCTCCACGAGCCTGTTCTTCTTTCGAACGGCAGACTGTTGGCAGTTGCCATTCGATACCAGGCCGGTCACCAAGTCGTTACAGGTCAGATCTCGTCCGATGACGGCAGAACCTGGACGGCCGCTCGTCTCTTGATGACGCTCCCGCGCAGTGGCGGCATTTTTGGATATTACAAAACATTTGTCGACCACAAAGGGGAGATCCACGTTTTCTTGCTCGCTGACTCCGATACAGGTGCGGCACTACCCTTGAGTAGAAAGAGATCTGCGCCACGCAGGGAAATTTTGGACATCTGGCAAGTCAAGACCCGAGACGGAGGATCGGTCTGGGAGCCCGCGCGGAGGATTTGGCAGGGACGCGCCGGCGATCTTCTTTCGGCCATTCAACTCAAGAGCGGTCGGATCGTGCTCCCTATCTGCTACTTAACGGCACGAACTTGGCGCGATCGTGGTAAAGGATTCGATGCTTTCACCTACGTCGGTCCTTTTGAAACCAGTGCGCTCTACTCCGATGACGACGGCGAGACATGGCACCAGTCCACAAGCCGGCTCAATCTCCAGACGGCCGATCTGTCGTCGGAGGGCGCGATCGAGCCGATAGTACTTCAACTGAAAGACGGCCGTGTGTGGATGTTGATCCGCGCTCAATCCGGAAGGTTCTACGAATCCTTTTCAGCCGACGGCGCTACCTGGACCGAGCCCCGGCCGACGAGCATTGTTTCTTCGGACTCACCGGCAGGCCTTCTACGTTTGAGAGATGGGCGGATCTTTATGTTGGTGAATGACTGCCAAAGGTTCCCTTATGCCCTCGGAGGGCGCCAGGTTTTGCTCGGGGCTATTTCCGGTGATGAAGGCCGCACATGGCA
This sequence comes from Terriglobia bacterium, assembly GCA_030041095.1. GTDB lineage: Bacteria > Acidobacteriota > Terriglobia > UBA7540 > UBA7540 > JASHON01. The sequence continues at coordinate 34,930 of JASHON010000029.1, forward strand.
CGGCTACCGTGAGGTGATTCGCGACCCCCTCCGGGGCGAACCGCCTCCACCAGGAGGCGATTTCGGCGTTTCCTATCCGTTTCCCACTTTGACGGAAGACGGCAAGGTGCTTTTCACCATGGGCGTTCAGACGGGAACCCGCTCGCAAACGCCGGAAGGACCTGAAGGCATTAAGCCGGGAGAAAAGCGTGCAATGGTCCTGGTGGATCCCCGATGGCTTGACGAGGACTCGCAACAGACGGATTTTTCACATGGACTCGACGATTGGTCCATATTTGGAACAAGAGGAGTAGCACTAGTTTCGGACCCCGGGAGTCCCGGATCGAAGGTCTTGCAAATCTCCAAGGTAAGTGGTGACTGGCCTGCTGGTGCCGTCTGGAATTTCCCGGCTGGGCGCAGAGGCAGAATTCGATTGCGCATCATGGTGCCACATGGTTTCCAAGGCCTCCTCGTCGGGTTAACTGATGAATTCTCTCCACCTTGGGACGAAGAAGACCAATACCACAACGTTTTCAATGTCCAGTTGGACCGGGCCGGAAGACTTCCTGACGGATTGAGAATCGGATCTGGTCGATGGCACAACATGGAGCTCATCTGGGACTGCGACAGAAGGATTTGTGATCTCGTTATTGATAGCCGGAAAGTGGAATCGATTCCCATGAACCGGACTCCTCAGACCCAAGGGATTTGCTATTTGCGTTTGCGCTCGACCGCACCTTCAACAGACCTCCATGGGCTGTTAGTGCAGTTTGTAGCGGCTCATGTGACGCCGCCGTAATCGGGCAGTCGGGATGAATCAAGTTCTGTCTGTAAAGAAGAAAGTTATAGCATTCCAAAATTCGTTTGCGCCGGAGGATCTATGACACGCACGCCTGGGAGAGTACCTCCCATATTGTTCACAGTTCTCATTTCGCTATTGCTTTTCTTCTGCGTCCCCCTGCCCGGGACGGGGCCACGGGCTGCTGACATGAGCACGAAGACTAAACCTCCCGTAATGACCAAGATTGACCAATATATGGTCTTCGTCCAATTGGCGGACGGGCGGTTGATGGGTATCCTTGGGAGCCCTATCAATGGCTTTGCTATCGCCCGCTACTCAACCGACGGTGGATACACGTGGAGCAATGACCGGTCTCTGTTCAGATTTCCAGTTGGACAAGGGGTTTGGACAATCGAGAATGCCTTCCTGGGTCAAGATGGCGAGGTTCATTTGGTCTGCCATAACTTTCCGGCGAAACAACCGGCGTCCTTATATCAAATGAGATATGACATTTGGAGCGTGCGCTCCACAGATGACGTTAGAAAGTGGCAGGCGCCGAAATTGGTATGGAAGGGCTATTCGGGCTCCCTGCTCTCTGTTACTCAACTCAGAGATGGGCGAATCCTCATACCGTTTTGCTACCTCACACCACGGACTTGGGCTCACCGCGGCACAGGCTCGGACGCCTTTACCTACATGGGGAGATTCAGTTCAACGGTCGCGTACTCGGATGACGACGGGCAGAAATGGCACGTTTCTCCCCAGGAACTGAAAGAGCAAACTCCCTACATCGGTGCCGACGGCGGTATCGAGCCAATTGTGATTCAGCTTGAGGACGGACGCGTATGGATGTTGATTCGGACGCAAGATGACTACTTTTTCGAGTCGTTCTCCAAAGACGGATCAGTCTGGTCTCCGCCCCAACCGACACGCATCATTAGTTCCGACTCACCGGCGGCACTCCTTCGTCTGAAGGACGGCCGAATCCTGATGCTTTGGAACAATACCCAACGATTTTCATATGCCAATGGCGGCCGCGCTGTGCTTCACGCGGCGGTGTCAAGCGATGACGGCAAGACCTGGCGGGGGTATCGCGAAGTGGCCCGCGATTCTCTTGTGGTGAATCCTCCGCCCCCGAACGGTGACTACGGAGTTTCTTATTCGGTTCCTGCTTTAACCAAGGAGGGAGAGGTGATCACCTCGCTTTCGACCGGCCCTGGCGGCGGGGAATACATCCTGCACATCGATCCCGACTGGCTCGATGAAACTCACCAGCATGACAACTTTTCGTCGGGCCTGGCTCAGTGGTCAACCTTCGGAACGAAGGGGGTGGTGCTGGTTCCCGACCCCGATAAACCCGGTTCCGCGTGCCTGGAGGTTCGGAAAGCCTCGCCTGATTGGGCAGCGGCGGCAGTTTGGAATTTTCCCATGGGAAGAAAGGGTACGCTGCGATTACGAGTCTTGCTCAAACCAGAATTCGCGGGGGCTCGAATCAGTATTACAGACCATTTCTCTGTGCCCTTCGACCCTTTGGATGTGAACTACAATCTTTACAATTTCTGGATCGGCCCCGGCGGAAAGCTAAAAAATGGTCAGGAGATCAAGCCAGGCCGGTGGCACAATCTCGAAATCAAGTGGGACTGCGACAGAGGTCAGGCTTGGGTCATCTGCGACAACCGGCTTGTCGGAGCCTTACGCCAGACACGCATGACAGCGGGCGTCAGCTACTTGAGAATTGTGTCCACGGCGCAGTCGGCTTCGGATGCCGGACTGTTAATCGGATCTGTGGATGCAGATGTGTCCGCGAGCTGGAACAATGAGAAGTAGCGGTGTGAAAGGAGGCCGAGTGTACAGCCGCCGAAAGATCTTGAAGCAACTCACCACTACAGCCACCGCGCTGCCGGTGCTTGAACGGACGACCGTCCTCTCCGGTTTGGGAAGATCAGAGGCGGAAAATGGCGCCCGACGCGAGGCCTCCTTGGGGCGGATACTTTCTCGCTCTATGGTATTTGCCCATCCTTCCGCGGATCCTTACAGTCCGAATAACCGATTTGGTTACAACCATGCACCGAGCGTGGTCGTCTTGCCGGACAGCCGTCTCCTCGCTGTCTGGTTCTCCGGCCCTTTTGAGGCTGCGGTCAGCCAACTCATCCTCGGATCGTTCTCAAACGATCAGGGTCGAAGTTGGTCGCAACCCTTCGTCATCCAGGACTTTCCCCATAGATCCGACTTCGATCCAGCGTTCATCCGCGACGACCGTAGAGTGTGGTTCTTCTTTTCAGCAGGCCGTTGGAACCGTTACCCTGTTGCGCGTGATGAGGCCAACGTTGTGGGCGTCAGGTCCTTCAGCACCTACATGCGGTACAGTGACGATTCTGGACATACATGGTCGGACCCCGTGAGCGTATGTGGGCAGCACGGTTCAAGGTCAAATGGGATCAAGCTTTCTACAGGAGAGCTGCTGCTTCCTATGGGGGATTTCATCGGAAAGGTCGCGAGCGTGTTGAAGTCCAGCGATAGCGGAGTGACCTGGAAATTGGTTGGGACAGTAACCTCGCCAGTCGGTGCCGACGAGCCATCCATCGTCGAACTGTCTTCCGGTGCAATCCTAATGGTGCTCCGAACCGTTGATGGGTATCTTTGGACAAGCCAATCCGTTGATCGCGGTGAAACCTGGTCCCCAGCAGTGAGGACAGCATTAAGAGCGGCTCCCGCCTCCGCCAATTTAATCCGACTAGCAGACGGCCGACTGGTTCTTACCCATGACGAGAGCCCTCGTTACCGCACGCCACTAACCCTTCGGGTATCGAGTGATGACGCCACAACGTGGAGTGAGCCACTGGTTCTCGCTGATACGCTTATCCCCGATGCCGATGATCCGATTTGGAGCGCTCAAGTAACCTATCCGTCGGCGACAGAACTTCCGGACGGAACCGTCGTCGTTGTCTGGGCAAACATCGTTCTCGCCGACTCGGAGCAGTTCGGCGACATCAGGTCAGCCAGGGTGCAATTATAGGTACCCGCGTGAGGCAACCAGGCATATCAGCCAATACAGTCCGACTCTACTCCTGAGGAGCGAGCGCATTGGGATTCGGTCCCCTGTTCCCTTTACCATCCCGGCCGTGAATCTCCTCGAACCACTTCGCGCGAAAGTGGCGTAGCAGAAGGTCGCAGTTCGCTTTGTGAAGGCCGTACGTTGACGGCCGATGCTGGTGCTTCGACTACTGCAGTAATTTGGCGACGTACTGCGCAGATTTTGGCGTCAGTGCTCATCGAAGGGTCCGAAGCTGGCGGAGCGATTCCGCCCAAGGGGCGGGACATTACCTGCGAAACCAGTTGCGTCGCGGCGTGGCCTCCAGTCCGTGGAGAAGAACGTGCAGCTCTTCCGGACGCCGGCGAAGCGGGCTTGGGGCAGGCCGCTGGACCAGAGACGCGAAATCCAACTCCCTCGCTCCTCGGAAGTGAAGAATTTACGTCGTTGCTTCGGGAATGAATCCAGGACGCCAGCTTGCCAGAACGCAGCAGCCCGCGCCAGATGCACCTGCCTTGACGCTTACCTTCCAACTACTCAGGACCGATAATTCTTATGTCAGCCGCGGCCTTCAGTGGGATCAACACTGAGAGTTCGTCAACAAATCGTACCTTACGGGAGAAACCTCCGTAGCTCAGTTTGTATATTCCCTTTTCAAGCCCCCTCATTGTGATCTCAGCTTTCTCTACCAAGCCCGTTGAGTCCACCACCTGAAGCGAAAGCATGTGACTGTTTCTGTCGATGGTTGCAGAGGCGATTTCCCCTCGCTTTGCATCGAGATCAATTGCGTCGCTTACAAATCGCAGCCTCTTCCGCACCCCGTCCTTTGGGTAGGCGGTCACCTTGCTCCCTGACTCCTCGACTCGACACCCACACCCAACCAAACCAAAGTCTTTATCACTAAGCACATAGGACTTTGTTCCTTTAAGAAAGCCCCATTGGCCTATTCCATTATCTAGGGTTCTTGGTGGCTCATTTGCGAAAACGCCGGGCGTCCAAATAAACCAACCAAATCCCATCCCGGAAGGCAGTAGGTTTGCAGCGACGCTCATCGTGCCCGCGTACCCTTTGACGAAGGCGTCCATATCTCCGGAACTCTCGAAAGCATCCAACAAGGCCATGCCGTTTAGTGACTCCGTGTACCAACAGGCCATGTCTCCACGCTTGTCATTCCCGTACATAAACCACACCGGTTGGTTTCCCCCGCGCAACGCTTTAATCACCTGAACGGTTTTGAGGTTCTTCACAGTGTCGCCAAAGAATTTCGTGAAAAAATAGACTTGTTGATGCGCGGTTTGGTCGATCATCAACTCCGAGCCATAAGGGTAAGGATCCTTCACAAACTGCTCTTCGCAAAGCCTCATTTGACCCAAAAGGTCGTTGTACTCTTGTTGCCATCCCTCGCTTTTGATGTCCATCACGATGTCCACGGCTACGGATCCTTCCATGAGCCCCACATGCTTCCATGGACCTGTGGTGAACCACTTCATACAGGTCTGATACGCCATGTGGAGGTATTCTTCTGGCGTTCGTCGGGTGAGCAGGCCGTACCGCTTGCCGATTACATATAGTGCATGATAGATGACGGCCGGGTGAACGTAGTTATAGGTGCGGAAGGTAGCTTCGGACCGTTTCTCGTCCCAATCGCCCCACGAGCTAGACGGTAAGCGATGTTCCCAATAAAGTGAGGCACGCACCGCATAGGTCTGCGGATTCTGGATGTAGTTAAAGAGACACTCAGATACATAAGTTTCGAGTGTGTCAATTTCCTTCGTGGAAGGGTAGCAGACGTTCTTCTGCGCCAAAAAAACAGGTTCTGAAAATCCAAACTCATCGCTGTCTCCAACTTCCCAGACGTCGCCAGGGGACGCCAGAAATGTGCTGTCGATTCGACAGTCGAATGGCAAGAATCCTTGGTACCGATGATAGGGATCGTTAGGATTCCTGCAGATCTGCCGTTCCACGATAAACTCTCCCCGCGCCTTCAGGAGCCCCTCGATATCCTCGATGCAGTAGAAATGGAGATTCGCCCAGCGATCTTCTCCGTAGTGGAGCTTAATGCTCTTTTGGCCCCGTTGTTTAAATGAGAGCGTGAGCAGGGTCTTGTCCTCTGTCCGTCTTCGACTCTTGATCTCAATGTTGTCCGACAGAAACTCGATTTCACCGACGTCTTCCCGCGACTTCAATTCCACCCATGTCTCACTCTCTTCCTGAACCACCATGGAGGGCATTACGCGAATACCGAGATTGCCTACTTTGTATAGCTCGTCGCGGATTGCGTCATAGCTGGAGACAAATACAAAGCGCATTTGGTACGACTTCTTTTCTCCTGGCTGCAGAACCAGCGATGTGTGTCCGTTAACCCAGGGATTGCTCATCCAGCTCTGGAGAACTTGTGTCGCCCGGGAATGGACGGCCAAAATGTCTGGCCCAGGCCAGTCTTGAACGTGGGTGGCGAAGCTAGATCGAGGATCTTTGTAAAGACATTCGAAGGCGGTACCCACCGTCGGATGAACAAGGAGAAACGGTGGATCGCCCAGCGGGCGCTGAAGAAGTGAGTAAGAGCTGTGCCCCGAAATGAAATGATGGGCGAACACCTTTTGCTCGTGTATCAATTTCTGGAACAGAGGGGTCTTTTCAAAACTAATGCTGTTACCTGCGCTGACCGAACCTTCCAGTCGGGGCTCGAAGTACAATTCAGCGTAGTCGTCATTGACAAATAAGGGAAAGCCGAGCTCTCCGAATTCCAATACGTCGCCAGTGATATTCTGAAGCTCGATGTCCCAGAGAAGCGATTTATCCTCGCCGGGGTGAAACGACATCGCCAACCGGTAACTGCGGATTCCCTCTTCGTTCGTCGACTCCCCGTCATAGTTGACAGTGAGCGCCTCATCTTTGTATTGAACGCGACGGATGTCAGCAGACTTTCCTGTCAACTCCCTTTTCCACTCGCCCGACATCTTGAACACGCCGTTCGGCCATAAGTTGGCGTTCTTCCAATTGCCCAGAAGCCTCCAGACTGTGGTGACGACATCTCCTGTCCAGCGGGAGTCGGATGTATCCACCCCCGGGGTGTTTTCGGCGTTGCCTATATAGTTCGTTCCGAGTTGGTCGTCTTTCCTCCTAAGAGACGAAATCGATCCGTAGCGTAAATCGAACGTGACGATCATGTCTCCCGTCGTCATCTGAACATAAGGGTTCTGGGCATCACGGAGTAAAGTCATGGAAGGCTCCGCCCCGAGACGCGTCAAGGAGGAATCCTGCCCATCAGCCTGCGCATCGGCCCTTTCATCGGAACGAGCTCCGACGACCGCGGCCACGCCCGCAATTCCGAAATCTTTGAATAACGCACGTCGCGAAAATTTCATCGTCAGATTACCCTCCTTATCCATTGACCTCTGGTCGATTGCGACGCACGCCAAAACTGACAGAATAGCGGCATCATCCTGGACCATGCAAAGCTTGCGTTGGCGGCCGCCTCTCCCGGTCCAGGACAGCGGTGAATCTAAACAGTGTCACCCAGCACCACTCGATATGCCGCCACTGGTTGCCCACCCTGCATTGCAACGCGATTTGATTCCGGTAAATGCCATTGCTGGTTTTCTCAATCATGACCGCCGATGGCCACCAGAACTCTCCGAATTCGGAAAGCTCGCTGTCCGTGATCCAGCTCTCGGCCGTCACCTCAAAACCGGACAACGCAAACGGGCGTGGACCTTTGTTGTACCTCGTGGTCGATTTGGGAGACAAGTTAATTTTGGTCCAGCAGGCACCGTGTTAACCGTGAAGTGACCGTTAACTAGCAGACGGTAACTTGCGGTGAGGGTTGCGCTGACGTAAAGTGCGGGTCCAAGGAGGCCTTATGGACGCAGAGAGAGAGTTCGAGTCAAAGTCTAGGAGACGAGCCGGCGCTCTCCGGCCACAGTTTTCTATCAGTTGGCTCCTGGTAGTGGCGACAGCAATCAGTTCACTGGTTTACGGACAAGTGATCACGGGTCGGATCTTTGGCACGGTGCGCGACACTTCAGGCGCCGTAGTTCCGAACGCAACTGTAATTGTAACGAACCAGACTGCAGGAGTGCAGTACAAGTACACGTCGAACGGCGCAGGTTTGTACTCCGTTCCCGATCTGCCGGTTGGGGAATACATCGTATCGGTGTCGTCGCACGGGTTTAAGACCACAAGTGTGCCAGGGATCACTGTCTCTGTTGCATCGAGCGTTCGGGTTGATGTGCAGCTTGAGGTGGGAAGTTCGACCACGAGCGTGCAGGTGAGTGGGGTAGCGACGCAACTGTCAACGACGACAGCGGCGGTCTCTGACTCAATTACTCAAAGGCTAATCGAGAATCTGCCTGTGGAAGGTAGGGATCTTCTTAATTTGGCGTTACTAACGCCGGGGGTGTCCCCGCGCGGAACCTGTCCCGTATCTTGCGTGTCGGGGAATTCGTACTTGGGGACAGATATTCCAACGGTGGATGGCGCGCGTGGGGAAAGTGTCAGCTTTACCGTGGGAGGACTGAACATCAACAATCGGACTTTTGAGACTCCCATGGAGAAGCCGCCCCTCGATTCTCTCTCTGACTTCACCGTACTGGCCGACGATTACTCCGCCCAGTACGGTCTTGGCGATGGACAGGTTATTGCGGACACGCGTTCCGGGACAGACACGTTTCATGGATCTGCTTACGAATACCTAGAGAACACGGTTTTTGACAGCCGGTATTTTCTCGCACCAACGACAGACATCCTCCACTACAACCAGTTCGGAGCAAGCGTTGGGGGGCCGGTTCTGCTGCCAGGCTATAACGGACGAAATCGCACCTTCTTCTTTTTCAATTACGAAGGCACCCGGAGCCCGAGTGCAAACACCCAAGGGGCACTGTTTCCAACCTCTTCCATGCTAAATGGCGATTTCTCGGCCCTGAAAAATGAGGATGGAACTCCTGACATAATTTACGATCCCCAAACGACTAATTTGACCACCGGAACTAGGCAGCCATTTCCAGGCAACATCGTTCCATCCAACCGGATTTCCCCAGTCTCCAAAACGCTTCTGGCTGCTTACAAAACGCCCCTGACAACAAGCTCGGCCCTGCCGTACAACTTCTACGGGCCTGTAGCTGATAACACAACTGTGGATCAGTATGTAGCCAGAGTTGATGTCGATGCAGGAAGTAAGAACAGCTTTTCCACGCGCTACAATTTTAGTAACCCTTACCTGTTCACGGGTGCCCTGGAAAGCAACGCAACGAACACCTTGGCGCTGAGAAACCAACTCGTTGGGCAAACCTGGACCCACATATTCAGCCCCACTGCAGTGAACTCGTTTCGATTTGGCTATACTCGTCAGCTCAATGTGAACGTGCCACCCGTCGCGGCAAGCGAAGACTTACAGCAGGAGGCTGGATATGCCCATCCGACCCCGTACAACATGCTCCCTGAGATTCTCCTGAACTCGGCAAGCGGCTCTCCTTCGTTCACCGAGATTCCATCAATTGTGGCTGGCGGGTCCGGGCAGATCCAGGAGCAGTTTCAATGGGTTGACGACATGTCGTGGATAAACGGCAAACACTCGATGAAATTCGGTGCGGACATTCGCAGACAGCGGTGGGACACAACGGGTGAAGTCCCGGCCGGAGCCTCGGGAATGCAGTTTACTGGGGTATTCACCTCACAACTTGCATATGACCCCAGCAGTCCAACTGCAGGGCCAGGCGGCTACACCACCATAGGAGAAACGGGATCGCCCATTGCTGACTTGGATCTCGGTCAAGTGCAGCAGGAGGCTTACGGTCTCGGAACTGCTACATTCGCGTTCCGAGACTCTCAATTCAGTTGGTACGCTGAGGATTCTTACCGCCTAACCCGGCGATTCACCATCAATTACGGTTTACGTTGGGACTATGAAGGACCAGTCGGGGAGAAGTATGGGAAGGAGTCTTGGTTCGTGGCGAATAGCCCGCCATGTCCCGAGGCTGGAGGGTGCCTGTTGACCGACGGGGTGTACAAGGGCTTGCCGTATGATCCAATAGTAAATCCCTTCCCTGGTGACGATAAGATAGCCAACGGTGGCGGGAATCCCCAATATCATAATTTCGCGCCAAGGCTATCGATCGCGTACCTCCTGGGGAAGCGCACTGTGTTTCGGGCAGGAGGCGGAATTTTCTATAGCATCTGGGAGCAATACCAAATTCCAGACGCGGTGACACAAGCTCCGTTTGGGACCGGCTATCAAATTCTTAACACCGGGACAATCACAACAAGTTCTCAATACCAACTGAACGCAGCGTGGGCCCCTCTCTCTAAGACGGCGCAAGGCTACGTGGCTCCTGGAACAGTCAGTTTAAATCCCACTTATTTGACCTGGGATGTGACACCGCGCGTCAACGATTTCAGCGCGTCCATTCAGCACCAATTTTCGAGCAATACGACCCTGGAAATTGGATACTCTGGTAAATTTGGCAATCACCTGGCAGACTTCGAACAGGCCAACACTTGCACGACTCCTCCAGGCCAGCCGTGTCAGTACAACGCCGCAGGACAGCCTCTCACGATCTACCCTAATTTCGGCGATATCTATGCGATGATCACAACCGGCACCAGCAATTACGAGGCCGCCTACGTTCACTTTGTTCACAACTTCAGCCACGGTTTGTCGTTCGGCGCCAACTACACTTTCTCCGATATGTTTTCTACAGGCTTTGACTCTGACACGGACGATATCTTCCAGGGAGGTAACGACATTCTCAGCCTCGATGATCCCAGGCTCAAAAACTATCATCGCTCTGTGATGGATGTTCCCAATGATTTTGTGGCTTATGGGCTGTACCAATTACCTTTTGGAAGAGGTCACGCACTTGGCGCCTCCGCCTCGCGTCCCATCAACGCGATCATTGGTGGTTGGCAAGCTAGCTGGGTCACGAGCTTTGACTCGGGGATGACAGGCGATTTATCGAGTTTTGGAGCTGGGTACTTCGTCTCAGCAGACGCCTCAAAGGAATTGAAGCGACTTGATTTTCGCAAAACGGGATATTTCTTCGATCCGTCCCTCTTCACAAGTAGCCCCACTCCGTGGCCCGTTCCACCGGATTCCTTCCGAGACGCGGGTGTCAACAACTGGGACATTAGCCTTTCTAAGGCCTTCAGTATCACTGAGCGGCACAGCCTTGCCCTGCGTGCAGACTTTTTCAATGCCTTTAATCACGCTCAGTTTGAAGAGCCGGAGAGTCGGGTTTTCGAATCCGGGTTTGGAAAGTTTCTGCTAAATATGCCGAGCGACGAGGGTGTTTCACTGCGTCCTCCGCGGATCATTGAGCTGAGCTTGCGATATTCGTTTTGAATGGCCCAACCTTTCGTTCGTTTTCGTTCAGTGCGAATCGAATTCGTGGGTGTTTAAGGGCAAAGGATACCGCTTCGTCCAGGCATCGGTTGCAAACACTGTGGTTCTCAGACAGTGCACGCGTGGCGGGCAGGTAATCCCGTCAAGGGTTTGCTGGACCTGTCCAGCGGAAACAAATAGTGCCTTGTATGGCGCCATGCAACGCGGGTGATACTCGATCGGGACTCAACTTGCCGTGAACTCTATGAGGAGGCCTAAAGAGTAATGAAGCGCCGCGATTTTGTTAAGGAAATCGGGGCGATAGTTGGCGCGATATGCGTCGAACCGTCGTTTGCGCCCGAAAAGACGTTTGCATCATTACAGCCTGCAGTCCACGGGAGTTGGGAAGTCGTCCGAGGTCCGCGGAATGCCTGGACGATAACTCGCACTTCCTTATCGTGTAACGGCAGCGGCCAAGGGAGGTATTGGATAGTTTCGCCGCACCCCGTCTCCGGAAACTGGCTCCTAGAGGCAACCTTTGAGAACGATCCGGGTAACGAGAGGCAAGGGCTGCTCTTCGGTGTTCAAGGTAAGGGAGATTCGGGATACCTCCTGGAGTGGAGCAGCGGTCTTACATTGTGGGAATTCGAAAACGATTCGTTCACCGAGGTCTCTCACTGGTCAGCATCGCGCCGTCGCGCGCAGAGTCCGACGACCGTCGTCGTGATGAAAACGGGAGCAACTTACGCATTCAAACTCAACGGCACTCTGATCAACACGATCTGTAACCCGAGTTGGCGACGTACGGACCATGGGTTTATCAAGGGAAAAGAGCCGGATTCCGGTCATTATGGTTTCGCCCTTTCCCGGACCGGTACCATCACGGAGGTGAGGTGCAGGTCGATTGAGCTGGCTGTGAAATGCGCCTGTAACCCCGTGCTTCCGCCAAAGGGACCACCGGGCAGTTGGGACGCGATGCAGGCGTTCCCCGGAGGCGTATTACGCGTGGGAGATCTGTTTTACCTGGACTACACAGGGATTGACGCTTCGGATCCCTCGCAAGAGGGCGGCGGATTCGGTCGTCTCGGACTTGCGACGAGCCACGATCTACTGGCATGGGCCCAGGACCCGAACAACCCTGTGCTCGGTCCGGGCCCAGCAGGCGCCTGGGATAGTAACCATCTCCAATTTGGTCCCATCACGAGAACTGCCGACGGCGGTTACGCCGTCACCTACCAGGCCTGGGATCCCATGACAAAACGCTGGCATGGAATTGGAGTCGCATTTGCGAAGACACCCCTCGGCCCTTATCTCAAATACAAAGACAATCCGGTGCTTCGCCCTAGCGCGAACCCGAGGGAGTTTGACGGTGAACACATACACCTGCACACGATCATTCGGAAGCCGGATGGTTCCTATGCAATGCTCTACACCGGCTTCTCCAGTGGATACGCTGCAGGAAGGCCGGGAGATCGTGGTGGATTGGCGACGAGTTGGGACCTAATTCATTGGGTCAAGTATCGAGGGAACCCAGTTTTCGATCTTGGCCCCTCTGGCGAGTGGGACGATGGGCATGTACGACCAAAAGGACTCGTGTGGATGAGAGGCTGGTACTACATGTTCCATGAGGGTGCGCATTTTGACGGTAAGGTCTGGTTTGACGAGGTGGGAATGGCACGTTCGAAGGATCTGATACACTGGCAGCGCTTCCCACACAATCCAATTATTCCACTGGACACTAACTCGGGTCGCGACACTCTCGTGACGGAGTGGCCGAATGCCATCGTAAATCGTGGGAAGCTCCATGTCATCTATTGGGGGGGATCTCCTGGAAACATCGGGATATCCTTAGCCCGGATTCCGACTCGCGTCATCGATAACTGGGAGAAACCGGTACCATCCGATTAGCCTCGGCGGGTGGGTGTCGGCATATCCCGCCTTGTTCTGTTGGGAAACAGGGTAAAGCGGAGTGACGTAGAGAAAAAATGGTACACGTCCGAATGCGAGAGAAATAACCGGGCAAGTTGCGAAGTCTATAAACCTCCGGTACGATCATTCCCCGGTCTTGCCAAGACGAGTACAGGTCCAAAAAACGGAGTTACCGGCTCATGAACAGGCGACAAGCAATACGAAGCGGCCTCATATGTGCTACCGGACTGCCCAGCGCTAAGAGTTTGATAGCAAGCGAAAAGGCCTCACTGAGAGACTTCCCGGTCGATCTTCCGGGCGAAAGCGACAGTGCCGGATTAGCCAAAGGCGACATCTATGAGCTGCTGGGTTTTGCCACAATGAGCGGCGAGGATCCAGTTCGGATGTGGAGGCGCCTTAACCCCGTACAGCAATGGCGAGTGGGCCCCATCGCGCCCAACTCATGGTCTGGCTGCATTTTTGTCGCTGACGATGCCGATATCTTCGGTTTTCGAACGCTCTCCCTCCCCCAAGCCTGGATGGAACGGTTTAACGGCGGTTCGCGTAGCGAGTACTGCGCCGGCCTTTTCGATTCTTGGTGGCAGTCCTGGGCTGGCAGGGAGGTCCCTCACTCGGCCGGGGACCCGGGCTGGTGGAAAAGAGTTGGACCCAAGGCTCCTGATAATTCATATGCCGAGTTAGTCTGGCAGATGCCGGATGGGGGTCCAGAGGTTACCTACGAATTCGCCCGGACGGATCAAAATGAAGTAGTCGGACGGTTTATCCACTCAGAACCTGCCGATCTCGTCGTGCAGGCGTACGTGCCCTGGGACAACGACCCGCCCCGTTTTGCTGTTTTGTACTCGGACGGCCCTCGGCAGCATTTACTTCGAGGTCGTGCGTGGACACCGGGGACCCGAGACGGAATGAGGTTCTCCCTGGCTTTCAGCGCGAATACCGAAGACACGGTCGGTGTCGGAACCGGGCGGTGGCACGGGTATTTCGCGAAGCTTAAGACACTTTATTTCTGCGGGCGACAAGGGCAGAGGTACGCAGAGCTAGAGGAAAAGACTCGGGCTTGGTTGGAGAATGGACGAATCGACACGGTTCTCCAGCAGAATCGGCAGCGGTATTTGAGCACGCGTCCCAGAGGCACTGGATGGCTCGCCGAAGCCCCTGATGGGATCACCAACCAGCTCGAGTGGAGCGAGGTGTATACACCATCACGACGTCGTTCGTATGTATCCGTCAGTCGTAAATGGGCACAAGCAAACAATTCTGCGCCGGATTTCCTTTGGGATAGTTTTTTCAATGGACTGTTAGTGTGCCAGGAGGACGAGCCTAAGGCCTTCGGAATGATTCGCGACATCACGTCCTGGCAGAACGATCAGGGTATGTTCTGTCAGTACGGCCAATGGGTGACCCAGCCTGATCGCTGGATTTTCCCCGTGGCCTGGGGGCACTCGCAGTACCCCATCGGCAGCCTGCTGGTGTCCAAAATCTATCTCCGACGTCCCGATCAGGCCTTCCTCAAAGAGATCTATCCGCGCTTGTTGAAAAACCACCGGTGGTGGTTTGCGGATCGCGGTGACGGACAACCCTGGCGCGACGGCAACAAGAACGGTTTGTTGGAATTAGGATCGAATTACCCCGAGGAAATCCCTTATCAAGATCGAGAGCAAACTGCCTACTTTGAGTCGGGCGACGATAGTCCGGAATGGTGGCACGTGGCTCGGTACAACAATCACACGCAGACCCTGGAGCAGGATACGGTTGAGCGGAATTGCCTTTATGCGATGGATTGCTGGATTTTGGCATGGATAGCGCAACACTTGGGCCAATCCAGTGATGCTGAGGCTCTTACCGCTGAACACCGCCGCATGGTTGCAACCATTAATCGCTTGCTATGGGATCCGTCACGCCGCTGCTACTATAATCGACGTTGGGAAGACGTTGATGGAGATCCTTTCTTTCCCCAGATGGGCCCGGACATTTTCCTTTCACTCTTAGGTAAGGTCGCTAACAGCCAACAAGAACGCGCGCTCCGTCGGCTTTTCCATGATCCTAAGAAATTTGCGGGCGAATGGATTCTCCCGACGATCAGTCGGGACAATCCCTTGTTCTCCGAGCAAGACTATTGGCGCGGGAAGGTTTGGCCGCCTATCAACTGGCTGGTCTACCAGGGACTCAAGATCTACGAATGGGATCACGAGGCGAGGCTGTTGGCCGAATCCAGCGCGAAGATGTTCCTGAACGCGTGGCGCGAGAAGGGCGAATGCCACGAGAATTTCAGCGCGATCACTGGAGAAGGAACTGGCCAAAGCGATCCTCACTACACTTGGGGGGCTCTTATGGCCTTGATCGCTATTGAAGAGCTCGTCGATATTAATCCTTGGCAGGGCCTTCGTTTTGGCAATCTCGATCCGGTCGCGCCCGCCGTGATCGAGCGGTATCCTGTTGCGGGTTCGTCGTATGACGTTGAGCAATCTCCCAAAGGCTTAGAGATTAGGCGGGACGGCCAGTTGCTTTTCGCAGCGGATGGTCCCGCGGAGATTCGGCAGGTGGAATTTCGGGGTCGAGAAGTCAGTTACGAATTGCGCTGCACCAAGCCTGTTCGGCTGCGTGTGCGCAGTCAACCGCCGCGCGCGTTCACGCCGGGCCTCTGGAAGGAAATCCAGTAATCCGTGTGCTGACCACGAGTTTCGGCTGGCACTGGTCCGCCCTTCCGGCGCCGGCAAAATTCATGGTGAGAAGGTCAGGCTAGGACGGTTCCTGATTCACGGTTTGTCAATTGGCGATGACCCTCACTACGTGCACGTGCAGAACATCGATCCCGTCCACCAGTTCAACCCGCAGAAGGGACTCAAAGTGGTCCGGCAGTGCCTTGCGGCTGCCGGTCTTGCTTGCTAGCTTTTCCAAGATTTGTCGCAACCCGGCTTCTGAGAAGGCGAACTCGGTGGCGCCAGCCGTACCGGAAGTGGACAGCCCCGCCAGCTCTACAATACGCCGTCCCGGAGCAATGCCGGGTAGCACGTCAAAGATGGCGTAATCTGCAAGGAGCACATGCGTGCGAGGATCTCGCTCCACCTCATAATACCGATTCCGCGCGGTCTTCGCGGTAGTGTCCACCAAGCGTCCATTCCACAGTAAAGGGATGCCCCGTGGCTGCTGGAATATGAATCGCTGTCCGAGACGAATATCGGCCAAGAACTGGTTCTGGAACGGCGATCCGAGGAAAATCACGTTGTCATTCCTCAGGTCGCTGATCGTGACGAGGGGAGCTCGTTTAACGATGACATTTGCGCCCAATGGCGAGAGCAAATTGGTGAGGCGCTGCACGCTCAACACCTCGCCCGTCCCGGTATAGCCGTCTTCGTAATAAAGGGGGCCAGCGATTTTAACTAGCGAAGGACTCAAGGTACCGGCAAGCGAATCGTCCCTGCTGACCGAAGCGCCACGGTCTCCGACGGCTCCGCCGCGGAAGCTAAGAAGATCCCCCGTTTGGCTCTCAAGGAACACCGCATTGGTGTAGCCAATGACGATCGTTTTGCCATTACTGAGAAAGCCGTTCCAGAATGAGTGCAGCAGCGGTGAGTGAGTGGACCAGTTTGTAGAGCGTTCGCGAACCGCAACCACGTGTAATCCGACGGATACGCCTCCGAGGAAGATCAGAGCCGCAAACAGTAGAGCAGCCCCGGCAATCATCGCCACCCGGCGCCTGATCGCTGGGATCCTTGTGGGCGATGTCTCGCGAAAGGGCAATAGGAGGCTCTCGGCCAGGGGAGGAGTTGCTGATGCCTCCTCCACTTTAGAACTGAGTGACCTTACAGAGAAACTGGGGATATAGTGCCCCGTCGGAATCGCGATCACAATGTGATCTGACTTGCCGACCGTCTCGTAGTATTCCTTGAGCTTTTGCCTTAGGCGGTAAGCCTGGGTGCGGACAATCGTGTTTGTGGTGGGATCGAAGTCGGATGGGCGGCCTAAGACCTCCGTTCCAATCGTGTACTCACTGACTTCAGCAATCCGCCCCTCAATCGCCTTGCCCGCGACAAATTGTAAGAATTGTTTCAGCAACGGCGCATGGCAAAACATGGGCGAGTCAACAATCCGCGTGAGTTGCGCACGGATCTCCTCTGCGCCAAGCTCATAGCCAAGTCCGCTTAGACCATCACCGCTAGCCACTTGACTTATAACCCCAATAACTCAGGCCGTTTCTGGGTCCCTAGTGTATCACACAACTTGATCCGACAGACAAGCCGCTAAAGCTCCTTTGCAGTTGGGTAGATTACAAACGCTGGCGACAGTTCCCGGGACACTTCTTTCGCACTGGCCCGCGTCGAGGCCTTCCGCCGCCTGCTGCGCGGCGAGTTGGATCACGCTGCTGACTTCGCTTCGGCTTCGCAGCTCGGGTCTATTTTTGGCCTCTTGTTTGTCCTGTCTTGAAAATGCGACGGTATTTCGGCACCAGGGTGCATTGGAGATCGGAACGGCGCATTTTCATAGTTTCGCGGGTGTCGCGAAGCCACATGACCAACTGACACGAAGCGGCTTCGATCAATCCCAAAATGTAGAAATTCCAGGGCCCGCGAGGCCGCGGCAGGCCTCGCGGACTTTCCCGGATGCAAGCGGCAGCCGCTTCTCCCCTCACCAAAGGGTGTGACGCAGGTCACCGCGAAGTAATTCGACCCTGACGTATCCTGAGCTTGCAGCATAGGCAGGAGGCCGTTTGCCGGGCCGGATGGCGAGCGCCGGCCTTCCAGGCAAAGCCTCCTGCCTGAGTCTTAATCCTTAGCCGCTCCAGCAGCAGTCACGTCAAGCTTTGATTCGAGGCCGGGCGATTTGGGAGGCTCGCCGTCCCGAATGCGCATGTGATAGAACGAGCGGTACACGAATAGGATGGAAACGCCGAAAAACGCAGCGGCTAGCAAATGGGTCAAGATGACGCCGTGGACCGTACTGAGTCTTACCGCTAGCTCGACGGCAAGCAAGCCAAACAGGGTGGTGAATTTGATGACCGGATTCAGGGCCACGGATGCCGTATCTTTGAACGGGTCGCCGACCAGGTCCCCTACGACTGTGGCTTCGTGCAGTTCGGTTCCTTCTTCCCGTAGCTCCACTTCCACCACCTTTTTGGCGTTATCCCACGCGCCGCCGACGTCCGCCATGTAGATAGCACGATAGAGCCCGAAGAGGGCGATCGAGATCAGGTAGCCGACGAAGAAAAACGGGCCAATGAACGCAAAAGCCAGCGTGGCAAAGAACAGGCTGACGAAGACGGTCAACATGCCGTTCTGTGCGTAGCGCGTGCAGATTTCGACGACGCGCTTGCTGTCTTCCGTCGATGCCCGCTCAGTTCCTTCGATGTGGATGTTGGCTTTGATAAATTCGACCGCCCGGTAGGCGCCCGTGGTGACCGCTTGCGTAGACGCTCCGGTGAACCAATTGATGATGGCTCCGCCGGTCACGAGGCCGAGCACGAACGGCGCGTGGAGAAGCGAAAGATTGGCAACGTGCTCGGTGAGCGAGTTGGTGAGCGCCATGATGGTCGCAAAGATCAGCGCGGTGGCGCCCACGACGGCGGTGCCAATCAGGACCGGCTTGGCGCTGGCCTTGAACGTGTTGCCCGCGCCGTCGCTTGCTTCCAACATGAGCTTGGCGCGATCGAAATCCACGTCCACGCCGAATTTTTCTTTAACCTCCTCGGCCACGCCCGGCGCTTTTTCGATGAGTGAAAGTTCATAGATCGATTGAGCGTTGTCCGCTACCGGCCCGTACGAATCGACGGCGATCGTCACCGGTCCCATGCCCAGGAAGCCGAAGGCAACCAGGCCAAAGGCGAACATCGGCGCCGCCAGGATCACACTGCCCAGCCCGCACAGGCTCACCCAGAAGCCAATAGCCATCAAGCCCATAATGGATAACCCCAGGTAATACGTCGAGAAGGTTCCGGCCACAAAACCCGAAAGAATATCGAGCGATGCTCCCCCTTCTCTTGCCGAGGCGACCACTTCCTGAACGTGGCGTGACTTGGTTGATGTGAATACCTTCACCAGCTCGGGAATGAGGGCGCCGGCGAGCGTTCCACAAGAGACGATCGTGGCCAGCTTCCACCAGAGTGTGGAATCGCCGCCCATCTCGGGAATCAGGAACACGGAAGCGACGTAGGTCAGTGCAATGGATACCGCGGAAGTGATCCAGACGAGGGACGTGAGCGGGGTCTCAAAGTTCATCTCATCCGCGCCGACGCATCGCACGCGGGTGATCATCCAGTTGATGTAATATCCGCCCGTGGCGGCCACCAGCATCGCCACGCGAATCCCAAAAATCCACACAAGCAATTGAACGCCGAACACGGCGTTCTTTGCGCCCAGAATAATGAACGCGATCAGGGCCACTTGCGTCACGCCGTAAGTCTCAAATCCATCTGCCGTGGGACCCACAGAATCGCCGGCGTTATCTCCGGTGCAGTCGGCAACCACGCCTGGGTTCCGTGCATCGTCTTCCTTCACTTTGAAAACGATTTTCATCATGTCGGAGCCGATGTCCGCGATCTTGGTGAAGATGCCACCCGCAATGCGCAGCGCCGCAGCGCCCAGTGATTCGCCAATCGCGAAGCCGATGAAACACGGGCCCGCATAATCTCCCGGAACGAAAAGAAGAATGATGAACATCAGCATCAGCTCAACCGAAATCAGCAGCATGCCGATGCTCATGCCCGCTCGAAGCGGAATGCTGAAGACGGGATACGGTTTGCCGCCGAGCGAAGCGTAAGCGGCGCGGGAGTTCGCCAGCGTGTTCACGCGAATCCCAAACCACGCGACCCCGTAGCTCCCGCACATTCCCAGCACGCTGAAAGCGAGAATGACGCCGATGCGCGAGGTGGCAAAGTGAAGGAGCGCCCCAAAGTACAGCAGAATGATCACCGCGATGAACGACCACAGAACGATCAGGAATTTTCCTTGGTTGGTGAGATAAGTTTTGGAGGTCTCCCAGATCAATTCGGACGTTTCCCTCATCGAGGGATGGGCGGGTCGCGCCTTCAGGTTGCGGAACATGACGAGACTGAACATCACTCCCAGCAAGCAGAAGACGAGCCCGAACATGAGCAGGTCGTGGCCGCCGATGCCGTGGAAGCGGACTTGAGACACATCCGGAAGCTTGAGGTTTGCTTCGCCCTCGACGGGGTCGACAGGCGCGGCGGAAGCTATCACTCCCCCGAGCAGGATGGGCGTGGCGAGAGCGCCGGCAAGGCTTTTCCAGCGCCACGGAAATGAATTGCGTTTCATGCTTCCTCCTGTGCCTGCCGTCTGGTTTCTGGCAAGCTGAGGCAAAACCTGGCGACCGCACGCTGACGGCCCCGACCCTCTCGACTTGGGCCCGTTCTCAGACACCTCCGCGCCCTCCGCTGGATCGGGACAAATCGAATTTCGCCGCAGCGGTGAAGGAACGGAGTGGGCAATGGCTAGTGGTTACAGTTTGCTGGCCACAAGCTTGATCAGATCCCGCACCCGGCAGGAATAACCCCATTCGTTGTCATACCAGGCAGTTACCTTCGCGAGTTGTCCGCCAATCACCCGCGTCAACGGAGCGTCAACAATCGACGACCGGTCATCCTGCCGGAAATCCGTTGAGACGAGCTCATCCGTGCAAAAACCGAGAATCCCTTTCAGCGAACCGTTCGCGGCTTTCTGGAGCGCGCCGTTCACTTCTTCGGGCGTGGTGGGTTTTCCTACATAGGCCACGAGATCGACGAGAGACACGTTAGGAGTGGGAACGCGGATGGCGTAACCATCGAGTTTTCCCTTGAGCTCGGGAAGAACCAATCCCACGGCTTTGGCTGCTCCGGTCGTCGTCGGGATCATGGAGACGGCAGCCGCACGAGCGCGGCGCAGGTCCTTGTGCGGCTGGTCGAGAATCTTCTGGTCGTTGGTGTATGAGTGAATCGTGGTCATGGAGCCGCTCTGGATGCCGAACGTGTCGTTGAGCACCTTGGCAACCGGAGCCAGGCAGTTGGTCGTGCACGAAGCGTTCGAGATCACGTGGTGCTTAGCAGGATCGTATTTTTTGTCGTTCACCCCCAATACGATCGTGATGTCTTCGTTCTTAGCCGGCGCCGTGATGATCACTTTGCGGACCGAGCCTCTCACATGCTCGCGCGCCCGGTTCGCGTCAGTGAACAGCCCCGTCGATTCCACGACGATTTGAACGCCCAACGAGGACCAATCGAGTTCTTTGGGCTCCTTCACTTTGAACACCCGGATGGACTTGCCGTTCACGCGGATGCAATCCTCGCCGTAACCAACTTCCGCATTCAGGTTGCCGAGCACGGAGTCATACCTAAGCAAGTGCGCCAAAGTCTTCGGGTCCGTAATGTCATTCGCTGCGACGAAATTGATTTCGGGATCGCCTAACGCCGCGCGAAAAACATTCCTGCCGATGCGTCCAAATCCATTGATTCCCACTGTAACCGCCATTTTCAAGTCCTCACCTTTCTGTGTGATGTAGAGGCAGTCTTCGACCGCCGCGTTCTGATCTTGATTGGGATGCGATGAGCGCATCCGTTTCCCGGGATCAACCCTGCTTCACAGCGGAAGGCTGAGATCCGGAATTTGCATCTAAATCTCCTCTACACCGACCTCAGCGTACATCCCAAAGACGCCGAAGGCGGTGATCCAAATCACATATCCTATCCCGTTAACTTCGGCTCGTAAACGGCGGAAAGTCCGCGGTCTTCGAGCGCCGCAGCCACCTCGCTGCAGCTCGGATGGGGATGGGTCGAAAATTGCCCGGCTGATCTCGGAGATATCCGCGCGGCAATGTCCACTTCGCTTCCTGGAACATTGCCGGTCGTCGCCGCGACGGAACGCATAGGCTCGCGCCCGGCAATTTCTCCAGGCGTTCCATGCTGCAGAGAACAAGTTGCCAAACCCAGGCATTCTCGTGAGGGGATGCTTGCCGGAGCCGCGAGCGACTGACCGTACTTGGTATTATAGCATCGCTTGTGTTTTGTCCCCGGCCATTTGCCCGTAGTCAGTTGTACGTCAACCGTCGATCCTCAAAAGTGTCCTAATTTGTCCCCACTGTCTCATTACGTTCTGATAGGCTAGTGACGGACACGTTCCGGGTGCGTTGCCTGACAGGGTTGGCACGCCGGAGCGACAGGCGAGGCGGCGTATCGTCGCAGATCGCCGGAGATCGTCCAAGCTGCCTTCAGCCTCGGAACAGCCTCGATGCCGGCGCGTCGGCGACATCCGGCGAAAACAGGCAGCGCAGTTCTACGAGGAGGCCCGGTACGCCGGCTGACGGAACAGGCGGTGCGACGGCGACAAACAGAAAACTTGAACGGCGGCTGGCTGCAAGCGGGTGGAAAGGGAGAGTGACTTCGGATGCGACTCTGTCTACCACAGCTTCAAGAGAAGATGGCGGCATTCTCGCCGGGCAGGTGCAAGATATGGCGTTTGTTCCTCCAATGCTGAGAGGAGTGAGGACTTTTGTGACCAACAAACCCAGTAAGTGTCGTGGAATCAGCGACGTTTGTTTTGCTGTGACCAACAAACCCAGTAAGTATTTGAAAATAAAACAATTATAGGATACGCGTTGTTTGTATCCCAGCAAGTTTATGAAAATACGCCAGATATCAGAAATTGAAGACAAAGGAATCGGGCATAACCTGATCAGTGACAAATGACGATGGACTAATCACAACGAACTGCTGACAACTGGCCACTGACGCCGTATACGGCGAAACGAAGCAAACCCTGATGCCTGCGAATCAGCGTGGAGCAATCCGTTGCCTTACATCGTCCCGCTGGTGGCCGCAGACGCGAGTTTGGGATTGACCCGAGTGTTGGACCGAAGTTCTTCCGAAGCCTGGAGAGCAACCTGGTCGCCGGCATGAAGATCTCCGAAAACCTCGGTAAGATTGCCCGAAGTGACGCCGGTTTGTACGTTCACCCATTGAGTCATGCCGTCACGGATGCGGATGACGAACGTGGATTCCATGCTCCGGACAACGGCAGACTCCGGAACGAACAGTGTCGGATAAGGACGTCGGACAGGCCAGGAGACTTGAGGAAACATTCCGGAGTGAAGAGTCCAATCAGGATTCCAAATGTCCAATTCGACCGGCATCGTGCGGGTCTGCGGGTTAAGTGAGTCGGAGATGCGAGCTACCTTGCCTGAGAACGTCCTTCCCGGAAAGGCAGCCACCGTGAAATCCACCTCTTGGCCTATCGCAACACCCGCCACATAAGCTTCCGGTACGGGGATGATAAGCCGTAGGTGAGCGACTTGTTCAAGCCGCAGCATGGGTTCGGCGGTTTCTCCAGTGCGTCCACTCGTGGGACCAACCAGCGCCCCGGGGTGGACGTACCGTGTGGTAATCATCCCGTCAAACGGAGCGGTAACACGCAAATAGCCCTCAAGAGTTTCGACGGATTGGAGTGCGTCTCGCGCCGCGATCGTCGCGGCATGCAACGAGACGACGGTGGCCTTGTCTGATTCCGCGGTCTTTTGAGCGTCCTCGAGTTCTTCTTCCGAAATAACGCCAGGCGTCTTGGCGGCCACATTAAGCCGCTCGTAGGTGGCCTGATCCGCTGTCAGCTTGGCTTGTTCCGCGACTTCGCGGTGCTCCGCGCTCGCCAGTTTTGCCTGTGCTTCAGACTTCTGGGCAACGAGCTCAGGAGCCACGAGCTGAACGAGTAGTTGTCCCTGCGTCACGCGTGACCCGCGGTCTACTCCGATCCATTGGACAAAGCCGGTCACCTTCGGATAGATATCCACGTATTCGTAGGGGCGCAGCTCACCCGGCAACGGCATCGTGGTATCCAGCCGCCGCGACAAGACTCTTGCGGTCTCCACCTGCGGCACGGGTGGGGTGGCCGCCGTGCTGCGGTCGGCGGCCATGGGTGGCCCTCCGCCGGTGTGGCACCCCGAACCGAATATGCACGTGGCCACGACGATGGCGATCGCTGACGTTACGGTCACGCTCTTCCAGGTCCGTGTTTGGGAAAACTTCGATAAACGCATAAAGTCTCCTGAGAAGGCTAAATGGTGAATTGTATGGCGTGGGTCTTTCGTCATAATTGGCCATTCACCGTTAACTGCTTGCGCCCCACCCTTCGGACAGCGGCATTCATCGTTCGTCACTCATCATGCATGCGCGTAAGGGCTGTCGGGATCGCTCACGTCCAAAGACGCGCTGGCGGTAGTGACGCCCTCCTGCGAGAGGGAAAAGACCGAAGGCAGAATTAACAGTGTCGCCAGCGTTGAGGCTGCCAGTCCGCCAATAACCGCGCGGCCAAGCGGCGACGTTTCCTTGCCCTCACCGAGGGCGAGGGCCATGGGAACCATGCCGGCGATCATGGCCAGGCTGGTCATCAGGATGGGCCGCAGTCGGGTGCTTCCTCCGTATAAAGCCGCTTCCGTCGCCGACGTCTT
Organism: Terriglobia bacterium; assembly: GCA_030041095.1. GTDB lineage: Bacteria > Acidobacteriota > Terriglobia > UBA7540 > UBA7540 > JASHON01. The sequence continues at coordinate 59,389 of JASHON010000029.1, forward strand.
CTCACCGCGCCGGTGTAATTCGGCGAATGTAACAAGAAGAATTGAGTTGGCGACGGAAACACCCATCGCCATGATAGCGCCCATGAAGGATTCCAGGTTCAGCGTGGTGCCCGTGACGAGCAAGATGAGAATCACGCCGCAGGCTACGGCGGGAGTTGTGGACACAGTAACGAGAGCTAACCGCATCGACTGATAGTTCGCAGCCAGCAGCAGAAAGATGGCCATCACCGCGAACGCCAGTCCCAGGTCGAGATAATGGAAGGTTTGCTGCATGGGCGCCAACTGGCCGCGGACGTGCACTTCCACGCCGCGCGGTGGAGTTCCCGCACGCCGGATAGCCCCGTCCACCTGCGTGGAGGCGCGACCCAAATCTTCTCCCGCGACGTTCGCGGTGAGCGAAACCATCCTTTGCATGTCGTATCGATCGTATTCTCCAACTACGGTCCCGAAAGACAGGTTCGCCACGTCTCCGAGCGTGGGATGGTCGGAGGGCCCACCGTCCACCAATGACAGGTCCGCGACGTCGCCGATGCTGCTCATCTCCGGCTGCGGCACTTCCACTTGAACCTGATAGCCGATGCCTGTCTCGGGGTCTTGCCAGAAATTGCGGTGCACAAAGCGGCTGGACCACGTTGCCGTCTCGAGCGATTGAGCGATCTGCTCCACGGTGAGCCCAAGCTGGCCCGCCCGCACGCGGTCGATATCCACGTTCAAACTGGGATAAGCCAGCGGTTGTCCATACCGGAGGTCCCGCAAATCGGGAATCTGGCTCATTTCGCCGCGAATCCTTTCAGCGAAGGCGTGGTCGGCCGAAAGATGCGGACCGCTCACGGATATTTCAATCGGCGTCGGTGAGCCGAGGTTCATCACTTCGGTCACCAGGTCGCCCGGCTCGAACGAAAAAGTAGAACCGGGAAACATTTGAGGCAGTGTCTGCCGGAGTTTCTCTTCCAGTCCAGCGACGTCCACGTGCCCTTTCGGAGTAAATTGAACGCGAAGGTCGGCGTCCTGCGGGCCGCTTGTCCACAGGTAAACGAGATTGATGGGGTAGCTCGGCGCGTAGGTGCCAACGTAGGCGAGGCTGCCGGCCACGTTTTGGGCGCCCGCGAGGCGCTTGATCTCATTCAGTGTTCCTAACGTGATTTGCTCGGTCGCTTCGATCCTGGTTCCGGCGGGAGCTCTTAAGTGCAGCTCGAACTGGTTCCCGCCAGCTTGAGGGAAAATCTCGCGGCCGAGTCGAGGCCCAAGCACGACAATAAAGAGAATCGCCGCAGCGAAGTAGCCGGCGACGAGCAGGCGGCGACGCTTCAGGAGCCAACTCAACACGACTCGGTACTTATCACGGAAGTGATCGAAATGTGTGCGCCCTGTCTCCCCGCTCCCGTGCAGGTACCGCTCGTTGAACCAGATGTAGAGGACCGGCAGAAAGGTGCTCGACAGCACGTACGAGGCAAGGACCGTGAACCCCACTGCCAGTGATAATGGCACGAATAAGGAGCGCGTGATGCCGACCATCAGGAACGAAGGCACAAAAACTGCTACAACCGCGAGCGCCGACAAGAAGCGCGGGATGACGGTCTGGCGCGTCGCATTCAAAACCGCGTGTGCCACATCGCTGGTCTGCTGGAGGTTGCGATGGATGTTTTCAATCTCCACCGTGCCTTCGTCCACCAGGATACCGACGGCCAAAGCCAGGCCTCCCAACGTCATGATGTTCACCGTCTGGCCCGTGAGCCAGAGCGCGACCACGCCTGTCAATAAACTAAACGGGATGGAGGCCGCCACAATGAAGGCGCTACGCCACTCACGGAGGAACAGAAAGATCATCAGGCCGGTAAGCAGCGCTCCCAGCACGCCTTCGAAGACGACCGAGGTCAGTGAGCGAGTCACCAGGCCTGATTGATCGAACTCGTAATGGACGCCAACGTCGGGAGGAACCACATTCTCAAAGCGCTTCATGTTGGCCCTGACTTCGTTCACGACGGTCAGCGTGGATGCGTCGGCGCGCTTGGTAACAGGCAGATACACGGTGCGGTGACCGTTCACCAAGGCGTAGCCCAAAATGATGTCGTGACCATCTTCCACCCAGCCGATGTCGCGCATGAAAACCGTCGGTCCGGCGCCCGTGCGGATGGGGAGATCGGCCAATTTATTGATGTCGGTGACGACGGAGTTGACGGGCGTAATTCGGTCCAGGTTGCCGGTCCGGACGTCGCCGGCGGGTGCGATGACGTTGCCGGACATGAACGCCCTGACGACTTCCGCCGCCGACAGGTGGTAGCTGTTCATGCGCTCCCGGTTGACATGGATCACAATGGTGCGCGAGCTGCCGCCAAACGTTGAGGGTGAAGACACTCCTGCCAGCGTGGTAAAAAGCGGGCGCACGCGGTTGAGCGCGAGATCCTGAAGTTGGTCCACACTTTCTGTGGGGCTGGAAAAGACAAGATAGCCTACCGGCACGCTCCCGGCGTCAAACCGGATCACGAACGGGGGCACCGTGCCGGACGGCATATAAGCCTGGGCCCGGCTGATGTAAGCAGACACCTCGGCAAGCGCCTGGCTCATATTCGTTCCGGGAAGGAACGTGAGCTTCATCAGGGCAAAGTTTTCCACCGACTTTGATTCAACGCTCTGGAGCCCTGCGACATAGAGAAAGTTATATTCGTAGTAGTAGGTGAGGTAGCCTTCCATCTGCGCCGGACTCATGCCGCCGTAAGGCTGTGCGACGTAGATGACCGGCAGGTTAAGATTGGGGAAAATGTCGATCGGCATGCGCGTGAGCGCCAGAATCGCAGCGAGAGCGATGCCGATGACCGCCACCATCACCGTAATGGGACGCCGCAGAGCGGTGTGAACTAACCACATAAATCAGTCTCCAGGCGGCAGCCGCCGGTAGGCAATAGCCAGCCGGAAGCAAGCCGTGAGCCCGGCATTAGCTGGAAAGACGCCGGTTGCGCAGATCGGGTTTCAACGCCGTGTGTAAAGAGTTCGTTAAGGCGCATGCGGACTCATGGTTCCCGCGAGATTCAGAAAGGGAGCAAGGTTTCCTTCCGCAGCGGCAAGGCCGGCAAGGGCCCGCCAGATGCCGAGCCGGGCGAGAGCGTCGTCGGTTTCCGCCTGCACCAGCAAACCCTGTGCCTCGGCAACGTCCACGATCGTTCCAACGCCCGCGTTGAAGCGGGCGAGCGCCTGGGTTTCGCTCATGCGGGCCGCCGCAAGCTCGATCGGCGTATTTTGAGCCACGCGACGAGCTCCTTCGAGCGTCGCCAGCTCGCGCTGCTCTTCTCCCGTCAGTTCTTGCATGGTTTGATCGTAAAGCGCCTCTTCACGACGCAGGCTGGCGATGGCGATCTTCTTTTGGGCGCGCTCCGAAAAAATACTCGTAAAATCGAACTGGACCGTCAGTCCGGCTTGCCAGTTGTGGGCCGTCAGGTCGAGGCCCTGGAGCCCTGGTTCGATGTCCTTTTGGGAGAGTTGCGCGCTGCCTCGCGCCGAATCCAGCCCTTCCAGAACGATATCCGGATAGAGTGAATGGTTCAGCACGCTGATCCGGGATCTCACTTCCTGAATCCTTCGCTGCTCGACCACCGCCGCCGGATTCTGGGTGAGCGTCGGAGCTTCCCACATCGTCGTCGGAGGCGTCTCAACATAGGGCTCTGGCGTGATTTCGATCCGGCTTCCGGCAAGACCTAAAGCTTCCGCGAGCGACGCGCTCGCCACTTGCTCTGCCTGTTCGTCCTGAATCAGAGACGTCCGGGAGACGGCTAGTTCTGCGTCGGCCCGCGACGCATCGGCCCCTGGACGCAGACGGGCGTTGACCAGTGCGTGCACGGAAGTGTCGAAAACCGTCCGCCGCCTGACGTCCGCCATCGACGCCTTCACGCGCTGCTCAGTTGCCAGGAGGCCGAGCGAAGCGTCTGCGACGGCGGTGGCAACTCCGAGTTGCGTCAGCGACACCTGCGCGGCGGTGCGGCTGGCCGTGGTTCGCGCGGCGCGCAATTCCGCACGCCGATACCCAAACGTGAACGGCTCCCAAGCCAGCAGTTCTCCTAAACCGCTCGCCCAAAACGTCGCGTTCGATGGCGTAAACACCGTGCCTTGTGTTCCGGTCAAGATCGTTGGAAACTGCGGCATGAGCACGCCATAGACGCTATTTCGAGTCTCCCGCTCGCCTTGTGCGACGGCGTCCAGGAACGGCAAGTAGTTCGTTGCCGTCAATCCCACATTTGCCCTCGCGGCGTTGTAAGCCTGGAACGCAGCGCGAACCGCCGGATAATGCGCGAGCGCATATTGCACGGCTTGTTCCACGGTCATCGTTCGCACGGGCCCGCTGGCCGTCGCTGGCAACGGCGGCTGGGGGGAAGCTGAGGGCGTTGTCGCCGGCATCATCTGGGCCTGGGCGGTGAACGGCAAAACTGCGAGCAATAAAAATAGGGAAGCTATCGATTTTAGTTTCATGGAAGAGACTCTAACCCGGACGGGAACGACGATCTTTGCCTCGCAAAAGACTCGCCGAACGCAACCCGGCCGTGCGCCCGGCCAAAGAGATGGACCCCGATGATTTCTTCCTGCTTTCCATGGTTCATTATTCGTCAGAACTGAGGATTTAACGGGTTAAATGAGAGTAAAATCTTCTTAACACGGACTTAAACCCGTGCTTGCACTAAGAGTACGCCGCGTCTATGGCTTTAGCGATGAAACGCCGCAGCCCCGCCCGCCTCGTTCCCGTAGTGGGTGGCCTCGTCGTCATTCTCATTGTCCTTGCTGTTTTACAGGTGCGCTGGATTAATCAGGTCAGCGACGCCGAGCGCGAGCGTCTGCAGGAGCGGTTGAGCCTGGCGATCGGTCGTTTTCAGCGGGATTTCGAGGACGATCTGCTGGACGTCTGCTGGGCGTTCGTTGGCGATGTTCCGTCACCCAGCACGTTCGCGGAGCGGTACAGGTTCTGGCAGGAAACTTCTCCTCATCCCGGGCTCGTTTCGAAGGTTTTTTTGTGGCAGGATACCCGCACGACAGGTTCGCGATTGCTTGCGCTTTCTGAGGAGACTCATGCCTTCAAACCAGTGTCGTGGCCTCCTGAGCTCATGCCGATGAAGGAACAACTCGAGAAGCAGGAAGGCTTCGCGCTTTCCGTCTCGCAGGCCGCCCGATTGGTGAATCGCTGGACCCTCGAGGAAACGGCGCCCGCCTTCGTGCACTTGTTTATTGATACGTCCGGCCCGGGCAGTCCACGCGTCAGTGGTGCGTTGATTGCCGAGCTGAGCCTTCCTACCATCCAGCGCTTGATTCTTCCCGCATTGGTAAGGCGATTCTTCAGCGGACCTAAAGGCGTCAGCTATCGCATTTGGATTGTAGCGGGCGCAGACAATCGGCGGATCCTCTATCGATCCACGCCCAACCCGCCGAGTAGGAAGGGGAGTGACGCCGTAGTGCCGCTCATTCCGCGCCTCGTGCTCTCGGGCTCCCTGATTTCGGCGGAATCCGGCGGCTTCGAGCCGGACGTGCCCAGGCCTACGGGCGCACTGTCAATTTCAGCGGTATCGGGAGCTCGTCACGCTCCTCCGGTGATTATCGCGTCGGCGAGTGAAGGGGGGTGGCTGCTCATTGCGCGCCATCCTTCCGGCTCCGTGGCGCAGGCCGTGGCTGGTTTGCGGCGTCGTGACCTGGCGGTCAGCTTGGGTGTCCTCACGCTGCTTGCCGTCAGCATGGCTACCATCGTCGTCTCTGCGCAGCGAGCGCACCGCTTGGCCCGGCTGCAGATGAGTCTTGTGACAGGCGTCTCGCATGACTTGCGTACGCCGCTCGCGGTGATCCGCTCAGCCGCGGAGAATCTGGCAGATGGCGTGGTGAGCGAGCCGGCGCAGGTTCAGGAATACGGCGCGCTGATCCGGGAGCAGGACCGAAAGCTTTCGGAGATGGTCGGCCAGGTGCTGGCGTTCGCCGCCGAACAATCTCGCTATCGCAAATACGAAGCGCGTCCCATTGACGTGGTCGGAGCGGTGGAAAGCGCTCTTGCCGCTGCCCGGCCTGTTCTGAAGTCGTCTGGAGCGAGAGTGGAAAGACAGTTTGATCCAGGGTTGCCCATGGTTTGCGCGGACGTTTCGGCGTTCGGCCGATGCCTTGAGAATCTGCTTTCGAATGCGGCGCGCTACGGCGGCCGGCACCCATGGATTCGCGTGCGGGCTCGCCTGGCGCGTGCTCCGGGTGGGAAAGAAGTTCAAATCCAGGTGCAGGATCACGGCGCGGGTGTTGATCCCGATGATTTGCCTTATCTCTTCGAGCCTTTTTACCGGGGCAAAAGAGCGCGGAACGTGCCCGGTACCGGGCTGGGGCTGAGTCTCGCGCGAGAGATCGCGGAAGCCATGGGCGGCCGCTTGACCGTTCAAAGCGAATTGGGGCGAGGATCGTGCTTCACGTTGCACTTACCGCCCGCGACCGTGGGAGAGCTGGAGGAGTCCGCTGTGCCGCAGGATAGCTCGAAGCCGTGAGGGTCTTCCCCATGTCGAGTATCCGCGATTCTTGCTCCCCTTGCTTCGGGAAGGGCGAGGGTGTCTCTGTCTTCACACACCCCGGGCTCCCGCAAAACTTAGGGCACACGCTCAGGGAACGGCGAAGGAAGCAAGGGTAACCCGCTGGCAGAGCGCCCCCGTTGAACATGGCGGAAAAGCGAATTCTTTTGATCGAAGATGAGCCCTCCCTGGTCCTTACCCTGCGCGACCGGCTGCGCAGCGAAGGCTATGCCGTGGACGCTTCGGACAACGGCGTCGAGGGATATGAGCGCGCTCTTGACGGCAGCTTCGACCTGGTCGTGCTTGACCTCACGCTTCCGGGCAAGGGTGGGCTCGACGTGTGCCGCGATCTCCGGCAGCACGGAATAACGACTCCGGTTCTGATGCTCACGGCGCGCGGCCAGGTGGTTGACAAGGTGATTGGGCTGAAGCTGGGTGCGGACGACTACCTGACGAAGCCTTTTGAGATGCTCGAATTGCTGGCGCGCATCGAGGCCTTGCTCCGCCGGCCGGCCGACGCACGGCTGGAAACTGATTTTTTCCAGTCCGGCTCCTTGCGTGTGGATTTTCGCTCCACCACGGTTTGGCGAAACGGTGAGGTCGTTCAAGTTTCAGCGAGAGAGTTCAAATTGCTGCGCTATTTTATAGAACACCGTGGCGAGACGCTGTCTCGTGAAGAATTGCTCAAAAAGGTTTGGGAATACCAAAAGGCGCCGAATACGCGAACGGTGGATGTGCACGTTGCCTGGCTGCGCCAGAAGCTCGAAGAAGATCCCCACAACCCGCATCTCATCCTAACCCTGCAGGGCTTGGGATATCGGTTCGAAGGGTAACCCACCTCGCTTCGCACGGTCGAAACCGGACACTCTGCCTCCCCATCACTCGACAGGCGTTGTGCCCGAGTCGATGCGTGGACTTCATCATTTACTATTTAGCATTTCCGACTTCGCATTCCTCCCTTTGCCGCTCGAACCAATTCAGCGCTTCGCTCAATCGGACGACTTCTCCGATAATGATCAGGGCCGGAGCCGGAACGTGCGCCTCCGCGGCGCGCGCCGCAATGGTTTCCAGCGTTCCCAGGACGGTCGTCTGGCTGGCATTCGTCGCGTTGCTCACCACCGCAACAGGCCGCGACGCGGGTATCCCTTCCGCCATGAGCGCGGCCGTGATCTTTCCCAGCCATTTAGAGCCCATGTAGATGACGAGCGTCTCCGCGCTTGTAGCGAGGCGAATCCAGCCGAGGTCCGGCGATTCGCCCGAGCGCGAGCCATGCGCAGTGACAAAAGCAACCGAAGAGGACATACCGCGATGCGTGAGCGGTATGCCGGCGTAGCTGCCGGCGCCCATCGCCGAGCAAACTCCAGGAACGATTTCGAACTCGATGCCTGCTTCGGCGCAGGCCAACGCTTCTTCTGCGCCACGCCCGAAAACCAACGGATCGCCGCCCTTTAACCTGACCACCGTTTTGCCATCCCGCGCTTGGGCGACAACCGTGCGGTTAACCTCTTCCTGTTTCATCGAGTGACAGCCACAGCGCTTGCCCACATAGATCCGCTCTGCGCCCGGCGGCGCCTGATCGAGAAGGCTCGGACTGACGAGAGCGTCGTAACAGACGACGTCGGCCTCGCGGATGGCGGCCAAGCCTCTGATCGTGATCAGGTCGGGTGCGCCCGGTCCGGCGCCCACAATATAAACTTTGCCGGATGGGATGCGTTCGTGATTCATCACTGTGTCACGCTTTCGATAAACTGAGCGATAAGCTCCCGCTGGCCCTGAAGATCGTCTGGAAGCGCTCTCTTCAGTTGGATGCGTAAGTCAGCCAGAAGCGACGTCCACTCAGCGAGGTTTCCCGGCAGCGCTTCTTCCAGGGCTCGTCGCAGCCGCCCGGAAAGCATCGGGCTCGCGCCACCTGTTGAGATGGCGATGGTCACACTGCCGCGCTTCACGACGGCAGGCGTAAGGAAGTTCCCTCGCTGCCGGTTGCTGACGATGCTATAAAGCACGCCGGCTCTTTGAGCTTCTTCCGCGACGGCCTCTTGCGCCCCAGGATCATTGGTAGCGGCCAAAACGACGAAGCATTTTCGCTTCACGTCCGAGCGGCGAAACCTGCGGCGCGTCAACTTCACGGCTTCGCGCCCGGCGAGGGCTCGGAGCGGTTCGCAAATCTCCGGCGCAACCACCGTCACGATTGCACCCGCGGAAAGCAGTTGCCGTGTCCGGGTGAGCGCCATCCTGCCGCCGCCCACCACCAACGCTCGCCGCCCCTTGAGCTGCAGGAAAACCGGATAGAATCCGTTCGTGCCTTTCACTCGGCCTCCTCATCAATCATACCCGAGTCGAGTGCTGAACCGGCTGTGGTGAGTATCACATCGCCCGCTCCGGCCGTTAGTGATAGCCTGTTATTTGGATTCGGTGCAGGCGGGAAGCATTATGTCCGTCATAACCATTTCGAGAGGTTCGTTCAGCGGAGGCAAACAGCTTGCAGAGTGCTTGAGCCGCCATTTGGGCTACCGCTGTGTGGATCGTGAAATAGTTGCCGAGCGCGCTGCAGCGAGCGGCGTTTCGCAGCAGGAGATCCTCGACGCCCTGTTGAAACCCCCGGGTTTCCTGGAGCGATTCAGGCACAAGCGCTACCAGTATCTCGCCCTCCTCCAAGCTGCCATCGCCGAGGAAGTGAAAACCGACAAGGTGATTTATCACGGGAATGCGGGCCACCTGCTGCTCCGAGGCCCGTGGCCTGTGCTGAAAGTGAGAGTTCTTGCACCGCTCGAGAAGCGGATCGCGACGCTGGAAGAGCGGCTCAAGATGGACCGGAACGAAGCGATCGCCTACATCCACAAAGGAGATGTAGACAGAAAGAAATGGACCCGCTTCCTTTACGGCGTGGATTGGGAAGATCCGTATCTCTATGATTTGGTCGTGAACCTTGATGCTCTCAACATCGACGATGCGTGTGAGTTGGTTGCGGCGGCGCTGCGCCAGCAAACGCACTTTGGCCGGACCGAGGAGTGCCAGGCAGACCTGCAAGACCTCGCGGAAGCAACTCGCGTTCGGGCCGATCTCTCCATCAACCCGGCTACGTCACACCTGGAGTTCGAAGTGAGCGCTCGCCGTGGCGTGGTCTCAATTCGGGGAAAGCTGACGGCCATCGAGGAATTGTCGGAAGTGAAACGGGTGGCCCAAGCTGTGCCAGGTGTCGTTCAATTGGATATGTCCGAAGTCACTCCGCCCGCACGCAATTGAATCAATGTATCTTTTTCTTCCTGTAGCCGGAGTATCGGTGAAGTTGTTCGTGTTGCTGGGTATTGGTGCGTTCGTCGGCCTCTTGTCCGGGCTTTTCGGCGTGGGCGGCGGCTTCTTGCTCACCCCAATTCTCATGCTCGTTGGGGTTCCCGCCGCGGTCGCGGCCGCTTCGGGATCGTGCGAGATGGTGGCCACTTCCTCCTCCGGCATGGCTGCCCATCTTCGGATGGGGAATGTAGATGTGAAGATCGGCTGCGTTCTGCTTGTGGGCGGCTTGGCCGGTGCGGAGGTTGGGGTTCAAGCAATCCGGATTCTTCGTGCCTTGGGCGATGCGGAGTTGGCAATTACGCTTGCGTACGTGTTCCTGTTGAGCAGCCTGGGCAGCTACATGCTCTTTCAGAGTCTCAGCGTCCTGCGGCGGGGAGCGATGGCGAGGACCACCAGGGACACGGCGCCGGCGAGAGGATTTCTGGGCCGGTTGCCCTGGCAAATGGATTTTCCACACTCCGGCGTTCGTCACTCGGTCCTGGTCCCACTGTTTCTTTCTGCAATCGTGGGCATTCTTGCATCGATTATGGGCGTAGGAGGCGGCTTCATCATCGTCCCTATGATGATCTACCTCCTCGCCATGCCGGCGCACATCGCCGTCGGAACCAGCCTTTTTCAGGTCATGCTGCTCAGCGCCGGCGTCACGTACATGCAGGCTACGACCAATCATATCGTCGATGTTATTCTGGTGCTGCCCTTGGCTGTCGGCTCCGCCGTTGGGGCGCAGTTTGGCTCTCGCTTGACCCGTCTGCTCAGGGGAGAGCAATTGGTGATCTTGCTGGCGGCGCTTGTTCTTGCCGTGGCGGGAAGGATGACGGCACGGCTCATCGCGTCTCCTTCCAACCTGCTGAGTCCCGCCAGGATATCTCGTTCTCAGGAATCCGGCGTTGTAGGAAAGATGAATTCGCAGGTCATGGTGGCGCCCTCGAACTTATTGTGTTTCGAGGCCGAATCCTCGCACTCTCAAACCCCCATGAATGCGCCCGCTCGAGTTCCCACTTCTTTAGTGGATGTTAGCCGGGACGGTTTCCCTATCGTCCAGTGGTCTGGCGAGTTTGTGACGCGGCGCTTTGGATTTGCGAGTGCTGAAGCACGTCGTTACTTCTTCAGGAGCCGTGTCACCATGAAATCGATGCCGAACCCTGCCGCCACCGCGAGTGCGATTGAGATGAGTCCGTAAGTGGCGGCCCGGTGATTTGCAAGATTCGCCATCATAGCCGGGAAGCCCGATTCGACCACTTTCAGCGGAACCCGGAGGCTATCGCGAACGGCACCATCCTGGCAGGCGTTGATGGTGATGACGTAGTCGCCGGGCCTGGCGGTCTTCGGCCAATAAAACTCCAAAGTGAAGCGCCGTTGGCCCTCTCGGCTGTCGAGCAAGCGGATACCCCCGCCCTCCATGTGATAGCTTGCACCCCGTGCTTTCAGCTTCAGAAAGTCCGTGGCCACCCATGCTTCGCGCTGCTGTCGCGGCGAGACCTCCATCGTCTTACTGATGGCAATGGCATCAATTCGGCGGCGGTCGCGTTCCGCGCGAGAGAGGCACTGTTGCAGCGGTGCGGAGCTGAAAACCAGCAGTAGCGAAGGGACGCCGGAGACCGAAAGAGTGTTTCCTTTCACCCAAATCGGGCCAAAACGCTCCATTTTCCTGAACGCCTCGGTTGCGTCCGCGCCGCGGACGGCAATTAAAACTTCCGTCCCCACCGGAACGCTCCCATCCACGCGCACGCGATGGCGGCCGTAGAAAGCTCCGATGCGAATGACGGTGGGCGTGACCTTGACGGACACGGGCTGGAGGCGATTGAATGCGTGCGCCGGCATGCCGGAAAACGCGGCCAGCCAAAGTGCAGCGCGAAGAAGGGACCGGGCTTGGCGCATGGATCACATCGGGACCGGCGCTCCGAAAGGGTGAATGCTCACACCGGCTTCCCTCACTCCTTCGAGTGCCGGTGCGATGGATCGTATGTCCTCGTTCACTACGGCTGCGCCGGGTTCTTTACAACGCCTGTGGCCTTAGAGTGAAGCTTGATGTCCACCTTCTCTTCGAGGCCGTCGTAATACTTCTTCAGAATGGCAATCACTTCAGGCCTCGAAAACTCTTTCGGCACGGGTTTGCCTTCGCTCATCAGTTTCCGCAGCATCGTTCCGGAAAGGATCAGGCGCGCGCCGCCCTTATAGCTGCCGTTTTCGTCGATCACGGCTCGGCTCTCATGCGGGCACGTTTTCATGGAAGCCATGCTACCGCACTCGTAGCAATAGAACGTCCAGTCCATGCATAGGGGATGGATGGCCAACGAGCCCGTTGGCACTTCGTTGAAAATTTTTTGAGAGTCGAACGGTCCGTAATAATCTCCAACACCGGCATGGTCGCGGCCGACGATGAGGTGGGAACAGCCGTAATTCTGGCGAAACACCGCGTGCAGCAAAGCCTCTCGCGGCCCGGCATATCGCATTTCCATAGGATATCCGCCCTGGATCACTCTTTCTTTGCGGAAATATTGGTTCACCAGCGCGTCGATGGCCTGAACCCGGATGCTGGCGGGTATGTCGCCGGGCTTCAGCTTGCCGAGAAGTTGATGGACGTACACTCCGTCGCAGACTTCGATGGCGATCCAGGCCAGGTAAGCGTGGGAGTTGTGCATAGGATTGCGCAATTGCAGTGCGGCCACCGTGCTCCATCCGCGCTCGTCAAAAAGCTTGCGTGCCTCCGCAGGCCGCTGATAAATGCCCTTGAATGATTCGGGAAAGAACGATTCTGACAGCACCTTCACGGGACCGGCCAGGTTCACTTCCGCTTGCGCGAACACTTTCTGCACGCCGGGATGATTGGAATCGGTGGTTCGAAACACTTGGGAGCATTCGTGCGCCTTATCGATAGCGTACTTATCCTCCACTTTCATCGTTCCGACCAGCTCGTTGGTTTCCGTAGCCCACAACGCAACCTCTTCGCTGTTGTTAATGGATGCGGCGAGTTCCTGAGATGCCGACAGGGTGATCGGAATGGGCCAGAAAGTGCCTTTGCGCGATGTCAGCGTCATACTATCGCAACATCCTTTCCAGTCGTCGTAGCCCATATAGCCGGTGAGAGGGGTAAAAGCGCCGATCCCCATCATGATGAGGTCACCGGTTTCGCGGCTGCTCATGGGCACTTTCTTCAGCCTTTCGGCCCGTTTCACCTCCTCGCTCCGCGCCTCTGAATCGAGCAGCAAAGGCATCAATTTGTCGCTACCGTGTGGGCGTACTAGCTTACTCATGTGGAATCTCCTTGTGGGGGGTGTAAGGTGTAACGATCCTGAGCGGGTTGGGGGTAAAGCCGCTAACGATCCATGAACAAACTTCTATTATGCACTATGTCTTCCCGAATCCGGCTGTAAAATGCCGTGAATCCTTCGACGGCCAGGAAGCACACGTGAGCTGGGCAGTAAGCTAGGTTCTACGGGTGCTCTCTCCTCAAAGCCGCAGCGCAAAGCGGGCCAGCACGCTGATGGCAATGGCGAGCAAAAGCAGTGCCCCGGAAGCGGCTGCAGTCAATTTCCAGCCAAGCTCTTTTCCCATCATGGCAGCCGTCGCCAGGCAAGGCAGATAGAAAGTGACAAACAGAGTGAAGACGACAATCTGAGTTGTGCTCATCACGGCTGCCACGTGCGTGGTGCCCAGCGCCTGCATTAGCATGAGCAGCGACAACTCCTTGCGTAAGACGCCGAAAATCAGCGTCAAACCCGTCGCCGCCGGCAGCCCCAGCAATCCTGTGAGTGGCGAGAGGCCCGCATTGATCCAGCGGTCGAGCCGGAAATAATCGACCGCGCTCAGCACAATGCTGCCGCCAATCAAAAGCGGCGTTGCCACCGTGACAAATTCGCGCAGCCGAAACCATGTTTTGAGCAAAACGGAGCGAAGATTGGGCCGGCGATAGGGAGGTACTTCCATCAACATGCCCGGCGAGATTTCCGGCCAGATGCGCGCCAGAATCACTCCCGCCAGCGCGACGACAGCAAAGTTGATGCCGTAAATTGCCAGCGCCCAGTTCGCGCCGAGATACAGGCCCACCAACGCCATGATCACCGTCATCCGTGCCGAGCAAGGCACCAGAATGGCCAGGAAGCCTGCGACGAACCGGTCGCGGCGGGAGGGTAGAATGCGGGTAGCCATGACCGCGGGTACGCTACAGCCGTAGCCCAGGATCACGGGCAACGTTGCCGTGCCGTGCAGTCCCAGGCGATGCATGGCGGAGTCCATTAAATAGCCGATGCGGGCGAGATAGCCCAGGTCCTCCATCACCGCCAGCCCGATCAGGAATGGAACGAGATAGGGCAACACGCTTCCCACGGCCCCCGCCACTCCCAGTAGCCCGCCCTTGCCAACGACGAATGCGAGGCTGTGTGGATTGAGCTCCACGGCCAGCAGGGCCGTCAGCCGGTCAAACAGAGCCAGAATGCGCGTTTCGGCAAATTGCCCGGCGTCGAAAATCACATGGAAAAACGTGAAAAACACAGCGGCCAGAAACACGTAACCCCACAGCCGGTCCATGACCAGCCCGTCCAGACGGTCTCGCCAGTCCGTCCGCGGGCGGTTGACGCGCACGGTTTTTTCGAACAATCGCAGGCACGCCGCGTGACGCGCTGCGGGAATCACGTCTTCAGGCGGCTCTCCTTCCCTGCGCGGCAAAGCAGCCAATGCTTCTGATACCTGCTCGGCTGTTTCGTCATCCATGCCGGCCAACTGCCCGGGATCGCTTTGCAGGAGCCATAGCGCCCGGACGCGCGCGGAAGCGCGGTGAATGCGGTCGCTCCCGGCGAGCCCCTGCAATACACCGGCCGGACCGCTGCTGGCCTCTTGCCTCGCCGCCGTCCCACAGCATCCGGAAAAACATCGTAGGACCACAGAGGAGTGATGGGTCGACGGTTCGCCTGGAGAAACCCGGCTCCAAGTCTCTTCCGCAGGCAGCCCGCCGTCGCCGCGCAAGCCGATTTCCTCGACGAATGTCTCTGCTATGGCAGTGGATGGGCTCGTCGCGTCGTTCCGGGCCCAGGCTGCTGAGCTCTCGATCCGTAGTCTCGCCGGTTCGTACGGAGCTCTCGAGTGATCTTGGGCCTTGCACCGATCCAGCCACCGCGCCAGGTCTTCTATGGGCTTTTCGATCTCGGCCGGATAAACCGGCCGGCTGGACCGGCCCGTGCCGGATTTTCGGACGAGGCCAATCGCAGCTCTCATCGTCTCGACGATGCCGCGCCCGCGCGACGCGATGGTTTCGATCACCGGCAGGCCGAGCGCCGAAGCAAGTTCCGGGACGTCGATCGTCATTCCTTTGCGCGCCGCTTCGTCCATCATGTTCAGGCAAACGACCATGGGACGTTCCAGCTCGCTCAATTCCAGAGTGAGTTCCAGGCTGCGCGCAAGCTGCGAGGCGTCCACGACGTTGATGATCACGTCCCAGGCATCCTCCAGCAAGGAATCGCGGCTTGACGTTTCGGCAGGATTGGCAGGGATCAGCGAGTAGAGCCCCGGCAGATCGCACAGGTCAATAATGTTGCCATTGATCCGCGCCTGGCCGCGCGTATAACTCACCGTCGTGCCTGCAAAATTGGATGTGAGCGAGCGATAGCCCACCAACGCGTTGAACAGCGTGCTTTTGCCGCAATTGGGCTGGCCGGCGAGCGCAACTTTCATTTCTTGGGTTCCACCTGAATTCGGCGGGCAAGATGGCGGCCAATCGCAATCACGGTTTCGCCGCTTTGGATCGCCAGTGGCCCTCCAAACGGGGCGCGATTCAATATCTTCACCACGTCGCCCACTTGCACGCCCATCTCGCGCAAGCGCTGCTTTGCACCCCAACCGCCGCGAATGGCCACTAGTTTCGCCACCGTCTTCTCGTCAGCGTCGTAGAGCGTCATGTTGCCGTTCCTGAAGTGAGCTTACGGGGCGCGGACAGCGGACGATGTGACCTATATCACATCCCGGATGTTTCTGGCTGGCGCGCTGGGTCCTGACGGGGCGATCTATCCCGGCCCAGGCCGGCGAAGCTGTGAATGATTCGAATCTGTACTGCTGGGCCCGTTCGCCCCGATTGGCAGCCAAAGCTGTGGGCGCTCAGGATGACAGGCGGGGTCAATTTTTTCAGACCTTCAGCGGCCTGAGATGGGATAGTCTGCGCCTTGACGACACAAGCCGTGAAGGGTCGCATCACAGAGGTCACACCCACACGACGGTCATTCTCCAGTCCCCAACCCCTGATGGCAGTGTGACGCGGATCACATGCTTCCAGAGGTGACGGGCTATAATTCTTAATTTGGCCGTAAGCTAAACTGCCCTCAGCGGAAAGGATGGAGGAGATGGGTGACGCCGTAATTTTTCACCGGATCCAATTCGCATTTACGGTCATGTTCCACTACCTCTTTCCGATTCTGACCATGGGGCTGGGCTTCTTTATCGCTCTTCTTTCCACACTGCATCTGGCCACCGGAAAGGAGCATTACGCACACGCAGCCCGATTTTGGGCGAAGATTTTTGCAATCAACTTTGCGGTCGGCGTCGTGACCGGCATTCCGCTGGAATTTGAGTTCGGGACGAACTGGAGCCGATTCTCCGCCTTCGGCGGCGGCGTTTTTGGACAAGCCCTGCCGCTTGAGGGTGTGTACGCATTTTTCCTGGAGTCAGGATTTCTGGGTCTGTTCCTGTTTGGGGAGGGCCGGGTGAGCCGCACCCTGCATTGGCTTGCGGGGCTGGGCGTGGCCGCGGGCTCGCTTCTTTCCGGATATTTCATCGTTGCCGCAAACGCCTGGATGCAGCATCCGGTGGGTTACGTGCGCGCGGCCTCGGGCGGTGTTCAGTTGACCTCGTTCTGGCAGGTTCTGCTCAATCCCTACGCCGGCTGGGAATTTGCCCATACCATTAACGGGGCTTTCGTCACGGCCGCATATGTGATCGGTGGTGTGGGCGCATTTTATATGCTTTCCAACAAGCACATTGAATTTGCGCGCCTGTCGCTGAAAATGGCGATCGTTGCCGGCGTGATCGTTTGCATCACCCAGGCCATCCCGACGGGGGATTTGAACAGCCGCGACGTCGTGCGTTACCAGCCGACGAAGCTGGCCGCAATGGAAGGTCTGTTCAACACGACGAGAGGCGCGCCGCTCGCGATCATCGGTATGCCGGATACATCACGCGCCACACTGATCGATCCGATTTATGTGCCCAAGACGCTGAGTTTCCTTGCTTACGGAAACTTTGACGCGGCGGTCGATGGGTTAAGCACCTATCCGAAGGATCTTTGGCCGCCGGTCGAGCTCACCTACTACACGTACCACATTATGGTCGGCCTCGGGACCATCTTCATCGCGCAAATGCTGATCGGACTGGTCTTGCTCTGGGCGGGCAAGCTTTGTACAAGCCGCTGGTTTCTCTGGACGATGATGCTGGCGTTTCCTTTTACCTATATTGCCAACGAGGCGGGCTGGATGGTTGCGGAAGTGGGCCGGCAGCCGTGGCTGGTCTACGGTCTGCTCAAGACGGCTCAAGGAACTTCGGCAAACGTTGCGGGCGGGGAAGCGCTGTTCACGTTGCTGGGCTTTATGGGCATTTACGCCATGCTCGGCCTGTTGTTTCTCTTTCTGGTAGGCCGCGTCATCCAGCAAGGCCCGGAACCCGCGTCGCCGTAATCGCCGGCAGCCGCCGGCGGAACACAGGACAAGGGCAAAAAGAGCGAAGAACAGAGTACGAGGACCAAGGACCAAAGACACCGGACCAGGGACTAAGGACAGAGGAAGCCATGAATATCGTGTGGTTCTGGACGCTCGGTGGGATGCTGATTGCCTATTCTATTCTCGATGGATACGACCTCGGCGTGGGTGCGCTGCATCTCTTCATCGCGCGCGGAGACCACGAGCGCCGTATTTCAATCAATGCCATTGGGCCGGTGTGGAACGGCAACGAAGTCTGGCTGCTGGCTGCGGGCGGCATGATGGTGGTATCGTTTCCGCGCGTTTACGCTTCAGGCTTCAGTGGATTCTACCTCGCCTTGATGCTGGTCTTGTGGCTCTTGATCCTGCGCGGAGTTTCAATTGAATTCCGCAGCAAACTTGAAAGTGGGCTTTGGCGCAGCTTTTGGGATACGGGCTTCTGGTTTGGCAGCTTTCTTCTTTGCCTGCTCTTGGGCGTGGCGCTCGGAAACGTCTTGCACGGTCTTCCCATCGGACCAAGCGGTTTCTTCCAGGGAACGTTTGCGCTCATGCTTAATCCTTATTCGTTGCTTGCGGGCGTCCTCAGCCTGGTGCTTCTGCCATGGCACGCAGCCAATTACCTGCGGAGGAAGACGGAAGGTGAGCTTCTGGCTCGCGCCGAGAGGTGGTCGCGAGTTCTGTTGTGCCTGGTGGTTCTGCTGGTTGGAGTCATGACGGTGGTGACCTTCAAAATCCGGCCGGGCATATTCGCCAGTTTTCGGTCGCAGCCGCTTTTCTTCCTGTTTCCTGTGCTCACCGTCGCGGGACTGGTTCTCGGTTTCTTCGCCTGGGCGCCCGGCTGCTCCCGCATTGCTTTTGCCGCCTCAACCTTAACCATCGCCGGGTTGCTTGCCTCAGCCGCAGCCACCGTCTTCCCGGACCTGCTGGTTTCAACCATCCGTCCGGACTACAGCCTGAACATCTATAACGCCGCCTCCAGTCACCACGCCCTCGTCGTTTCCTTCATCGCCAACATACTGGGCATGGTTGCCGTCGCGCTCTACAGCACTTACGTTCATCGCACCTTCCAAGGCAAAGTTCAACTTGGCAGCCACGGGTATTGAGAATTCCAACTGGCATCACCTGGCATTTTGCAGGGTCCCCTGGTTACGCCGTGGCGCAGGTCAAAGCACGAGATAGACGGCGCCGTGTTCTACCGTAAGCTCGATTCCGGCGCTTCGCGCGGCCTCCTGCAGTGCGGCTGCAAACATCACTTCGGGGTCAGGACTCACATCGATGCGGCGCATCAAGCCTTCGCCTTTTTTCGCGCCGGCGGAAAGGACGATCTTCAGGCCACGGCGCTTGCATTTCACCGGCGTTCCATCTTCGAGTTTCGTGTTCATCGGCTTGATCCAGGCATCGACGTAATGAACGCCAATGCCGGATTTGTCGCCGGTAAGCGTGGGAAGCTTTTCGCGGGCGGCGGGGTTCACGTCACAAAGTTTCACTTTCACGTCAGGCTCCGTGGGCTCGCATTCCTTCGGATTCCAGAAACCCATCCATAACTTGCCTGAAGGCGCGGATGTGCTCCGGCGTGCTGCCGCAGCAGGCGCCCACGATGTTCGCACCCGCTTCCAGCAAGGGCAGCAGGCCTGTCACCATTTGATCCGGCGTCTGGTCGTAGAGGATTTTCATGTTCTCAAGCCGCGGTTTTCCGGCATTCGGCTGCACCATCACCGGAAGGCTGGTGACTTTCTTGTAGCCTTCCACGGCCATTCGGGCGCGCTCCATCTCCATGCCGGTGCCGCAGTTCAAGGCCACGATGTGCGCGCCGTTTTCCTCCATGAATGTAGCGGCGCGTTCGGCATCGATGCCCATCATGGTGCGGAAGGTCGAGCCGTCGAGCGTCACGTCGTAAGCCATGGACCCGATGATGCACTGGGCGCCCGCGGCCTGCGCTGCCTGTATGCCGATCAGCAACTCCTCGAGCGATGTTTGCGTCTCGACGATGATCGCGTCGGCGCCGGCCTCAACGAGAGCAGTGGCCTGTTCCTCAAAGGCGCTCCGAACCTGGTCCTCCGTAAACTCGCCGAGGGGCGTGAGTAAACCGCCGAAGGGTCCAAGGTCGCCGAGCACGTAGCCGTCTTTGCCGCTGAAGGCCTCGCGGGCGATCTCCACGCCGGCCTTGTTAATGGCCGCGACGTGTTCGCCTTCGCAATGGCGGTTGAGCATGATGCGCGAACCGCCAAAGGTATTCGTGATGAGGCACTCTGAGCCGGCCTCGACGTATCGCCGCTGGATGGCGAGCACCCTTTCCGGATGGCTAAGATTCCATGCCTCACCACAATGACCTTGTTCCAGGCCCGCCGCCATTAACTGTGTGCCCATCGCTCCGTCGCCCAGCATGGGCCGCTCGAGCGCTGCTTCGTGCAAAAGTTTCTTGGTCATCGGTCGACATCCTGCGTTGATTCCCGCTGTGCAAGGGCGTAGTGAATGGTTTCGAGGACCAGGCCCCACTTGTGATCGCGGCTGGCTTGGGTGCATAAACATCCCCCGGCGCCGGGTTCACGCTGCCAGGTGAGGACGGCTCTTAGATGCTCTCCGTTCAGCGGCTTTTCATGCTCGATCGCACCCATGAGCCGCAAAGGATTCTCGACATACTGGCACATGTGGATGTGGCCGGTGTCGCCGGCAGCCGGAACGCACTGCTGCTCCCGGATCGGGTAGCCTTGAGCGCGCGGACCCAGCTTCACGGTATAAAGAAACGTCAGCGGCATTCCCATGTTTGTGCAAGTGGTTCCATCGTAACGGAAGACGGCGTCGAGCGAGCCGTCCTGCGCGGTCTGCAAGGTAAGCCGCTCCTTGGCCCAACGTTCAAGAGCTTTGCGGTTCACGCTGTACTCGGCGCACGGATCGAGCATAGCGGTGGAGAGCTGGAATAGTTCGCTCGGGACCTGTGGGTTGCGCCGATAGGGCGCGCGCCGATACTGACACGGGCCGAACGAGCAGCTTTCACAGGGAATAAGCTCTTTAAGCCGCAGCAGGCGGTCCGTGCGGCGCGTCAAGCCGAAGACGGCAAGCAGGGCCTTGCGAGGACGCAGCATGCCGGAGTCGAGCGCTTCCAGTTGGAACGGAAACGGTTCTTTTGGCCCGCGCTTGATCGTGTTAAGTAAACGCGGCTGCTCGGCGATGTCCCATTCGGGGTAGCCGGGGCTGTAATGGGGCAACACAGCCATGCTGCGCCGCTCCGCCCAATCGCAAAGTCTCGCGCCAGCGAGCGCGGTGAGGTGCTCCACCACTGCCGAACCGAAGATTTCGAGGAAGAAATACTCATCGGGTTTGTCTTCCAGCCATCGGCGGCGCGCTTCCTCCTCCACTTCCCCGCCGCCGCCCACAGCGACGAGAATGACGCTGTGCGCCTCTGCCTGCTGGAGCGTTTGCCGCAGGCGTTTGCCGGTGAATGAGACGCCGTCAATCAAGATGCCGTCGCCCGCGATTTTGAAACTCTCCGCTTGCCGCGCATAAAACCATGGCTTGCCGTTGGCCGCGTACCAATCGCGCGCCCAGGTTGCCAATTCCTGCGCGCGGCCTTCGAGCACCCAGCCACGGGGATAGCCGAGCAGCCGGCTGTATTCCTCCGGCATCACCTCCACTTCCGGAAGGGCTGAGGCTAATTCCAGGGCCTCGGCTAATGGGTGCATGGAATCGGCTCCACGGGCTTGAATTGGCAGCCCTCCACGAAAAAATTGAAGAATTCAGGGTGCGTCTCAAGCCGGCAGTGCTGCGCCTTCCTGACCATGTCTTCCAATTCCTGGCGTTTAGACAGTGAAAGCAGTGCAATCGTTGCGCCCTCGATTGCGATATTACCCGCCTGAACGATCTTTGAAGACGCGATGTGGGGCACAAGCCCGATGCGCTTTGACGACTCGACGTTGAGATTGCGGCCGAATCCTCCAGCGAGATAAAACACATCGAGATCGTCAAAGTCGATGCCGAAGCTGGAAAAGACAATATGCAGGCCGGCGACGTTGGCGCCTTTGGCCTGGGCCAGCTCGTTGACGTCGCTCTCGAGGAGATACACGTCGCTTTCATCGTCAGGCCTGTTGCTGCAGTAGAGGGTGACGCGCTGGATGCCATCTTCAAACCGGCCCATCTCATTCATGCGGCCGGTGCGGAGCAACTCGCCCAGCAGGTCCACGAGGCCGGAGCCGCAGATGCCTTCCGGCCGTCCGCCGCCGATCACGGAAAGACGAAAGCCGCCGTCTTCACCCATCATTACTGCTTCAATGGCGCCATCCAATGCAGGCATGCCACAGGCAATCGCTCCGCCTTCAAAGGCCGGACCTGCCGGACAAGACGCGGCAAGGATGCGATCTTTGTTGCCTGCAATCAATTCCGTATTGGTGCCGATATCCATGATGGCGATGAGTCGTTCTTCGTGCGCCAGATCGACGGCCAGCATGCCGGCGGCGGCGTCCGCTCCCACGTGGCCGCTGACGATGGGCGCCCCGTAAACGCGAGCGCGGGGATGAATCGGCAAAAGGCTCTGCCGGCCGGTTTCCGCCAGGCTTGTTGTCGTGCGCTTGCCTTCCGCCATTTCAATCTCCGTGATCGACCGGTAAGGCGTCTGGCCGATGGAATACACGCTCTGCCGGAAGAACAGATCGCGCATGGTTGAGTTGCCCACCACAACCATTTCGTAGATGCTCTTCGGATCGACAGGGAATTTTTCAATGGCGTGCGAGAGATAGCCGGCCAGGGTGCGCCTCAGCAGGCGTCCTGGGTGGTCTGTATCGTAGGCGATACGTGACATCACTTCCGATCCGCCGAAACGCTGCGGATTTTCGAATGAGGTGTCCGCAATGAGCTCGCCGGTTTCAAGGTCGATGAGCCGCAGGACGACGGTCGTTGTGCCAAGGTCCATGGCGACGCCGTGGATGGGACCCGTGGAGCGTTCGATTTCAACGCCGTCCATGAGGATGCGGTCTCCGTCGCGAGTGACCGCCGGATCGAGTTCGATGGCTCTACGGCTGGCCGGAAGGCCCAATGCGTGGCGCTCGATGCGCATGGTTCCGCGCCGCATGGTGTGGCAGCGGACGTGACCTTCGTCGGCAATGACGAACGTCTGGCAGGACAGGCGGAATCTCCCCTTCAGATGCCGCTCCGGCTCAGCGATGGGCGAGAGCGCTTGCATCCCTTCCACCACTTCAACCATGCACTCTTTGCATTTGCCTTGCTTGCGGCAGGTGGTGGGGACCTCGATGCCCATCCGCTCAGCATGCTCGAAGAGCGAGCTTCCGGCCTCGGCCTCGATCGATTGTCCGTTGATGGTGAGGGTCGCGCTCATTCGTTGAAAGCCTCTACCAGCCTTTGGCTTCGAGCTCGGCCTTCAGGGCTTCCGCCACGTCACGCGCGGAGCCTTCGCGCTCTTCTTCCTCGCTCCATTTCCACTGTGCCAGATAGTCGTCAGCGGCCTCCAGTCCCCGTTTGCTGGCCAGAATGTCAATCTGCTTCATAAACTTTTCGTCCAGCATCACGGTGACGTCGTCCGTCTCATCCTCCACTTTGATCTGAGCGGGAATCTCCTGCCAATACAGAATTTTGAATGTTGCCATGGCCGGTTTCACCTGGGGATTGATCTTCCGCCGCGAGCCGCAAAAACAGGTCTACCGCAGCGGATGCATTCGCTCCGTATCCGTCGGCGCCGATCTCGTCGGCGAACATCTGGCTGATGGGCGCGCCGCCAATCGCCATCTTGATGTGCGTAAGGCCGGCCTTGCGAAAGCCATCGATGACGGTTTTCATGTACATCATGGTGGTGGTGAGCAGGGCGCTCATGCCGATGATGGTGGGCTTGCATTGCTCGGCCGCAGCCATGAATTTCTCGACGCTTTGATCCACGCCGATATCGTGTAATTCGAAGCCGGCGCCCTCCGCCATCATGCCGACAAGGTTTTTGCCAATGTCGTGCAGGTCGCCGCGCACGGTACCCATGAGCAGCACGCCTTTGGGTTTTACGTCGCTGTCTTTGGCGGTGAGCAGCGGCTTCAGCACGGCCATGCCGGCCTTCATGGCACGAGCCGCGATGAGGACCTCTGGGACATAAAGCACGTTGTGCTTAAAGTCCTCCCCAACCACGCTCATGCCTGCAATCAAGCCTTCGTTCAGCACCTCTTGCGCGGAACGTCCCTCGGCGAGAGCTTCTTTCGTCAGCCGCTCCACCTCGCCGGCGTTTCCTTCATAGAGAAACTGGTTCATCAAAGCATAGTCGGGCATAGAGAATCTTTTTTATCGAGCGCTGGCGCCGGCGGCACGCTTGGCATTGAATTCTTCTAGCGCCTCAAGCATGGCCAGGATGTTCTCGCGCGGCATTCCGGGACTGACTCCTCCGCCGACTGAGAGAATGATTCCTTCGCCTCCCGCGCCTTCCAGCACCTCAATCGTTTCGTCCTTCACTTCCTCCGGCGTGCCGCGAACGCCGATTTCCAGCGGATTGACGTTCCCCATCAGGCACATCCGGTCTCCAACGCGACGCTTCACTTCCGTGATGTGTCTCTGCTTGCCCCAGTTGAGCACGTTGAAGCCGGTGTCGGGCAGGTGGTCCAGGCAGGCGTCGACTTCCGCATCGTTGTGGTACAGTTTGACCCAGTCCTTGGGAAAGGCATCGCAAATGCGCTTGAGGTAAGGGTGCGCGAACTCAAGGTAGTGCTCTTCGTTGATGAAGCCTACGATGTCATCAAGGATGAAGATGCTCTCCACCGTGTCGCCCATCACCTTTTGCTGGGCTTTGAGCCAGTCAATGATCACGCGGGTGCAGAGATCGATCAGCCGGTGCGCGCCCGCCGGGTTTTCCACGAGGTCGATCATGAAATTCGTGGTCCCGCGCACAAAGCCCGCCGTGCAGAGCGGCCCGCGCGACGTCACCATGGGAAGGATGTAGCCGGCGTCAAGAATGCGCTGCCGCGCCATCCCGATGCGATGGAGGGTAAGCCCGGCGAAAGCATCGGCTTCCACTTCGTATTCGGGAAAATTGTCAATGTCTTCCAGGTGGTAAAGCGTGTGATATTCGCTGGGCGTATTGTCCTTCCAGAACTTGATCTTGGCGCCCAATACCGATGGTTCCGCTGCCATTCCATACTCCATCCACCATGAGGGGATGAAGATGATGTCAGGGAACTCGCGCATGACCCTGAGATTGGATTGAAACCAGAGCTCGGGATCGAGGAAATAGTCCAGGTGCGAGATGCCAAGATAGCCGGGAATCCAGGGGCTATCGACAATCAGCGCCATTGGAACTTTATCCAGCTTTTCGCGGCGCGCCGCTCGCTTGAATGTTTCCCATTGTGCCGGCAGCAACTCTTTCCTCCTGATCGCCGTCCGGATGGATACGATTCTGTCCGGACCTTAGCTGGCGCATGCGCCGGGAACATCTCTCGAGCCTTGCCGCACTTCCAAATCGCGTCCCCCGGACCGCCCGCTGTCGATTTTGTTTTAAGATACAACAAAAAGCACCATCGCGGAAAGGCTTGCCTTTCCGAGAGTGCCAGCGATCGAATTATTTAGGGCGAGGCTGCGCCTCGCCTCCTGGAGTTTCTGCATTTGTTGAGGAGTGTAGCCGGGCCACACTGCGGCTCTGCCGCCTGACGTGCGGAAAGGCTCGCCTTTCCGAGAGCGCCAACGACCGAGTTATTTTAGGGTGAGGCTGCGCCTCGCCCCCGAGTTTCTACATTTTGGGATTGATCGAAGCCGCAGTGTATCAGGGGCATGACTTCAGTCATGCCGCAGCGCGTCGCAGACTCCAACGGCTTTACAAGCTGCGGAAAGAGGCCAGTTTGTCATGCTGAGCGAAGCGAAGCATCTCTGCATTTCTTTGGAAACGAATGCTGAGATTCTTCGCTGCGCTCAGAATGATAAGTCGCCCGGGGCCAACTATGATGCCTGACTCGCCGAGGGAGCCGCACAAGGGTCACGAAATATTCGCAATAATCGTCCCTACGATCGTGTATTATAAGCTCGGTGATTAAGCGGCTTTACGTCCACAACTTCCGCTGTCTTGAGAACTTTGAGTTGCCGGTCTCCGGCTTGGCGTCTGCTCTGTTGATCGGCGATAACGGCACAGGGAAGACAACGGTTGCCCGCGCCCTGGAAATTCTCCAGAATATCGCACGAGGTACCAATCGCGTGGGGAACCTCGTGCAGCCCGGGGACCTTTCGCGCGGGCGCGCCGATGTGCCCATGCGCTTCGAGATCGAGGTGGACTTCGGCCCGCCCGGCGGCGCCGGACCCAAGGTCCTGAGTTACTCTGTCGCGTTTGAGTTCCCGCAGGGTTTTCGGGAACTCCGCGTGCGAGAGGAAAAACTGACCGCCGACGGCGAGCCGATCTTCACACGAGAGTTGGCCCAAGTCCACTTGTTGAGAGGCAGTCACGGCGGGGGTGCGCAGTTTCTTGTGGATTGGCACCTGTTGGCCCTCCCCATCATTCAGAGGCGGACAGCAGAGTATCCCACCAGCCCCGGGATTATTTCGAGAACGGAGACGGACCCCTTAGTTCTCTGCCGGGAGTGGCTGGCCGGGATGCTCATCCTTCGGCCGGTGCCGAGCCTGATCTACGGGGACTCAGACAGCGAGACGCTGCAGCCGGATCTTCAGGTTACAAAGCTTGCGGCTTGGTTCTCCGGTCTTGTTGCCTCCGCGCCGGCTGCTTACTCTAAAATAGACGAGTTTCTTAAGCAGGTGATGCCCGACCTGGAGCAGATCAAGAATCCTCCAACCGCCAAAAACGCTAAGAGGCTTGAAGTCGAGTTCTCGAACGAGCAGGGAAGCCTGATCCTCCCGTTCGACGAGCTTTCCGATGGCGAGAAATGCTTCTTTGTTGCCGCTTTAGTGCTCGCCCAGAACGAGGTTCGTGGCCCCGCCTTCTGCTTTTGGGACGAGCCTGACAATTACCTGGCGCTCTCGGAGGTAGGGCACCTCGTTATGGCTCTTCGAAGATCTTTCCGGGAGACAGGCCAGTTCATCGCAACTTCCCATAACCCCGAAGCAATCAGCCGGTTCTCAGACGAGAACACTCTTGTCCTCCATCGGAGAAGCCACCTTGAGCCTACGATTGCGCGCCCGCTCAAGGACCTTCGGATCAATGGCGACCTCGTCGGAGCTCTCGTTCGCGGCGACGTTTAGCCATGGGTGTCAACAAGGACCGCCCTCACATCCTTGTCTTGCCGGAGGACGATGCAAACCGCCAGATCGCGAACGGATTCCTCTTATACCCCTTCCTGTTTGATCGTCGCATCCAAGTGCTTGGGGTCGCGGGTGGTTGGACTCAGGTTCTGGCCCGCTTCAATTCGGCTCACGCGGCCCAAATGGACCGGTGGCCCGAGCGGCTTATGATTTTGCTGATCGACTTCGATAAGAAGGTTGACAGGCTCGAAGAAGTGAGATCTGGGCTTCCGGCGCGTTTGAGCGAAAGGCTATTTACACTTGGAGCTTGGAGCAACCCGGAGGCTTTGAGACAAGCGGGGCTGGGCTCCTACGAACAGATCGGTTTTGCAATGGCCAAGGATTGCCACGAGGAAACTTCGAGCACGTGGGGACACGAACTTCTCCGCCACAACGCCGCTGAACTCAGCCGTCTGACCAGACGTGCAAAGCCAATCTTGTTCCCGCAGGGCTGACGTCCCGCGAAGACTATCCGGTCGTCCGCTTGAAGGGGTAACGACGGCCGCCCGGGCTCAGGCGGTCCCGGCATTCTCCTCGCTCTCGATCCGCTCCATGGCATGACGTTGAATGAGATTGCTTTGATTCATGGGGCGGCCCGAAAAGCGCGCCGGACCATGGCCGCGCCCCCGCGGCAGTAGTTCTCGCAGTCAATATCAGTTGCGGTTCTTTGAGCCGGCCGGCTCCTTGGAGCCCGGAGTCTTTCGTTGAGGCTTTCCGATTTTTTCGCTGTTCGCAACGCTAAAGAGGCGGAAGTCCGAGTACCGGTGCTCATTGCGAAGTGTCTTACCCTGCCAATCCACGGTTACGGTGACTTCTTTGGGAAGCCAAAACGCCTCTGCGAGCTTTGAGAAGCGGACTTCCTGATAGTCGATTCGGGTCGACTCTTCCGTAAGCCGGAGTTCGGGGAGCGGCTTCAGGAGGGCGGTCTGGAGCCGCACGATCTGGTCAGTCTGAGTGTCAATCCAGGCCAGCCCCTGTTCGAACGTGGGCGCCGATAGATTGCCCGAGATAAAGCTTCCAACAAGCGCGGCTCTCATCGGAATCTGCGCGAAAGCGACCACATAGGTTTCATGGCCGTCCTTCGTCTGTCGCCCCAGATAACGAAACTGCGATCCCGGCTGAAAATCGGGGTGGAAGATCAGTGCGTCGGATGCGAAGCCTGAAGTCAGCATGTAGCCTTGCTTCAGGCCTCCGGGCCGCCCCGCGTCTGCTTTAACGTTCCTCCGGTATTCCGTGAAGCCGGGAACGGCGGGATCGGAGGGCATCAGGCAGAGGTAGCGAAATTTCCCTTCGATGGAGCTCAAAACCTTGCCTTTTCGCCCAAGCTTTTCCTGCTGAATTTCCTCCAGCGAAGTCGTGCTCTGAAAATTGCGAAACAGCGCGGCCACGTTTTTCCCTACTGCTGCCAGAATCGGCTTCAACTCGCTTTGGTTTTTCGCGGGCTCAAGCCCCTTGAGCTGCGCGGTAGAATACTCGAGATAATTAACACGCTCAGCCTGCCTGATCCGCCGCTTGCGCTTGTTGGGGCCGGCGTAAAGCGCCCTGATTTCCTTCCGGTTTTGCACCATGTCCCAGATCCTGCGGGTCTCAACCGGCAAGGTTTTCGGATTTCTTCCATTCAGGTAACGCGCCATTTCGAAACTGGCCGCATCCAGGTCGTCTTCTCCGAGAAGGGCTTGAACGCACATCAAACGTGCGTCCGGGCCCGCGCCCGCATGGATGGCCCTCTCGAGATAGGCGTCCGCCATGCCATATTGGCGAAGCTGCAACTGGGCGCGTCCGATTTCCTGGAGCACAAGCGCATCTTTCGGATGAAGCTTATCCGCCCAGACGAGGAAGTTTGTCGCCTCCTGGGGATGGTGCATCCAGCTTTCCATCACACCGCCGATCAACAGGGATTCCGGGCTGCCGCCCGACTGTTCCTTCACGGTCATTCGAGCCGCTTCGTTAACATGCCGCGAGGCGCCGTCCCAGTCTCCCGAGTCAAGCTCGGCAAGTGCCAGCATGGTCTTGCATCTTGCGCACGCCGGATTGTGCCTGACCACGTCGAGAAAGTTATTCAGCGAGCGGTCGGGCCGGCGCTCGGCAACAAATTTCTCCACTCCTTTCGCATATTTCCTTTCACTCTTGGCCGAGAGACCGTCGGAAGCTCCGAGGGATTTGAGTTCGGGCAGAACGTGGGCGATCAGATTCTGCTGCGAAAGCAGCTTCGGATCCGGCTTCTCCGGGCGGAGCGTGATGGGCAGCCGAACCGCCTTTGGGAAATCAGCGTAGTCAATCAGCTCATGGGCAGTCTGAAAACCATTTTTCCTAACCGTAAGCCGCACCCTGAAGTCCGCGAGAGGCCCCACATTCAACAAGTAGACGGTCTGGAAATCGCCGGAAGCGTCCGTCTTGAAGTCGCGCAAATCCCCAGCCGTCAGAGGACTTACATGGACCGACGCGCCCCGGATCACTTCACCGGCCAGACTCACCACCCTGCCTGCAACCACATGTTCCCGCCGATTACCCCAGTAGGGGTGTTCCAGCTCGAGGACCCACGGCTCGAACACGGTCCCGTTATCGTAGCCGGTCGCGCTGAGAGAAGAGAGGCCCATCGGACTCATAGTGGGAGGGACCTGCGGAGCAATCTGAGCGGCCGCTGTTAATGCAGCCAAACAAGTCGAGGATATTGCTAACGAGAGCACCACCGGGAAAGAACGAAGTGAAAATCCAGCTTTTGGCACAAGCGTCCCCCGTTCCCCTGGAGTTTTATTTGCCCCGAATTATAACGCCACTGCTCCCAACCATCAATTCAGATACTCGTCGCTGCGTGCGGCGATTGCACGTAGCGCCGGCATCTTGCCGGCCTTGAATGATGCCGCCAGGACGGCGGCGCTACGA
Source organism: Terriglobia bacterium (assembly GCA_030041095.1). Lineage (GTDB taxonomy): Bacteria > Acidobacteriota > Terriglobia > UBA7540 > UBA7540 > JASHON01. The sequence continues at coordinate 88,943 of JASHON010000029.1, forward strand.
TCCCAAAACTGAGGCATTACTTTTTTCAAAGTTTTTTCCTTTACTCGCTGCTCCAGTTCTGTTAGACTCCGCGTTCCAGCAAACGGACCGCCTTGTCTGCTGGCTAACCCATTCAGTTTCTAGGAGGGATAATGAAGATAAGGTATACCGCAGTATTCGCATTAGCTTTGGCAGTCGGGTTCGCGTCAGCCGCAATGGCGGACGTATTCAACTTTTCATTTAGCGGCGGAGGCATCACGGCTTCCGGCACGTTCACTGTTTCACAGACTTCGACGGCTGGCGTCGACGATGTCATCGGCATCAGCGGAACATTCTCGGATTCGAACGTCGGTGTTTCTGGCGCGATTACCGGGCTGTACAAACCCTTATCGTATGTGAGCAACACGCTGGCCACACCCGGCGTTGCGGATACCGCAGGCGGCTTGTCCTATGACGACACGTTTTACCCAGCGGGGAACTCTCCCGCGATCTGTTACGATCTCGTCAACGGGGTACCCACACTAACCTATCCATTTTCCGGAGGCGTGTTCGACATCTTTGGCGTGGCGTTTAACATTGCCGGACCAGGAGGTTATGTTGGCGAGCTGTGGAGCAACGGTGACGTGGGCTACGGGCCTATTGTCTACGCAGCCGGACTGGCGAATGCCAGCGGGTTTGTGGACGATCCGAATTCCGGTCCCAACTCCACAGTGGCCCCGGGGGAGTACGGCTCTCTGTCCGTGAGCCCCGCTCCGGAATCCGGTTCGCTGATATTATTCGGCATCGGGTTGCTCGGCATCGCGGCGCTGTGCCGGCGCAGAATCAACCGGCTTCGGGCAACCCGAATTTAGGAGGATTTCACTGGGCCGGCGCGCTCGGGAAAGAGTTGGCTGAGATCGGGCTCTGACTCCTCTCACAGGCCGAAGTGAAAGGGAGGCAGGGAGGAACGTACATGGGACCTCAGACCGTCAGCCTACACGTTAATCCTTCCGCCGAGACGATCCGCCTTGGTCCGCTTGCGGTTCGCTTCCTGATCACCGCAGAGAATTCGGGCGGTAGCATTGCGGCATTTGAGGTGATGGTCCCGGTGGCGCAGCGCTTGGCCGCTCCGGCGCACAGCCATAGCCATTACGAGGAGACGATCTACGGCATCGACGGAGTGTTGACTTGGACTGTTGATGGGAAGCAAATCGATGTCGGGCCGGGGCAGGCGCTATGCATTCCGCGTGGCGCCATTCACCGGTTTGACAACAACGGCAGCCAGCCCGCGAAGGTACTCTGCGTAGTGACGCCAGCCGCGATCGGTCCGCAGTTTTTCCGCGAATCTGCTGAGGCGATCGACGCCGCGGCCGGCGGTCCACCGGACCGGGCGAAGTTGGCCGAGATCATGCTCCGTCACGGCCTCACCCCGGCTCCGCCTCCGGCGTAAAGTCTGGGGCACGTCAGAGCACCATCAACACATCCGGATTGCCATTCTGGTTGGATCATGCGCTACTCGGAGTGTATGCGGAACGCTTTCCGTTCGATTAATCGTCCGCGGTCATGGAGCAGCGGCTTGCAGGAAGGTGAGCAAATTGACAGGCTCTCAATAGAGGCCCGCTTTTCGGAGATCGAGCCGATTTCAAAGTTGCTCACGAAGCCTGTTGGGACACGCAAACGCCACTTCCTCAGGCCCACGCCCTTGCGTGAGAGCAACCAGTTTTGCGACTGACCGCGACCTTCCTCGCTGACGCTCGACTTTCACGCAATCCTGCCAGACCTACGACGCCGGTTCCCACTGCCACCCGCCGGCGCGGCGCGAAGCCACCCGCCCCAACGTCGGAAACGGGAAATGATAGGCCATGACCTTTATCCTGTCGCTGGCAGCCCGATCAAGAAGTTGTCGGCGAGTCTCGGCGGCCTGCTCCTGCTGCAAATCAAAAACCGTCCGCCAAGCGGGCTGTTCCATGAGAATAGGGTGCAGCACCGCGTCGACGAGGTGCAGAACCGACTCTCTCCCTGATGAGACAGCGACGGCTGAATGACCGGGAGTATGGCCGGGCGCGGGCAGCAGATGGATTCCAGGCACGACTTCCGATTCCTTTTCCACCAACTCAAGCTGCTTGCGAATTGGGGGCAGGCAGCGACGCGCCGTTCCGAGAATCAGGCCTGTCTTTAGTTCCTCCGGCACCTGCATCGTGCTGAGATCGGGCTCTTCTGAGGTCCAAAATTCCCACTCGTCTTTCCACATCACATACCGCGCATTGGGAAACGTCGGCTTACCTTCGGCATCCACCGCGCCGCCGATGTGATCAGGATGTCCGTGAGTCAGGATCACCGTATCGATCTCGCTCGGACGCGCTCCCGCCCTTTCCAGGTTGACCAGCAGCTCACCCGTGGATGGCGCGATCTTTCCGGCCCCTGTATCGATCAGAACCTTATTCTTACCGGTCGAGACCAGCAGGCAGGTATACGTGCCCGTGATTTCATCGGCGCGAAGACCGTGCGCCCGCAACGCTCCTTCCATTTGCTGCTGGGGCACGTTGGCGAAAAACCAGTTCGGTGGATAAGGGAGGCTGCCGTCACTTACCGGACAGCATTGAATGGCTCCAACATTAAAGCTGTAGGGTTCGCTCACTAGGGTTTCCTCCTATGCCGACGCAGCACGCAGCAGACGCCGCGCATAATCCCGCACGCTCGCGAGGTTCTGGGCCTGCCCCGGGAAAATCCCAAAGGCGGGCTTCATGTCAATCACGTCACCGTGGGCGTAATAGAGCATCAGACCCGCGAAAGCTTCCTGCAAGGAGTCGCTAGCCGCTGCCTGCTGGGCCCGCAACGCCTCTTCCGTTACGTGGATCACCGCGAACTTTCGCCCGCTCGCCTCTTCGAAGATTTGTACAACTTCTAACGGGCTGAGCGCCTCAGGCCCACCAAGCTTGACCACGCAATTGCGGGCTGCAGCGTTGTCCACGCAGGCCGCCGCAAACCGGGCGACGTCCAAGTACGAGATCCAACTGATCTTATTCTGGCCAGAGCCATAGATCCTCGCGCTTGCGCTCGCAACGTCGAACCCCACCGCCGGACTCAGCCATACCTCAGTAAAGAACGTGGGTTGCAGGACGGCGTACACAAGCCCGCTTTCGGCCAGTTGCGCCTCCACAGCGCGCTTGGCCCTTCGCAGGGCAAAATCCTCCGGCGCGGGCGGGAAGGAAATGAAGACGAAGTGACGAACTCCAGCCGCCTTGGCCGCGCGGACCAAATTGAATTGTCCTTGTGAATCTACGCTCTCAATTGTGTCTCCTGCCTGTCGCGAGAAGGTGGAAGAGGCAGTGGAGATTACTGTCGAAATGCCAAGACAAGCGGTCTCCAGCGTCGAGGGGTCTTTGAGGTCACCGTAAAGCAAGTCGGCGCCAAGGCCCTTCAGCGTGTCCCGTTTGGCCGGATCCGTCGAACCCCTCACCAAGGCCCTCACCGGCTTGCCCTCCTCGGCGAGCTTGCGGCAAATCTCCGTCCCTAACATCCCGGATGCTCCAACCACTAAATTCATGATGACCTCCGCAGACTCGATTAGGACGAGCTTGGTTGGGAACTTCGTTTACGTCTCGGAAACCCCTAAATGCGACCCTGCGGTTCACGCATACTTCCCAGGCTGGGAAGCTTGGCGCGGCGTAACAGATCCTGAAATGCCGGGTCCCAGCGAAGTGCGTCGAAGGCCGGGTCTACGTTCAGGAGCACCATCTTCGACGATCGCTCTTCATTCGCTCGCTCAAGCCAGAACAGCGCACGCTCTGTGTCACGTAGCCCTGCATAGAGGCCGGCAAACGAATAGGCAGAAACGTACCTTACCTCCGCTATTTTCGTGAGATCCTCGAGAATCCTTGTCGCCTCGGCGCTCTTGCCCCAGAGTGCATATGCGTGCCCGAGTTCGGCCTGCATCACGGTGCTCTGCCCCTCCGCTTCAAGGGCCTTTTGCAGGTGCTCCACAGCGGCATCGAATCGGCCGAGTTGTTGCAAGCCAAGCCCCAGGAAATAGTGGGCGAGAGGAAACGTAGGCTCAATTTCAAGGCCTTTTTGGCATTTCGGAACAACCTCGTCGTACCGTCGGGCGTAATAGGAGATGTAAGCATCCACACAGTGGAGCACTGCGGACAACGGGTCCAACTCGAGGGCCTGGCGAATTTCGCACGCCGCGGCTTCGAATTCTCCTAACCACGTCAGAAGCTCTGCATAGACCTGGCGGGCTCGCGGGTAGTTACGGTTGAGCTCGACCGCCCTTTCGAACTCTTCTTTGCCGGATTTCCAGTCGCCATCATAAATGACAAGGGCACAACCGAGAGGACAGTGTGCTTCGGCAAGTTGGTTGTCGATCTCGAGCGCTTTCATCGACCAAGCCGTCACCTTGGGGAAAGCGTCACACGGCCGGAGGTATCCCCAGAAACCGAGAGGCGTATAGGATTCCGCCAAGCCTGCGTAGGCCAGCGCATAGGTCGGGTCCGCTTCGATAGCTTGTTTGAAATACTCGATCCCCTTGCGAATGTTGTCCTCCGTCCGCTTGTTCCAAAAGAACCGGCCCTTGAGGTAAAGCTGGTACGCTTCACGGCTTTCGGTGGGGCGTTTGGCCAGCCGTTTCTTCTCTCGCCCTGTCAACTTCAACCGGAGGCTATCGGAGATTTCGCGGGTGATCTGCTCTTGGACGGTGAAGACATCCTGGACGCGCTGCTCGTAGTTCTTTCCCCACAGCCGTGAGCCGTCCATCGCGTCTACGAGTTCCGTGCCGATGATCAGACGGTCGCCGCGCTGGAGCACTCTCCCCGTTAGCACCGCCCGGACGTTCAGTTGCCGCCCGACCGCCAGCGGATCGGTTGCCAGCCCTTTGTAACGGAAAACCGTGCTGCGCGCCATCACGCGGACTGCGGGGAATTCCGAAACGTTCTGAATGATGCTTTCCGTGATTCCGTCGCTGAAATATTCGGCGTCCGGATCGGAGCCCACGTTCTCAAACGGCAGCACAGCGAGTGAATCAAAGCTCTTGCGTGAGGAACGCGGCCGCGCGCGGGGCCCGATGACCGGGTCTGCCGCCATGTGGCCGGAGTCGATGTCCCGTTTAAGGCTTTTCAGATCGGAGAGCAAAACTGACACGTTCTGGTAACGCTCATTCCGTTCCTTTTCGAGCGCTCTGATGATAATGCGTTGCAGCTCCGCTGGAAGACCAGGGTTCAACTCAACTGGAGGGACCGGCGCGCGGTTAAGAATGGCATCAAAGACGACGGCAGCAGTACCTCTTGGGAAAGCCGGCTTGCCCGTGGCCATCTCATAGAGCACTGTCCCATAACTGAATATATCGGTACGCGTATCGACTGCGTCGCCGCACGCCTGTTCTGGTGACATGTAGCCCATGGTACCCATAATCATGCGCGGTTTGGTGAGCGGCCCTGGATCAGTCGCGGCAGTTGTGCTCTCACCGGCCCGCCCGGAGTCGGACGCGGGCGGAAACGCCAGCTTCGCCAAACCGAAGTCCAGAATCTTCACCTGACCGCGGCTCGTAACGAAAATATTCGCCGGTTTGATGTCGCGATGAATGATGCCCTTTTGGTGCGCTGCATCGAGTGCATCGGCAATTTGAATGGCGAGGTCAAGCAACGTTTCGAGTTTTAGAGGCGGCTTTATCTCGCCAGCGCGGTCCTGGCGGGGTAAACCTGCCTCTACATCGCCTGCGATGAAGTCCTTCAGCGTCTTGCCTTCCAGAAACTGCATGGCGATGAATGGCCGGTCTTCGTGCTCCCCGATTTCGTAAATGGTGCAGATGTTCGGGTGATCGAGGGCGGAGGCCGCCCGAGCTTCGCGCTGGAATCGCTCGAGTGCTTGTCGGTCTTGACTCAGCGCTTCGGGCAGGAACTTGAGGGCGACCGCGCGGTCCAGCTTGATGTCCTCAGCCTTGTACACCACCCCCATCCCGCCGCTGCCCACCAAGTCCAGAACCCGATAGTGTGAAACCTTCTTGCCCTTGAGATTCCCCAAAGCAACTGCGGAGCCTTGTGCGCTGTTGTTTTCGACGCCTCCTCCCAGCGCCTGCGCCAGTCCCGCACGCGGGACTCGCGCCACTTCCGGCCATTCAACCGGTACCATCCACCGATAGCCTCGCCGGGCCAGCGTTTCGATGAAGTGAGGATTCTCGGCTGAGTCCTCTAGCGCTTGCCGCAGGTGATTCATGGCGGCACTGATGCTGTGCTCGAATTCAACAAGGGTGTCGTTAGGCCAAAGCCGCTGGCGGATCTCCTCGCGCGTCACCAGTTGTCCGGGACGCTCCAGGAGCATGGTAAGGATCAACAAAGGCTGTTCGGCAAGCCGGATGGTTTTTCGGCCGTTCGTGCCATCCAGCGGGTGCAGTTCACCGGCAAGAAGGTCGAGTTCGAAGTCTTCAAAGCGAATTGAGCCTCGGGAGCCCTCCAGTGCTGGCATGTCATTACACCTTGGGTTGTTCGCTGATTCTAGCATTCACTTGAGGCTTTGACCAAGTGGTGGTGCCCACGCCGTCCGGCGCCCGGAAAACACGAAACAACCCCTCACCCCCAGCCTCGCTCCCCGGGGGAGTGGGTGGCGAACGGAGGAATCTGGCCTGCGATCAGGAACTGCACACCACAGATTTTGGAATTCGCGTTTTGACTCCTTCCTGCTACATCATCTCGGCCGCCCGACGGATGTGAGCTTCGAACGGCGACGCGGAGTCTCACGAAACCGAAACGTCTGCTAAACGCGAAAAATTTCACCGTGCAAGTTGGGGGTTGACAATTCTTCCCGAGAGTAGCAGAATCCCCAACAGACTATCTATTGGAAGATTGACTTCGTGCCTAGAACTGAGATTCCGCCTGGAACGCTTGACATGATGGTCCTTAAAACGCTCGAACGGCGCGCCATGCACGGTTACGGCATTGCGCAGCGTATTAAGCAACTCTCGGATGAGGTTTTCGAGGTTGAGGAAGGCTCGCTTTATCCGGCGCTACAGCGAATGCTGATCAAGGGCTGGGTAAAAGCAGAGTGGCGGCCGTCGGAAAACAATCGGCGTTCGCGATATTACTGGCTCACCGCTTCCGGCAAGAAACAGCTTGGTGCGGAGCTTTCAGAATTTGCCCGCGTGATGCAGGCGATCAAGCAGGTTATCCAGACGGCGTAGAAAAGCAGAGACGAGAGGCAAGAGACGAGTGGCGAGCAAGAGGCAAGCCATCAGCTTTCAGCGATCAGCAAAAACTACGCTGTCCCCTAATGGCTCGCTGGCCGCCGAATGCTGACTGTTGACCGCTTTCCTTAGCGGAGGCGAAACATGGACTGGCCAGGCGAAGCTTGGCGGCGATTCTCGTTCTTCTTCCGGCGCGGGCAGTTTCAGCGCGATCTGAGAGAAGAAATGGCCGACCATGTGCGAATGAAGACAAACGATCTTCATGAACAAGGAATGCCGTCGGACGACGCCCGCCTCGCAGCGAGGCGGGAGTTTGGCAACGCGCTTCTTCTGCGCGAGCGAAGCCGAGATGCATGGGGCCTCGCTTGGCTTGAAACCCTCCTCCAGGACCTCCGCTACGGTCTGCGCCAGCTCCGCCGCAATCCTGGCTTCACCGCTATGGCGATCTTGACGCTGGCCTTCGGGATCGGTGCGAACGTGGCGGTGTTTAGCCTGCTTGATGCTGTACTGCTGCACCCGCTTCCATACTCGCACGCCGACCGGCTCTTCAGATTGTTTGCCACAGATGCGAAGCACCACTGGCCGATGGTGTCAACATCGTACCCTGATTTTCAAGACTGGAAGCAACAGAGCCGGACGTTTGAGGCGATGGCCGCTTACTACCAACAAGACGTCAACCTGACGGGCACGGCCGAGCCGGAACGGTTGAGAGCTCTGTTCTGCACCCCTGGACTTCTTCTGCTTTTGGGAACTCGTCTAGCGATTGGCCGTGATTTCGGTGCGAACGACGGCCGACGAGCTGCCGTACTGAGTTACGGGCTGTGGCAGCGCCGATTCGCAGCCAATCCTGCAATTGTAAGCAAATCCATCCACTTGGACGGTTGGGCGTACACGGTGCTCGGAGTCTTGCCGCCGCACTTCTATTTCCCGCCGCATGAGTATGAGGGTGAACTTACGCCCCAGATCTTTTTACCTGCCATCCCGAACGTGGGTCGGGCGTGGAATTACGTGCGTGCGATCGGACGGCTTGCGCCAGGAGTAACGCGGCAGCAGGCACAGGCGGAAATGAACGGCATCGCCGCGCGGCTGGCGCAAGCCAATCCAAATGCGGACCATGGCCCGGAAATCCGGCTCGGTTGGATTCCTGAGGTTGCCGCTTCCAGTGTGAGCCAAACAGCATGGCTCTTATTTGGCGCCGCTGCGTTCGTGCTGCTCATTGCGTGCGCCAACGCTGCCAACCTTTTGCTTGTGCGCGACGCCGCTCGTGAGCAAGAGATCGCAGTTCGCAGTGCACTGGGGGCGACGCAGTCAAGAATTGTGCGCCAATTGCTCACCGAAAGCGCCCTCCTGACCGTCTTTGGCGGAGCGCTCGGAATCGAGCTCGCGGATCGTGTGCTTCCCTTGTTGGCCATTGCCGTACCTGCGAACAGCATGTTCTTCACGCGCGTCCACGATGTTGGAGTCCACCTGAACTCGGCGGTGCTCGCCTTCGGTGTGTTCTCGACTGCGCTTTCTGCTGTCATGTTCGGTGTTTTGCCGGCATGGAGAGCAACTCGGCCTATGCGCGCCTCGCGAACTACGCATCACGCCGGCCGACTCCGCGGCGCCTTCATCGCCCTCGAAGTCGCATTATCCTTCGTCTTGCTTACCGGTGCCGGACTAATGATGAAAAGCTTGATTCGGCTGAGGGATGTTAACGTCGGTTTTCGCACGCGGGGACTGCTGACCATGGATGTCAGTCTATCAGGGAAAAAATATTCTTCTCCAGAGGAACAGGCAGCCTTCTTTGGGCAGGTGCTGACACGTTTGCAATTGTTGCCCGCTGTGCGGTTCGCGGCTGCGGTTATGAATCTGCCACTGACCCGAAGTGACACGCGGAACAGATTTGAGATTCCGGGAGCGCATGCGATACGAGGGTCCGCTGACCGTGATGCTGTGAGCACCGATTACTTCCACACCATGGGAATACCCCTGCTGAGCGGGAGAGAGATTTTGGACTCTGACTCAGCACGCACGCCGTTGGTCGGTGTCATCAGTCGGCGCATGGCGCAAAGGTATTGGCCGCATCAGGATCCTGTCGGCGCAAGCATCGTTGTGTCCCGTCCCACGACTGCGACAACACCTAAAGGGACAATTGTGCACACGAAGCCTCAACAGTTGACGATTGTGGGAGTAGTAGGTGATGTGCGGCAACTGGGGCTGGATGTACCTCCTGAAGCTGAGCTCTACGTGCCGTATTCCCAATGGCCGTCCAAGGAAATGTCCTTGGTTGTCCGCACCGACGCCGAAGCTTCAATGTCAATCCGCTTGGTCGAAAAAGCTGTTTGGAGCGTTGACCCAGATCAGCCTGTCACCGCCGTCAAGACCATGGATCAATGGGTGTCCAAGGAAGCAGCCTCCAGACGCTTTGTGCTGCAACTGATCGGCGTTTTCGGCCTGATCGCCATCGTATTGGCCGGAGTGGGAATCTATGGCGTCGTTTCATATTGGGCCCGGCAGCGCGAGCACGAGATCGGCATCCGAATGGCGCTGGGAGCACAACGAATAGATGTCCTCAGGCTCGTGGTCGTTCAGGGATTGCGGCAGGCGCTTATTGGGATAGGAATTGGCCTGGCCGGAGCGCTGGCACTGACGAGGTTTCTGTCAAGTGTGCTCTTTCACGTCAAGCCCACGGACCCGCTTACGTTTGTGGCAGTGTCCCTGTTCCTCACCGGCGTTGCGCTGCTCGCGTGCTGGATTCCCGCCAGGCCCGCGGCCAAAGTCGATCCGATGGTCGCCCTGCGCCACGAATAGCCGGTTTAACCCTATAGCCGTAGTTATCACGAACGGAATAACGGCCCGAGACCGGTCAAGGCGCTTGGTACGGCTCGGCCGCCAGTTTCTACATTCTTGGATTGATCGAAGTGGCGTCGTATCAGGGCATGACTTCAGTCATGCCGCAAAGATGCTGAAGGAGAGAGGGCTTTAGCCCCTGCTTCTCTTGCGCAAGGTCAGCGTCGAGCATCACCTTCTGACTGCGTATGAGGTAAACTCGAACGGCACGCGAAGCACCCTATATAATCCTTTCGGCCAAACTAATTGGACAGACTCGTAAGTATCGGGAGCATGGCCTTGCGCCGGGAGCCTACGATGGCGAAGCTGATCTACATCATAAACATGTCGCTCGACGGCTACGTTGCGGACAAAGATGGCAGCTTCGACTGGACCCAGCCGGACGAAGAAGAATTCTCCTTCATCAAGGAACTCTTACGCCCGGTCGGTACCTATCTCTACGGACGCCGCATGTACGAGGTGATGGCCGTCTGGCAGACCATGGAGACGGGTGATCGGCCGTCCGTCTTTGCGGACTGGGATGATTCGACTTGGCAGGATTTCGCGAATATCTGGCGTGCCGCAGACAAGATAGTTTATTCCAAAACTCTGAAGGTTGCCTCCACTCCTAAAACGCGTATTGAGCGATGTTTCGAGGCTGAGGCAGTCGAGCGGATGAAAGCCACGGCGGCCGCGGACCTGGCAGTGGGCGGCCCTACGCTCGCTGCCCACGCGTTCAACGCCGGCCTGGTAGACGTTTGTCACCTGTTCGTTGCACCAATCATTGTGGGGGAAGGAAATCGTGCCTTCCCGAGCGGCGTCCGCTTTGGCCTGGCACTCCAGGACGAACGTCGCTTTCGTAACGGGATGGTTTACCTGCACTACCGATCAGCAACAAGCCAAGGTGCGTAGCCCGGCTCGCAGCCGACCCGCCTTGCGACATCTGCTCTCCCCAACGCCTCCGCGCGAATGACGCACTACACGGAAACTACTTCCGTGTAGTCGACCATACGGGAATCATAAATACTGCCTATCTCGTGCGACCCCAGGCTGGTGAGAAACGCAGGCGTCGCACGTAGAGTAGGTCGGTAAGCGACTCGGCGATGATGCACTCACCGAGATTCGCCTTTCAGATGGCCGACATGCCGCCGTCGACGGACAACTCCACCCCATTCACGAAGCTCGAATCGTCTGAAGCAAGAAACAGCGCGACCGTCGCAATTTCCTCAGGGCGACCCATCTTTCCCCGCGGGATCAGGGATTCGAACGTCCGCTTCGCCTCCTCGGTGAGAACTTGGTCTTGCATCGGTGTGGCGATCGGCCCCGGGCTCAGCACGTTCACCCGGATATTCCTGCCCTTCAGTTCGTTGAGCCACGTGCGTGCGAATGAGCGCAATGCCGCCTTGCTCGCCGAATACACGCCGAAACCAGGAAAACCTCTCACCGAAGCGACTGACCCGGTCATGAAGATCGATTCGCCATCGTTGAACAGCGGCAACGCCTTCTGAACCGCAAACAGCGTACCGCGCGTATTCAGGCCGAAGGCCGCATCGAAGTGCTGCTCGGTAATCTCGCCCAGTTTGGCGGCTTCGCCCCTGCCGGCGCTCGCGAACAGGACGTCGATCTTGCCCTTTTCCCGTTTGACTGTTTCGAACAGGCGGTCGAGGTCGTCGAGATTGGCCGCGTCGCCGCGCACGCCGGTCACGTTCCGGCCAATCAGCTTAACGGCCTCGTCGAGCGCCTCCTGCCTCCGGCCCGTGATGAAAACGTAGGCGCCTTCTTCAACAAACAACTTGGCAGTGGCCAGCGCCATGCCGCTCGAACCACCCGTGATGACTGCAACCTTACCCTCAAGCTTTCCCATAATTGCTCCTTTCGTGAATTGAAACTGCCATTGCACCGGATTTCAACCTTGCGTGGTCCCTCCGGGTAATCTGGAACACTCATTACAGATGTCGCGAGGGGTGCATCGGTTACAAGATTTTGGAGTCTAATAGGAAGAGTGACAGGCAAACGCATGAAAACAGGGAACAGAAAGACGGGACGACCGATCAACTTCGATAGAGACGCGGCACTGGAAGCTGCAATGCTCCTCTTTTGGGAGCGAGGCTATGAGGGCACTTCTATAGCCGACCTTACGCAAGCGATGGGTCTAAATCCGTCAAGCATCTACGCGGCCTTCGGCGATAAACACGCCTTGTTCCAGCTCGCGGTAGAGCGTTATATGGAGCAGCGAGCGATCTACACAGGTAAGGCCCTGCAGGAACCGACACTCGAAAAGTTCATTCGTGCGCTCTTCTCAAACACGGTTGCGTTCCTCACCGCGCCCGGCCATCCGCCCACCTGCATGACGCTGGCGGGGGCGGTGGGCTGCAGCCTGGACGCTACGCCAGCCAGAGATCTCATGACGGAGATTCGTAAACAGAATCAAGTCGCCTTAAGGGACCGCCTTCTAAAAGCGCGGAAGAGCGGAGAGTTGCCGAAGGGCATCAATGTGGACGACTACACCCGGTATCTGTCGACGATAATCGCCGGTCTATCCATCCAGGCAGCCAATGGTTCAACGAAGGCGGAACTCAACCGGACCGCGCAGATGGCCCTGCAGCATTTGGGGTACTGAACCTTGTTGTTGCCGCTGGGGCTGCTTTCCCGCACACCTCATGCAAACGGTCTGCTCCCTCTCAGCGGTGGCTGCTAACAAGAACACGAGTTGTGAGCATTTCTGTGAAAGGCACAGTGGGTACATAAGTCGGCTTTGTGAATCGATCGCAGAGGCTCCCGGATAACGCACTCGGAAGTTGTTCCGGAAACCTCGACCGGCAACCCGTCCCGCTCAGCCATGGCTTGGCTGAAAGCGGTTACCTTCGTCTGGTTTCCACTCGTGCCGTGCCATCTTCCACCGTCATGAATCCCGCCCAATAGAACGGCGTCGCCTGTGCACGATGCTCCTTCCGCAAGCCCGGTTTCGCGTTGCGCAGCGCATCACCTTCTTCCTGGCCGGCTGCGAGATTTCGGCAGAAGCCTCCCGCCGGTCGCACAAATATCGGAGATAGGGTCACCCGCAGAATCCGGGCATCGACGAAGCTGGTTACGTTAGACCCCGTATCGATCACCACCTGATAGACCTTACGCTGGGCGGGAAGCTTGCAAAGAAGCGGACGTTTGTCGAGGCGCGTCTCTGCGCCTGCGTCAACATCACATCGCCGGTCCAATCCCTCTATCGCTGGCCGGTGAAGGTGACGAGCGGCCGCGAATACCTTCTCATCATCAAGAGCACGCGTAGCGCAGACCACCAGGGTTGCAGCGGGCGACGCCGAAGAGACGCGGACCACACATTCGGTGGTCCGCGCTACGCTTGCTCCGTCAGCCGGCACTTGACCGCTGGTCAGAGGTACGATGAGCCGACGAAGTGAGCCACGCGCCCACGAGTCGCGTGCGACGCCATCATCATCGGATTGACGTAGCTACATCACGTACCTACACTACTTCTATGCGATATGAATGGGATGAAGCCAAAAGGCAATCCAACATTCAGAAGCACGGAATCGACTTCGTGGAAATCGAAAAGGCGTTGACCGGCGCCACGCTCACGGTCTTGGATGACCGGTTTGATTATGGCGAGCCCCGCTTCATCACTTTGGCTCTACTCAGCGGTCGCGTCGTGGTGATCGCGCATACCGAGACCCAGGAGACGATCCGAATCATTTCCGTCCGAAAGGCGACTAAATAATGAAGAAGCGAGTTACTTCAAGGAAACCGCGGACTGATTGGAAGCGAGTCGACGCGCTGAAAGATAACCAAATCGATTTCTCTGATGTTCCAGAGCTGACGCCGGAGATGTTTGCTCGTGCCGTAGTGCGGCGGGGTCTGAAGCCGGTCGTGCGGAAAAAGCTGCTCACACTGAGAATCGATAGCGATGTGGTGGAATGGTATAGAAGCCAGGGGTTAGGCTATCAGACCCGCATCAACGCTCTGCTGCGCGCCTATATGGAGGAGCGAAAGAAGGCGTAGACGGAAAGCGGGCACCGCAAGCCTGAAGAACGCAGGTTCGCGCTACACCCTGCCTTCTGCTTGATCGCCGATTACACTCTCACTTCACCAGGGTAATTCTTTCTCGGTGATAGTCGATCGTCAGCGATCGAAACTTGCTCAACACGTCTTCACCGACGATGCCGTCAATCCGTTCGCTCTTCAATGACAGCGCATTGTACTGACTCACTGGAAATATCTCGCGGCGAGGTTTGATCTTCATCCGCTTGCCGTTCGATAAGGTCACCCGCAGAACCCGGGCATCGACGAAGCTGGTTACGTTAGACCCTGTATCGATCACCACCTGATAGACCTTACGCTGGGCCGGAAGCTTGCAAAGAAGCATCCCACCCAGGGTCAGATGGCAAGCTAAGACCAGAGTCACCAATGCTCTCTCCCGCCGGTAAGTTGGCGATATTCGCCTGCGTCACTCTCCGCAGGTTGCGCTCTTTAGCGTCGGGCCAGGCCCGCTGTGCAATGACTGATTGAAAAAAACAGAGGAGACGTTTCACTGTCCGGCGTATCCGGTGCTGCGGGACCCTCTGCCACCCGGGTCCACACACCGCTGTACTCCTCCACCAAACCATCTGCGTCCACGATGATCGACGATGTGAAACCGCTGTCCAGGTTCTGATATTGGTATTGCCGTTCGGAAACTCGGCGATAACGCTGGCACGCCCGAGTCACAGTAAGCTCCGGAAAGCGAATCCATGCAGCCTGGATTTCGCTGGCCCCGCCCACCGCCATCGAGAGCTGGCGGATTGGCAGAGTGTTAGTGGACGGACTGATTCCCAGGTCCACGTGGGTACAGCCCGTCAGCGCTTCATCAACGCGGCCATCTCTCAACCACCGTTCATCGTTTTCTTGTTCGAGAAACAGCGTTCTGCGCATGCCGCCCATGCATTGTTTGACATAGACACGGCGAGTCTTCCAGTGCTCGTCGCATTCGATGCGGTAGTCCACCCGCAGAGGCGCGCCATCCTGCGCGGCCAAAACGGTGCCCGTCATGTGCGGCCCCGTTGCAGTCGAGACAAACTGTGCTTGCTCGAAACTCAGGGTTTCGCCGTTCCGCTGCCACGTGACTGCGCGGGCGGCGTTCTTCTCGGAAAACGTCATGTCGATAGGCTCCATTCGTGAATGTAAGAGCAACGGTAGCGAAGCGCCGGCCGGAATGAAGGTGCGTCGATTCATCCTGACCGTTATCGTACGCACATCCGCATGGCCGGGCTTGGGGAATATTGCTAAAATCGGGAGGGTACATGCGCCATGCAGATCTCCACATCACGTTTCCTCGCGGAAGGCGCCGGCTGGCGGATCAGCGACGAAGTGTGCCGGGCAGGCCCTTCGGATCGGCCCTTCGAGGAGCAGCACGCGCGATTCGCTGTCTCGGCCGTGCTCTCGGGCACGTTCGCTTACCGTAGCTCCCGTGGCCGTGCGCTCTTGTCTCCGGGCTCGCTGCTTCTTGGCAGGCGCCGTGCCCAGTTCTGCTGTTCCCACGATTATGGCTGCGGCGACCGCTGTATCGCCTTCTATTTTGACGACGAGTGGATCGAGGATTTTGCGCGGGAACTTCCCGGGGTGACGTCGACTCGGCTGCCTGGTGTCCGCATTCCCTCGGCGCAGTCACTCGCTCGGCTGATTGCCGACGTGCAGGCCCTTGCAGACGGCAGAAATCCTGGCGGGGAAGAGGAGTTGGCCTTGCGGATGGCTGAGGCCGCTCTCGTCTCTTGCCCGGAAGGTCCGCCGCGCATCGATGTCACTCCGTCCGATGAACGGAGGATTGCCGCAGCGCTCAAGATCATAGAACAAAACATCGCTGAGCCCCTCTCGCTTGCCCGGCTTGCCAGCGCGGTCAGCCTGAGCCGCTATCATTTCCTCCGCACGTTCGTGCGTACAACGGGTCAGACACCGTGGCAGTATGTTCTTAGCCGGCGCCTCCCGCTCGCGGGCCGTTATCTCAGCTCGGGCTCCGCCACCGTTCTTGATGCTGCGCTTGCTTCAGGCTTCACAGACCTCTCCGAATTCACTCGCCGTTTCCGGCTGCACTTCGGGGTCACGCCAGGAGTCTACGCTGCCATGAATCGGGCGTCTTCGGGTTTAACGGGATCAGTTCGGGCAAGGCGACGGTGCTCCCGGAGTTCGGGCAAGGCGGTCGATGAAATCGGAAGTAATTCTGCTACGCGTTCACGTTGAGACTACCAATCCAAGGCCAAGCCGTAAGCCTGTTAGTGGGCGAGTCTGAGAAGTGTATGATAAAGGGCGTTATCATGCGCTGTTGGGCGGCAGGGAAGCGGTGAGACCTTGACATTGTACATCACTGTTTTACAATGTCAGACATGCGCATTGCCAAGACCATCTCCATCACCCTGCCGCCCGAGCTCCTGCGCCAGGCCCAGGAGATCGCCCGGAGCGAGCAACGGACCATGAGCGAACTCTTCCGCGAAGCCTTGCGGCGCTATATGCAGGGTGAGGTCGAATGGCGCGAACTGGTGAAGCGCACCCGCGCGCGCGGGCGTGCCCTCGGAATCAAGAGTGAGACGGACGTTGAGCGAGTCTCCGATGAATACCGCCGCGAAAAGCACCGGTCTTCCACCCGATGACCCGCGTCGTCGCCGATACCAATGTCTACGTCTCAGCCCTGATGTTCGGCGGACTTCCGGCCATCTTCCTGGACCTCGCCTTTCTCGAATCCTTCACGCTGGTAGCATCGACGGCGCTGCTTGATGAGCTGGATGAAAAGCTCCGGCTCAAGTTCGGTCTTCCTTCCTCTGTCACGTCGCGCTCGGACGCATGTCCTTTACAAGCTCAAGATCGCACGTCAGGAAGCAGGAATGAAACCAGCCTCTGAGCGCGGCGCAGTTCACTGTCCAGGTCTCTGACACTGTCGGCTGCCCGGTCCCTCACCAGTGCCTCCGAGTACAACACCACACCGGGTGCGCTGCGCTCACCGAAATAATCACGGATGATTTGATACGCGCGATTCCTCAGTTCGAGGCCCTCCCGAAACTGTGCGGCGAACCGCTCTCGGAATTGATGAAGGTCACGCTGCGCGCTCATTACGGCGACGACGTCGCCTGTATGTATTCGTGCCTCCTGCCGATCGTGTTCTCCATGGGGCGCTCCGCGAATGTTGCGGTAACGTTCGTCCAGCGCGATAAGCTTCAGCATCGTCAAGGCGTGAGGCCGCGTCACTCGAATGCGGGCCGTCGCTGGCGTTCCATCCGGCAGTACGCCTTCAATCTCGTGCTGGTCCGTTTCCGTGAGCACAATTGAACCGCCCGTACATGCCCGCCCGTGAATTCCCTCCTGAACATTGACGCGAATCTGATTCTTGCGGCCGAATTCGGCGGGCGCCAGAAACTCAATCCGCATGACCTCGCTTGAATTCGGAACAAGCTTCTCAAACTGGAAATTCCGGGCAGTATCCACCGGCGCATATCCTAACCCTGCCAGGATCGGGGCGATTCGAGCTTTATATCTGCGAAGGTATGTAACGTCGAGAACAAAGTCCAAGTCTCGCGTGGCGCGCGGCGTGGCGACCCAAAAGCGCGCCGCCTGCCCTCCGGCCAGAGTCATCCCGTCTGCCACAGGGCCCAGCGCTGTAAACAATTCGAGGAGATAGGTGCGCTGCGGCTCCGGGATCATTTGCGTGCCCAGGCGGGAGCTATCCGCTTCTCAAACAGATAATCGGCCTGCTTCAGATCGCGGCCGCCCCGTGCGTACAAATCCAGGTACGCCTGAATATCGGAAACTATGGGCACACCGTCTACCTGGCTGGCGTAGAGAAAGACACCCTCGTCATACGGGGGTATGACTCTCAACTCCGGGCCGGTACCGGGTCCGGTGATCGCTTTCTGAAGCCCACCGGCCGCGGCTTTGTCTGCAATGAACAGGTCGATCACGTCCACTTCGACGAAAGGCGCAGTTACACTGGTCGCCGCGGCACTCGTGAACGCATAGCAGAGCGGAGGTTGTTGGACCTCGGTTGACCCAGCGACAACATCCGCCGGTACTGGATCAAACACATGCCTCGAAGCGTAGTAGATATTGCTTAATCCGGCCTGCACAGACTTTATGTCAGCGCCAAATGGATTCTGCAGGGTCACCGCTTTGCGCAGATTCCAGCGGAAACGCTCCTTGTACTTCTCCGCCCACGCATCCAAAAGCCGTTTCGGCTCGGGCACCGCGATCGGATTCCGGCGCGCGCCAACGCCCTCTTTCTTTCTGCCGGGCAGATCCTGGTCAAGTTCGCGCGTCATTGGCTTACGGATGATCAGAAGTTGCTCCTCAAGGCTGCGAAGGACCCTCGACACAAGCCCGGCGCTGACTTCGAAGTTGAGGGCCGGGCATGGGGCACGCTGAGTTTCGCTCTTGAGCTCTTCAGCAATCCCGCTCAATGTCGAAGGCCGGGGCTTTTCGAGCAGCACCCTGAGAATGCGAGAGGACTTGCCGGAGAATGGGTCTCGGTAAAAGGGGGCGTCGACCTTTTCAGGCGCGTTTTGCCCCGTTCGCTGGATCAGAAGCTTTCCGGGAACGTTGATAGAGATATTACCCGCGAGATCTATGAAGTCAATCCGCTTCTCGAGACAGAGGGCTTGTGATCGTGAAGATAGTGCCGGACAGAGCAGAGCGAACGCCGCATCTCTTCGCACTGCCTTCATTCGTGAAAGCCAGGGTACTATTTGTTCAATCTGCTTCGGCGTACAACTGGTTTTGGCCTCTACGTACGCCTTGACATTCATGTCGGCGAATCGGAGGTCGAACTGCGCATCAAACTCTCCGGCAGCTTCGCCCGGCGGCTCGATCACGTTTTCGGCACGCACATCGCCCAAGCCCTTGAAGGGCTGATTGTCCCGGAGTGCCTGTAGTATCTCGGTTTTCGTCACGTTTGCCAGCATATGCCGGTTTGCCAGTCAAAGCAAATAGGTTCATATAGGCAAATATGCCTGCATGCGCGCGATTTAAGCAATAGGAAACCAATCCTACACAGGCAATTGTCCACCATGGAACTCTATTAACAAGCTTATTTTAAGTAAGTTAAGAGAATTGCGCTCCCCTGCTCGTTGATGCTCCCCGTGCTGTTCCTCATCATCGACTCGTGACCGCCTCTGGGACGCGAATCTTGCCCGTCATCAGGCGGTGGAGCATGGACTTGAAAAGCGTCTGCAGCGCGACCTTACACTTTTTTTCTGCCGCGATTTTTCCGTCAAACTGAAAACATCTTTCCGTCGAATGGTTGGGGGTCATCCTGCCACCAGCTTTTCGAGCCGTTCGAGCGTGTCAGGAAATTTGCGAACCGGTGGCCGAAGGCTTTTTTGGCGGCTTAGAAGAGGTTCTGTCCGTCGATAAACGCAACGGTTTGCTTTACGGGAGGCTCAGCAGCCATCCGCAACCCCCTCAAAAGCAAAACCCCGCCGGAGGCCTTGCGGCTGATCCGACGGGGAGAAAATACCAGTAACAATATACCCAGAGCTGCTTTGTGTTGTCAACGGCAAAAATGACCCTCGCTCTTCTCTAAGCCGGCAACGAGCGTACATGCTTTACTACCGCCCATATCCCAGGCTTTTAAGGTCCCGACGTACCTGCTCTTCCAGTTTCGTGCTCGCTGCAAACTGTTCCATCAGTTCCGCTGTGAGCCGCCCCATTTTCTCGTCGAGTGGCTCACCGTCATCTTTCAGAGCTTCCGCGCCGACGTAGCGGCCCCGTGTCCCTCATTGGACCTGGGCCGTCACAAATTCGCGGACTTCTACCTCCACACCTGCCTGCGCGGCCGCCTCTGCGCTTGCCAGCAGCTCGCGGCTCCGCTCGACGCTCACGTAGGCCTCGCCACAGTTCTCGCAGACCTCTGCACGAACGCCCTTGAAAACCAACGTCAAGTTTCCTCGTTCAAGGGTAATCGTGGTCTTTCCAGGCCGCGTTTGCCCCGTCTTACAGACGACACACTTCATGATTTCCTCCGCCTGAACAGGCTGCGGAAAAACTCGGCGCCGCCGCGAATGGTGCGCCGGCATCTTGCCGGCCTCCGTTGAATTGAAGGGAGTTGCCGGCTGGAAGCCGGCGCTACGTCAACTCCCCAAAGCAGGAGGCGGCTGGGATACGGTTGGTCATCCGGATAGCTTTCGATCGCTTCTCTGCTTTCCAAAACAGCTTCCACATCCTCCACGCTAATGCCTCGCTCGAACATGCGGCGCAGCGCATGCGCGCGAAAGCGCACTCTACTCGCCATATCCGAGTCCCTTCAGGTCTCGGGCAATCGCTTCATCCAGCTTGCGCGCCTGCACCTGCTGCTCTCGCGGTTGTGCCATCTTATGACTCATGATTGGTCGTTATCCGGCGGGTTGTCTTCGCCTGCCAATTCACGCTCAAGCTGGTCAAGCGGTGGCAGCAGCGCCGCGATGGCCCGCTTCAGTCCGGGCAAATCGTTCTCCACGATCGTCCACACCCTCGCAACGTCCACGCCTTCGTATTGGTGGATGAGCACGTCACGCAAGCCAGCCAGCGCGCGCCAGGGGATCTCCGGGTGGGCCGCCCGGTAGTCGTTGTTTAGCCGCTTAGCGGCTTCCCCAATGACCTCGAAGTTCCTCAATACGGCATCCTGGATCATGGCGTCCCGAAAAAAGCGGCCCCTACCGTCCGCAGTGAATCGCCCGACCTTCTCAATGCACTCCAAGATGTGGGCAAGATACACACGGGGGTCCTTGGTCATAGCGCACGAGCTTCTTTCAGGATGCGCCGGCGTAGAAGCCAGTACAGTCCGCCTTCGGTGACCACGTCGACCTGGCGCTCCAAGAGGCTTTCGAATTCTGCCTCTAGACCGGCTAAATCCAACAGCGACTTCCCGGGTTCCATCTCGATGAGAAAATCGATATCGCTATCCTCGCCTGCCTCCCCACGAGCAGCCGAGCCAAACACCCGCACGTTGCGGGCTCCGTACTTTGCGGCGATCTGCAAAATCTCTTCCCGCTTGTCTTTGAGTAAGTCGTTAGCGGTCATATCCAAGTTCCTTCAAATTCCGAGCAATGGCCCGATCCAGGTTATGCGCTTCGGTTTGCTGGTCGCGCCATTGAGCCGCAAGCCGCTTCATCTTTTCGCCGAACGGCTCGCCATCGTCTTCTTTAGCCTGGGCTCCAACATAGCGGCCGGGCGTCAGCATGTAATCGTGCTTGCGGATCCTTTCAAGGCCAGCGCTACCATGCAATCCACCCGAGCTGCGCCTCGAAGCCGAGATTGGCGCCTGTGCTGCCGTTTTTTATTCCGTTTGCGATGCGAGCCGTGCTCATAGCCTCACATTATAAGCGAGAAGGCTTAGCTCCCCTTGCGAGCAGGCCGACTTTGTGGGTCAATCCGAAGGACGTGGTTCATCCGCGACGGGAGACCAAGCCGTCAGCTACCGCTTGGATTCTTCTTCTCGAACTGCCACGCCGGTTTTAGCCTGGAGTACCGAAATAAGATCGGCGTAGTCATGCTTATTGATCTCGAAGATGGCCACGTCTCCCTTGGCGACTGCCTTCGGATCTTTCGCCAACCGGTCTCGCTCTTCCGCAACAACTTTGGGATCGTTGTTGAGATAAACGGTCAGGTAGTGGCGCTTCTTCTTCGAAAGCAGCATCGGCAATGCCATCACACCAAGAGTCGTAACACCGAGCGCGACGGTCGAACCGACGCGCCGTCCGGCGTGCTCTCCGTAATCCATCGCGGTGATAGCGCTGTACGGAATTGTTACAGCTTCGCCTTTGTCTGGGCTGAAGACCAACGCAGTTGCGGAGGTTTGAAGCCGTCCCATCTCGCCCTTGGTGAGGTTTGCGAGGGTGCCGGCGGCGTACATCGATTTATGGCCACGGACAGCGGCAAGGCACAACGGCGACACAAGCAACATGCAGACAAGCAGTGTGGATAAATATCTCTTCATAACCCCTCCACGAAGCTGATGTTTACTGTGAGGCTAACACAGCTTCAAGCCGGAACCAAACTGCCCGCGTATGTCGGCCAACAGCGGACGCAGCCTGGGCCGAAGCCGGCGCAATGATTGTTCGCGTACGCGGAGACTATCTCGCCGCGACGGATAAATTGCCGGGCGTAGCGCACCCCAAATTTTGGTTGTGCGCTCGCGGTTCACGATGATTTTGTCCCAAGTCTTCGAGCCCATTCTTGCTGGTCTCGGGCTGAGCAGGCTGCGGAAAAAGGCCAGTTTGTCATGCTGAGCGAAGCGAAGCATCTCTGCATTTCTTTGGAAACAAATGCTCGGATTCTTCGTTACGCTCAGAAGGACATTCGTTGTTTACAGGCTCTACTCCGTTTCGCACGCAACACAGGCTCTGGACACGATCCTTCCGCCACTCATCTTGACTATAATAGGCTACATTGGTAAACTAAAAGGTCTCAGGGTCAGCTCCGCGAAGGGCCCCGGCGTTTCCTTTTATGAGAAATAGAGAGATGTTTCGTTGCGCTCTGCATAAACTCACTTGGCAACCGACTGCATGGCAATGAGTTGCATGTTGAGGGCGGCAGCTTGTTTTTGAAGCCATTTCATCTGCGTTTCGCGATATTTGCGTTCGTAGTGTTCCATCCCTTTGTCGTGGTATTCAGTCCCGAACCGGAGCATGCGATACAGGAGGCAGGCCAAGTGATGGGCCAGGGCGGTGA